>WFTL01000172.1 GCA_015485495.1 Planctomycetaceae bacterium
ACCGGAGCTGAAGCACAGCATTCGGACGAAAACGCCCGTCGTCATGCTCCTGCTTCTGCTGAAAAAATAGCTGCGGGGTGTTTCTGCGGAGTCGCTTCTGCCGGACACGTGACTGCGGCAGCAGCCGCAGCACCGATGGACGATTGCTGAACGCCGGCGAGAAGAACGACACAGGAAGAACAACCTGTAGTCGACTGCCGCGTCCCTGCGGCGTTGCCGGATCAGCATCGCTCCGCTCCTGGATCCGGCCTGCTGGCTTCCGGTGCCTGCAGTTCGCCGTGCGCATACCTATCTAGAATGGTGTTCCGTTCGCGATCGCTACGACAGACCGGCAACATGCTGATCGATTACGTCGAGCTGGACCGTGACGTCGGCAAGAAGCTTGGCGGCCTGCTTACCGATCTTCTCGCCGTTGTTCTTGACCGTTGTGGCCATCGTCTGGATCGAGTTCAGGGACTCGATGAGTCGATCGCCTCCGTTGCGCAACCCCTCTCGATCGACAACGCCAGCCGCTTCACGGACGGAGCGAGAGGACACCAACACGCAGCGCTGAAAGTGCAAAGACGTCGCTCTCGGGACCGGGTTCACGAGCGCGAAGTTCCGTGATGCACTCGGCATCAGTAATGGTCAGCGAAATGGTGAGCGGCTCAACAGTTGCGGCAGAAGCGATCTTGCTTTGATTCCTCGAAGTCCCTTGTGAGTTCTGATCGCTCCTAACGCATTCGCCGTGACAGAGTCCAAAATCGCCCTGTCGGCCTTGCAACAGGCGGTATTTCGTGTGTCGCCTTCCCAAAAGCGACATTTGCGGTACAATGCGGTTTGTGTCACGCACAAATGGAGTTACAAATGCCGGTAAGGCGAATACTTGTTTCCTGGATCGGCCACAACGATTTGCTGTCGGCTGCAGCCGAGGGCGATGAAAAGCTGCAGAAACGGGTTCTGGCTGCGCTGAAAATCGACCGAAAGCTGCCGCTCTGGAAACAGAACGGTCCAATCAAGACGTTTCTCGGCAAGAAGCGGGAGGACTTTGACGAGGTTCACCTGCTGGGAGACTTTTCGAAGTGGCTAAGAAAGCTGTATCTGGACTGGCTTGGCTACGGCGTCGCAATGCACGAGGTCAGTTTGAAAGACCCGAGCGATTACGGGCAGATCCTTGACGCCGCGAACAGCGTCCTTGAAAAGGTTGAAAAGACGGACACGGAATACAACTTTCTGCTGACGCCCGGCACTCCGTCGATGGCCGCCACTTGGATTCTCCTCGGGAAATCGCGATATGACGCCGTTTTCTGGCAGACCTACAAGGATGAGGTCCGCGAGTCGGTCGTACCCTTCGATGTCGTCGCTGGCTTCGCTTCAGACCTCGCCACAGTTCCTGACGCCAACCTTCAACACCTTGCGACCGCTGCGCCCAAAGAAATCGAAGGATTCACGAAGATCTCAGGATCGAGTAAGGCGCTCAAACTAGCGGCCGGACGTGCCGCCAAGGCTGCGACTCGGGACGTACCCGTCTTGATTCTTGGCGATCCGGGCACGGGAAAAGAACTGTTTGCCGAAGCAATTCACGAAGCCAGCAAACGAAAAGGGAAGCCGTTCATTCGGGTCAATTGTGCGGCGATCCCCGAGAGTCTTCTTGAAGCCCAATTGTTCGGCTACGCCAAAGGCTCGTTCACCGGCTCGAAGAAGGATGGACAACCCGGAATCTTCGAGCAGGCAGACGGTGGAACCGTCTTTCTTGATGAAGTAGGAGAATGCAGCCCCGCCATGCAAGCCGCGTTGCTTCGAGTGCTTCAGCCGCCGAAAGGCAAAGGCCCTTGCTACCGGGAATTCTCGCCTGTTGGCGATGCGAGTGACGTTCGAAGCAGCGACGTCCGAGTCATCAGTGCGACCAATCGCGACCTGATCAAAGAAGTTGACGACGGGAACTTCAGAGAAGACCTGTTCTATCGACTCGCCGTGATCAAAGTGAAGCTGCCATCGCTGCGAAGTCGGAAATCTGACATCCCGGAGCTTGTCGAAGCACTCATGGCGGACATCAACAAGGATTTCCGCCGCAACGAAGAAGGGTACGAGGACAAATCGCTTTCTGATGCCGCAAAACGATTTGTGCGAACGTACGAGTGGCCCGGAAATATCCGGCAGCTTCAAAACACACTGGTCGAGGCGGCAGTCATGTCTGAGGGCGACACGATTGACGTCGCTGATCTCAGGTCAGCAATTGCAGACGTTCCGGGGAACTCGTCGGGACTTTTCGATCGGGAACTTGGCAACGGATTCTGTCTGCAAAAGCTCATGGAAGACGTAAATCGCCGGTATTTGGAGCGGGCGATGACCGAGGCCGAGGGCGTCAAGACGCGGGCCGCTGAACTACTCGGGATGTCCAGTTACCAGACACTGGACGCCCAGCTCAAGCGACTGAAAGTCAAGGTGCCGAAGACCAAATGACAGACACAACAGCAGCCTCCACGCCAGCGACAGAATCGGTTTGGCACGCAAGTTGCCTAAGCCGCAATCCATGCAACGGAATTTGTACCTGACAATGAAATCGATCAACTTCGAGTTTCTGCGACCGAAGTGGCCGGAGCTGGCTGGGCTTGGCGGTTTTGCCGAGACGTATGCCCATCCCGATCCGGTTGGCTCGATTTCCAAACTGCGGGTGTTCTGCGAGCAGGTGGTCGAATGGATTCATCATCAGCAACGACTGCCGAAACCATTCCGGGCCAATCTCAACGACCTGCTCAACAACCAGCCGTTCAAGGACGTTGTTCCTGAAGTCATTCTTTCCAAACTCCATGCTCTTCGCATGGAAGGCAACAACGCCGCTCACGGCAATCGGGGCGATACGACGACAGCTCTGAGGTTGGTTCGCGAAGCCTACAACATTGGTCGCTGGCTGCATGTGAACTTCGCGGGCGGAACCGCAGCGGATTGTCCGGAATATGTCGAACCGCCAGAGGGTGGCGTCGAAGGATTCAAGCAGCGACGAGAAAAGCGAGCCATTCTGGAGCGGGTCGCGGCTCAGGAATCGCAGCTTCAGAAACTCCTTACCGATCTTGAACAGGAACGCTGGCGAGCCGATCAGGCTGAAGCAACGGCTGAGGAACGTCAGGCGGCACTCGAAGCCGCCATGCAGGCGACGCATCAGTTGCAATCCGTTGACCCGCTGGCGTTCAACGAGGAAGAAACTCGCAACTATCTGATCGACCAGATGCTCGCCGACGAAGGCTGGGATGTCGGCAAGGGGCTGACCGACACGGATGAGGTCAAGAAGGAATACGAACTCAGCGGCCAGCCAACCGAAACCGGCGAGGGCCGAGCCGACTACGTCCTGATGGATGACAACGGCAAGCCGCTGGCCGTGCTGGAAGCCAAACGCACCAGCAAGAACGCCACCGAAGGCCGTAAGCAGGCCGAGCTATATGCCGACGCGTTGGAAGCGGAACACGGTCAGCGTCCGGTCATCTTCTACACGAACGGCTATGACCTGTGGATCTGGAACGATCATCCTTCAGCCGGTGAGCCGCCCCGGAAGATCTACGGCTTCTATTCCAAGGACAGCCTGCAGCACATGCACTTCCAGCGGACGGCCAGGAAGCCGGTCAGCGAAGTGGCCGGCAATCCGAAGATCGCGGGCTGGATGTTTCAACTGGAGGCCGTTCGCCGCGTCGTGGAACAGTTCGCGGAAAAGAAACGCAAGGCATTGATCGTTCAGGCCACCGGCACGGGCAAGACGCGTGTCGCAATATCCCTGTGCGATGCCATGATCAAAGCCAATTGGGCCAAACGGATTCTGTTCCTGTGTGATCGTCGAGAACTGCGGCGGCAGGCCAACAACGCCTTCAACGAGTTTCTTCCCTCGCTGCCGCGTACTTATGTGACCGGAGCCTCGGCGGGAAACACCAAGGACCGCATCTTCCTCTCGACCTATCCGGCCATGATGAAGGTCTACGAGTCTTTCGATGTCGGTTTCTTCGACCTGATCATTGCCGATGAGTCACACCGCAGCCTCTACAACCGGTATCGGCAACTGTTTGAATACTTCGACTGCTACCAGCTTGGACTGACCGCCACGCCGGTTGATTTCGTTGCCCGCAACACCTTCCGCATCTTCGAATGCGACGAAGGCGACCCCACCTCTCATTACGACTACGCCACGGCGGTCGATCAGGGCTATCTGGTTCCCTTCGAGGTCGATACGCACACGACCCCGTTCCTGCGAACGGGCATCAAGTATTCCAGGATGACCGAGGAGCAACGGCGGCAACTGGAAGAAGACGAAGTGCTGCCGCAGGACATCGAGTTTGAGCAGGGTGCGGTAGACAAGATCATCTACAACAAGGACACGAACAGAATCATCCTGCGAAATCTGATGGACAACGGCATTCGCGTGGGCAGTCGGCTGGGCAAGACCATCATCTTCGCCCGCAGCATGAAGCACGCCCGGCTGATGGAAGAGCTGTTCAATGAGATGTATCCACAGTACGGCGGCAAGTTCTGTCAGACCATCGTCAGCGATGATCCACGGGCCGAGTCATTGATTGATGACTTCAAAGGCAACGGCACCAACTCCGATCTGACCATTGCAATCTCGGTGGACATGCTTGACACGGGCGTTGATGTGCCGGAGTGCGTCAATCTGGTGTTCGCCAAGCCGGTTTATTCCTACGTGAAGTTCTGGCAGATGATTGGTCGCGGCACGCGGCTGTGCCCAAACCTGTTCGGTGACGGACTCGACAAAACGCATTTCCAGATCTTCGATCATTGGGGCAACTTCGAGCTGTTCGAGCAGGACTACAAACCGGCAGAACCAACACGCCAGAAATCGTTGTGTGAACGAGTCTTTGAAGCTCGAATGCAACTGGCCGAAGTGGCCTTGGAGAAGCAGAACAATCCGGCGTTTGAATTGGCGACAGGCCTGATCAGCAAACAGATTGCCGACCTGCCGACCGGCAGCATTCCGATCAAAGAGAAGTGGAATCAGGTGTTGTCGGTTTCGTCGGAAGAAACCGTCCGCCAGTTCGATGCGGCCACCAAAGCCACGTTGCAGCAGGATATCGCTCCGCTGATGCAGTGGGTCGATATCGCCAAGTTCGAGGACGCCTACAAGTTCGACCGGCTGATCGCTCAACTTCAGGCCGAACTGATTCGCGGCGGCGGCAGGTTCGCCGACCTGCGTGACGAAGTCCGCAACTGGATCGGCAGTCTGCAGATCAATCTGTCTCAGGTGAGGGTCAAGCTGCCGGTCATCGAACGCGTCAAGAGCGACGAGTTTTGGGATGAAGTCACGGTTGGCTCGCTGGAAGAGATTCGTGACCAGTTGCGTGGAGTCGTTCAATTCCGCCGCAAAGGTGAAGTGACCAAACGCGATCCCATCGTCATCGACGTGAAGGAAGACGAATCTCAGATCGAACACAACCGGCACAAAGTCCGCTTGGACAGACTCGACGATCTGGACATGCGGGCTTACCGGAACCGGGTCAACAACGCTCTGCAGGCCATCATCGACCAGAACGAAACACTGCGAAAGATTCGACTCGGCCAGCCTGTGACCGACACCGATCTGGAAGACCTGTGCTCACTGGTACTGACTCAGGAGCCGGGCCTCGATCTGCACGACCTGATGGATTACTTCCAGCAGGCCGAATCGCTGGATCAGGCGATCCGCGAAATCATCGGGATGGATGGCGAGGCCGTTCGCGAACGGTTTACCGAGTTCGTGCAGGCCCATCCCAATCTGGCTTCGCACCAGATCAAGTTTCTGGACCTGCTGCAAAATCACATCGCCAAATACGGCTCGATCCAGACCGACGACCTCTATGAGCCGCCGTTTACCACGCTGCACACCGACAGCCTGGATGGCCTGTTCGATCCGGCACTGGCCAACGAACTGTTTGACATCATCGGCACATTCCAGCCGCAAGGAAGTGAGGACAACGAATCATGATTACCGGCCAGCTTCGCAGCAAAATCGACAAACTGTGGGAAGAGTTCTGGACGGGCGGGATCACCAACCCGCTGACCGTCATCGAACAGATTTCGTTCCTGATGTTTGCTCGGTTGCTCGACATGCGGGAAAGCACAGAAGAGAAGAAGTGGTCCCGCAAACACAAGAACAAACCGTTTCCCGGCGTCTACTTCCCTCGCGACAAACAACATCTTCGCTGGAGCCGACTGAAGCAGGAAGCGGACGCCGAGAAAGTGCTGCGGATCGTTCGTGACGAAGTCTTTCCTCATTTCCGTCAGTTGGGACAGGAAGACGAAACCGAACCGAGCGACGGGCCAGGGAACACCTTCAATCAGTACATGAAGGACGCCACGCTAATGATCAACAAGCCGTCGCTGTTGATCTCGGCCATCAACATGATCGACGCCCTGCCGCTGACTCAGGGCGATACCAAGGGCGATCTGTATGAATACCTGCTGAGCAAGTTGACGACGGCGGGCATCAACGGCCAGTTCCGCACGCCGCGACACATTATCGACGTGATGGTCGATCTGGTTCTGGAAGGCAATGAAGACCAGGCCCTGACGTGGACGGTCGGCGATCCCGCCTGTGGGACTGCCGGATTCCTTGTGCGGTTTATGGAAGGTCTGCGAAAGCGGCACAGTTCGCCGGACGGCATCCACGTTGATGAAGAAACCGGCGAAAAGACCTACATGGGCGACCTGATCGAGCCGTCGCAGTGGAAGCACATCAAGAGCGACATGTTCCACGGCTTCGATTTCGACGTGACGATGCTCCGCATTGCCGCGATGAACATGATGCTGCACGAAATCGACACGCCCGACATCAACTATCAGGACACGCTCAGCACCAACTTCACCGAACGCAAGGAAACCTGCCGTTGGGCCGAAGACGCCTTTGACCTGATCCTCGCCAATCCGCCGTTCAAGGGATCGCTGGACGAAGAGGATGTCCACAAGTCGCTGACCGGCAAAGTCAAAACGAAAAAAACCGAACTGCTGTTTCTGGTCCTGATGCTGCGGATGCTGAAGCTGGGCGGACGCTGTGCCGTCATTGTCCCGGATGGCGTGACGTTCGGCTCGTCCAAGGCTCACAAGATGCTGCGGAAGATGCTGATCGAAGAGAATCAGTTGGAAGCCGTCATCAAACTTCCGTCCGGTGTCTTCAAACCCTACGCCGGTGTCAGCACAGCGATCCTGCTCTTCACCAAGGGCGGTCAGACGGAAGATGTGTTCTTCTTCGACGTACAGGCGGACGGAAAGACGCTGGACGACAAACGGGACAAGATCGGTGCAGCCGACGACTGGCAGGATTTGGACCTGCTACGCGAAGCGTGGCCGAAATGGAACGGAGGCAACGGCAAGAAGCATTTCAAAGACCGCACGGCCAATGCGTTCTTCGTGCCGAAGTCCGAGTTGGCTGACAACGCCTATGACCTGTCCATCAATCGGTACAAGGAAATCGTCCACGAAGAAATCGAGTACGACCCGCCCAGGATCATCATCGGGCGTCTCAAGAAGCTCGAAAAAGAGATCGCCAGGGACTTGAAAGAACTGGAGGCGATGCTCGGATGACCCAATTCCAGCCACAATTCACCATCACCAATGCCATCACTCGTGACCTGACCGTCATCGAGCGGGCACGAGGATTCCTGCAGGCCGCGACTCTGTCCGATCAGTGGATCACGCAAATGAGCCAGCGAGCGTTGTTGCTCGAAGCCCATCACACCACGCACATCGAAGGCACGCAGTTAACGCTCGAACAATCGAAGCAGCTTCTGGCTGGCAACACTGTCCCCGAGGCGTCCAATGACGATGTTCGCGAGTTGCTGAACTATCGTGACGCATTTGAGCTCGTCTCCGAATATCTGCTCAGCGGATCGCCTCTGACCGAATCGGTGATTCGCGAGATTCACCGGCGTCTGGTCGATGGTGTGCGGGGGAATGAAGGACGTCCGGGCGAGTATCGTCAAATTCAGAATATGGTTGCCAACAGCCAAACCGGTGAAGTCATCTACAGACCGCCGCCGTGGGGCGACGTTCCCGCATTGATGACGCAATTGGTCGAATGGTTGAATGACGAGTCCGACATTCATCCGGTGCTGGTCGCCGCCGTCGCCCAGTTTCAGTTGGTCCACATCCATCCCTTCGTTGACGGCAATGGCCGTACCTCGCGATTGCTTTCGACTCTGTGCCTGTACCGTAGCGGTTACGACTTCAAACGGCTGTTCACGATCAGCGAATTCTACGACCGCGACCGGCGAGCCTTCTACGACGCAATTCAGGGAGTTCGTGATGCGAGCATGGACCTGACCGGCTGGCTGGAGTTCTTCACCACCGGCCTGGCCACGCAGATGCAGGAAACGGTCGATCGGGGCACGCGGGTGATCAAGGCGGACGTATTAGCGAAGCAACACAAGTTGAACGAACGGCAATCGGCTGCGCTCACCTACCTGTTGGAGTTCGAAACGATGAACATCGGCGATTTCGAGCAGCTTTGCCCGGACACCAATCGCCGCAGTCTGCAACGAGATTTGAAGCGGCTGGCAGATTTGGAACTGATCGAGGACCGAACCGCCAGCGCCACCGACCCCAATCGCCACTACGGCCTGCGGGAGCTGTGACGGGCTGTGACGCCGAGCTATGACAAGCTGTGACATCCACCGCTAACCAATGACCAACGAAGAGTTTACGTCGAATGAAGACGCGGACGGAAACAATGATTGAACCGCAGAGAACGCAGAGTTTCGCGGAGGAAGAACGATCGCAAACGCAGCCCAAACCTCTGCGTACCTCCGCAACCTCTGCGGTTGAACATGCGCCTTCAAGAAAACTGGAGGCGATGCTCGGATGAAATTGCAGTTCACTGAACGACCACTGGGCGAACTCATCGAGGTCGCGTCAGGCCAAGTCGATCCGCGTGACGAACCATATTCCTCGATGCCGCACGTTGGCGGTGAGAACATCGAGCCGCATACGGGGCGAATTAGTGGCACACAGACCGCAGCGGAATTAGGTCTGAAGAGTGGAAAATACGTGTTTGATGACAGTCACGTTCTTTATTCCAAGATTCGTCCGAATCTCAACAAGGTCGCCACACCTGACTTCGAGGGAATTTGCAGTGCCGACATCTATCCGATCCGTCCGGTCAACGGTGAGATCGACAAACGCTTTCTGGTCTACGTGCTCCGGTCAAAGCACTTCCTTGCCTATGCTGCGAAGCATTCGACACGCACCAACATTCCAAAGCTGAACCGTCCGACACTCCTCGCTTACAGTTTTCCGCTACCTCCGCTTGCAGAGCAGAAGCGAATCGCCGACATCCTCGACAAAGCCGACGCCATCCGCCGCAAACGGCAAAACGCTTCGACTCAACGCGAGGCGTTGATCCCGTCTATCTTCATTGAGTTGTTTGGCGACCCAGCTCTTAATCCGCACAACTATCGACGCGTCGTACTTTCAGCGTTAGCGGACGGCGATGACGGAATTAAATGCGGTCCTTTTGGAACTCAGTTGTCGAAGGGCGAATACACACATGAAGGAGTTCCGCTGTGGGGGATTCCGCACGTCAATCGCAAGTTCGACGTGCCAACTAACGAGTTTGTCTCGGAGGAAAAGGCGGAAGACCTAAGCGGTTATTCATTGATTGCTGGCGACATTGTCATGACGAGAAAGGGAACGGTCGGCAATTGCTCAGTGTATCCCAGCCACCTACCAGTTGGGGTAATGCATTCTGACCTATTGCGGATCCGGCTGGATCAATCGCAGTGCCTTCCAGAGTTTGCATCGTGGCAGCTGACCTTGAGTCGCGATGTGGAACATCAGATTCGTCTAGTCAGTTCTGGAGCCATCATGGCAGGCATCAATGTGACCAAGCTGAAGGGAATTGGGATCTTGGTTCCTCCGTTGCCGCTCCAAGAAGAGTTTGCACATGCAGTGGAGCAAGTAAAAACGCTGCGTGAAGACCAGCAGAAAGTAGAGGCTGGCGTAGACGCCCTCTTCAACTCCCTCGTCCAACGTGCCTTCAAAGGGGAGTTGTAGTTCATGGATAACCAACGGTTTCAGATACTTTCTCTTGATGGAGGCGGAATCAAAGGCTTGTTTTCAGCGGCGGTGCTTTCGGCCATCGAAGACGATCTCAACATCAATGTCATCGATCACTTCGATTTGATAACCGGCACATCGACGGGCGGCATCATCGCTCTTGGCCTCAGCATCGGAATGCGTCCGCGAGAAATCGTTGAGTTCTATCTGTCGAAGGGGCCGCAGATTTTTCCGACCGGATTCCGAGCGAACTGGCGGCACTGGTTCAAGAGGAAATACTCTCAGGAACCACTGAAAGCAGCCCTTGAGACGTGCTTCAAAGACAAACGCATCGCCGAATGCAAAAAGCGGGTTGTGATCCCGTCCTACAATCTGGGCGAAGACGACGTTTACATCTTTCGCACACCGCACGCTGAACGGCTGAAACGGGATTGGAAAGTTCCGCTGTGGAAGGTCGCTCTCTCGACCAGTGCGGCACCGACGTTCTTCCCGTGTTCTCGGCACGTTGACAGTTTACGACTGATCGACGGTGGCGTGTGGGCCAATAACCCGACAATGGTCGGCGTCGTCGAAGCCTACGGCACGCTGGACGTCCCCCTCGATGCGATCCACGTTTTCAGCGTTGGCACTTCTGACGCAGTGAACCATCGACAGAAGACACTGGATGGCGGCGGTTTGTTGTCATGGGCGAAAGCGGCCCCCGACGTAATCATGCGAGGCCAAAGCATCGGCGTTCACAATCAGGCGTCGTTCCTGCTCGGCAGGGATCGCGTTGAACGATGGAACCCGAAGGTCGCGTCCGATGAATTCTCGCTGGACGGCGTTCACAAGGCCGAAGACCTCGTCGGCAAAGCCGCACACGTCAGCCGGATACTGATGCCCAACTTTCAGGAGAAGTTCGTAGCTCACACAGCAGCGGAGTACGAACCGCTTTACTCATAGCAACCATTAAGGACGCTCAAAATGCAAATCGTAATGAAGCAGGAACTCAATGATCTGCTGCGGGCCATCGCAGACGATCTGGACATCCCCACTCACATGTATGAAGACGCCGTCGTTCGATATTCGGATGTCGGTGAATGGCTGGCTCAGGAAGACTCCGAACTGGCCAAATACGAACCGGACATCTATCCGCAGGGATCGTTCCGGCTCGGCACGATGGTGAAGCCACTAAACGACGCCGACGAGTATGACATTGATCTCGTCTGCCATCTCAAGATTCGCAAAGAACACACGACTCAACAGGAATTGAAGGATCGCGTTGGGAAGAGGCTCGAAGCCCGCGATGACATCAAGAAGATTCTGAAACCGTCACGCCGCTGCTGGCTGCTCGACTATCCAGAGCAATTCCACATGGACGTGCTTCCGACGATTCCGAACGAAGAACGTCCTCCGAACGGCATCCTGCTCACGGATACGGAGTTGCGGCTCTGGCAGCATAGCAACCCCATCGACTACGCCGATTGGTTCTTGGAGCAAATGAAGGTTGTGCTTCGCGAGAAGCGGGCCGCGTATGCCAAACGATACGAGATGAGCATCGAGGAAGTGCCCGAGTACGCGGTGAAGACACCGCTGCAACGGGTCGTGCAGTTGCTCAAGCGGCACCGTGATGTCCGCTTCCAGAACGATCACGACAATCGCCCCGTGTCGATCATCATCACAACACTGGCCGGACACGCTTACCAGAATCAGGCCGATCTCTTCGACGCACTGACAGGCGTTGTCAAGAACATGCCGAACTTCATCGAGCGTCGGCAGGATGGAAAGTGGTGGGTTCAAAACCCGGTCGATCCTGATGAGAACTTCGCAGACAAGTGGAACGAGTATCCCGAACGCCGCGAAGCATTCTTGTTGTGGCTCGAAAAGGTTCACGACGACTTCGTTTCGGCATCGCAATCGGGAACCATGACTAAATCGGCGGGAGTGTTGTCTCCGATCCTTGGGCAAGACGCTGTGTCGCGTGCGGCATCGAGTCTGGGCATCCAGCCGAGTTCGTTGACGACCAAGACAGCATCCACAGGCGTAGCAGTTCCAGCATTGGCGGACACCAGTCATTGCCAGCCGTTGGCGTTTAGGGAAGCCCTTGTTCCAACTGCGAGGGTGCGAATCAAGGGCGGCGTCTATCGTCGTGTTCACTCGCGAAAGAAATTGTGGGACTTTTCCAAGCGTCCAGTTCCGAAGGGCATTGGACTAAGATTCGTCGCCGAAACTAACGTCCGCAAGCCCTACGAAGTTCGTTGGCAGGTCGTGAATACCGGTGAAGAAGCGAGAGCGGCGGGTGGATTGCGGGGAGGATTCGATCCCATGCCTTTTGATTCAGGCAATGTTCGCTGGGAAGAAACAGCCTACGCGGGGACACACTGGATCGAAGCATTCATTATCAAGGACGGCGTGTGCGTTGCTCGATCAAAACCACTTTACGTTCGCGTTCGTGGGTAAATGGGGATGCCATGATCACAGGAATCACGATTCAGAACTTCAAAGGCATCCGTGATCGGGTGACGCTGCCGCTTCGTCCGATCACGTTGTTGTTTGGAGCCAACAGTGCAGGCAAGAGCACGATCCTGCACGCATTGCAGTACCTCGGCGAGATTCTTTCCGACCGCAATATCGATCCGCACAACTTGGGCGGCACGCCGGACGGCATCGACTTGGGAGGGTTCCACAGCTTCGCTCACGGAAAACGAAGTGATGAGCAGGTCACGCTGGGCGTGTCCTTTCTCCTGTCCGAGGATGGGTTACCGCGATTCTTCACACGCACGCTGCCGGAATTGGATGAACCGGAAACCCTCTATACCTGCCCCGCCGAGGCGACCGTCGAAGTTTCCATCCGCTGGAGCGAAATGCTGGGCCACGCCTACGTCGCTCGTTACGGCGTTGAATTCGACAACGAATCGTTCGCCGTCATCGAGTTCGAGCCGGGCACGCTGGTCAGTGAGATGTCCGTCAACGAACAGCATTCCTGCCTGACCAGAGACGTCGAGCATTCATGGTTTGGCAAGTGGCATCCACTGGAACCTGATCAACTGGCCGAAGACGAAAGCGTGCTGGGCCAGTTGATGAGCTGGGCCAATCACAATTATGCCATCAACGGAATCGGCCCCGGTCGTTCGCCGTACACAAACATCCTTGGCGTCATTGACCAGAAGGATGCTCTGCCCCGCTTCACGCGATCCTTGCGGCTGGATGCCGATTGGGCGTGGAGTGAACGTGATCCGCAACTCCACAACGCTCAACTGCCCGAACTGGCGGATCATCTGACCGAGGTCTTATCGCAGCTTGTCGTGGGTCCGGGCCAGTTGGTCCGCAACCTGCTGCTGAATTCCCGTTTCCTTGGCCCGATCCGCGAAATTCCAGCCCGCACTCGCATCCCCTTGCGGGAAAAGGCCCGGTCGAATTGGGCCACGGGACTGACGGCATGGGAACGTCTGGAATCCGGCACTGAGCAGCTTGTCTCGGAAGTCAACGACTGGCTGTCGAACACGGAACGGCTGAATTCCGGCTTCGAGATCACGATCAAAAACTTCAAGGAACTGGACCTCAGCGATCCTCTGATGATCAAACTGCTGACGGGCCGGGCGTTTGATGAAGCCGAAGACGACGCCCGGCTGGACATCGAAAACCTGCCCACACGCACGCGGCTGATCGTTGTTCCGGTCAACGGGCCGACCGATAAACCGGTTGAATTGACACCCAGCGATGTCGGCATCGGCGTCTCGCAGGTCGTGCCTGTGATCGTGGCGGCCTTGGACGGCGAAGGCTGGCTGGTGTCCATCGAACAGCCGGAGCTTCACGTCCATCCCAAACTGCAGGCCGAGATTGCCGACCTGTTTGTGGAAGCCACCCACGTGAACCGGCATCAGTTCATCATCGAAACGCATAGCGAACACTTCATCCTGCGGCTGCTGCGTCGAATTCGTGAAACGGAAAAAGGAACCGCCGACGCCAACCGCCAACTGCGTACCGACGATCTGGCCGTGAACTACATCCGCATGGAAGACGGCTGCTCGGAAGTGACGCAGATCGACATCGACGTGAAAGGAGAGTTCATCCAACCGTGGCCTGATGACTTCTTCGAGATTGATTTCTACGAGAGGTTCCATTGATGCTCACGGAATTTGCTTTCACACCTTCGATCTTCGACGAGGACGCTCACGAAGATAAGGACGCTTGGAAAGACCAGCTCAGAGAACTGGTGTCTTCCATGTTCCCGCGAACGTCGGCCTGGCCGGTGATTGTGTCCGATCTCTACGCGGGTAGCTGGTCTTCGCATGTGGTGCCGCACGTTGATCGGATTCAGGACCATCGTGCCAGGAAGTATTGTCAAGACCTGCTGACCAACATGCAGCGGATGCTGGTCGTGCGTCCGGATATTGGTGAGTGGCCTTATGAGGACGACGTAGCATGGTGCCGCGAAGCCGTCGCGACCAACGAGATTGAACCCATCGACCGTATCGTTTCTGTGAAGGCGACCAAGGATGCAATGGCGGCCGAGTTCGCGTTGATTCGATCCATCGACGAAGTGAAAGACTCAGGTTTCTGGCGAGGCATCGAGTCAGGCGCATCACCACGCATGGTGATCGCTGAACAGGTTGACCTGCTCCGCAAACTCTGCCTGCATTCCGAATGGGTGGCGTTGATCGACCCGTATGGCTTCACCAGCGAGCAGAATTTTTCACTGAAGCTGCTGGAAATCGTTTTGAACCGACATGCCAGTTTCGGCCCGATCCATTTCGAGTTGCACGCACAAGGCCCTGACGTAACCGATCCCGTCGAAAGGCAGGAACGACAGCAGAGTGTGGCCAACTACATGGCCAGCCAGATTCAACCGAAGCTGACGGGATCGAGTTCTGTGGAGCTTTACTTCTGGCCGTCGTTGAGGGAACGCATTCTTGTGGCTGGCAACTATTTCCAGCAGTCTGGCGGTCAGAAGCGGAAGAGTCCACGATGGGGTGTTGGAATCCAGCACGTCGCCCACGGTTCTGACGGTGAATCGGACGACACGGAATGGAAGCTGTTGCGTCGCAACAGCCTTGATACATGGTTCCGCCGAATTGCAGCAGAAAACGCGACTGGTAAGCCAACACCGACAGTTATCAATCCAGCCACCTGACTGGAACTAATACAAGACGGAGTGATTAACGATCATGTCTGAATCGGCATTCAATCCGGGCCAACTGGTTCGGCTGAAGTCGCAGCCTGATGCCTGCGGGGCGGTTCCCTCGAGTTCCGTTTGACTGAGGACCGTTTCGTGTTTTCCGGGCCGAGGCTCCTCCAAATCAGCGATCGGGTTCACTTCGATGTAACCCTGCCGTTTCGCCCAGCGAACGGCGCTTTTGATTGAGCGGCAATAGTTCCGGTGCGACCCCCTGGAAAGCTCGGTCATCGAGTCCAGCCACTGCTGTACGTGAAACGGCCTGAGCTCGTGCGTGCGCAAGTCCGGGTAGGTCCGAACGAAACGCTCCAGGCGATAGCGGTACCACTCGTAGGTATCCGGCGCTCTGTGCTTTTGGCACCAGTCGAGGAACAGGTCGATCACGACGGCCAGCGAATCGGAGCGAACGATTCGCTTTTGTGGTTCGGCCATCAACTGATGGAAGCGAGTCAGCGCATCCTCTGTGGATTTGGCCAAGAAGTGACGGGTTCCATCGATCGTGACGCACCACGCTTTGCGGCGCTTCCGGTACCAGGGTTTGGGGGGACGAGCCATAGCAAAACCTCCAAGCTTGGGGTGATGAAAAACCACTCCCAGCAAGCCTGAAGGTTTGCTGCTCGCCTCCGGGTGGATGCACCTGCCCGGAGGCTTTTGCGTACTGCCCTGCGACCCGATTCTGTATCAATCAGAAATCGAATCGTCGTAAGTCGAGTACACCCCAGAGGATTCGAACCTCTAACCTTCGGTTCCGTAGACCGATGCTCTATCCAGTTGAGCTAGGGGTGCGGGGGAGCGGACTTTACCGTGGATGTTCGCCGGGAACAAGCCTGGGCGGCAGGGAAATCATCCGGCAGTGACCGGAAAAGGGCGATGTGAGCGGCCTGCATTCGGACACGCCTGGGATCAGTCTGCGATTTCCGCTGACAGAGCTGACAGACGGGGGCCGAACGCGGCGAACGCCCGCGCCCGATGACTCAGACACCGCTTCACCAGCGGACTGAGTTCTCCGAATGTGCGGTGGTATTCCGGAATGAGAAACAGCGGGTCGTATCCGAATCCACCGCTGCCGCGTCGTTCCCGGGTGATGCGGCCCCGGCACGTGCCTTCCACGGCGATGCGGATCTGTCCGTCCGGATCCGCCAGGGCCAGGCTGCAGACGTAACCGGCTTTCCTTTGGTCATCGGGAACGGATTCCAGTTCCCGCAGCAGCCGTTCATTGTTGGCGTCATCCGTGGCATTCCGTCCGGAAAAACGAGCCGAATAGATTCCCGGTGCTCCGTCCAGGGCGTCGACGCACAGGCCGCTGTCTTCGCCGATGACCCACTGTTTGATGCGCTGAGCCGTTTCCGAAGCCTTTTTGGCGGCGTTTTCAGCGAACGAGTGGCCGTCTTCCACCACTTCCGGGACGTCCGGGAACTGTGTCACGGGAATCACTTCGAATCCGCGGGGATGCAGCAGGTCGGTGATTTCCCTGGCCTTTCCGCGATTGCGGCTTGCCAGAACGATACGGTGCGTCATCTGCAGACGATTCTCCTCCACTGTGTCAGCTTTCGTCAGAACGTTTCTCAACGTTTCGAATTGTGTCCCCGGCTGCCGTTCGGCTGCCGGACCGGGCAGACCGTTCGGACGGCAGAATCAGTCCGGCGGCTGGATGAGGGTCACTTCGCGCTGCGGGAACGGAATGGTGATGCCCTGTTCATTGAACGCCTGCAGAATCTGAGTGTGCAGTTCCGTAATGGTACTCAGCCGGTTATTCAGGTCGGGCAGCCAGGCTCTCAGGACCAGATCCAGCGAGCTGTCTCCAAAATTTTCGAACGTGGCGATGGGAGCCGGATCGTCCATCACATTCGGATGCTGTGCGGCGATATCCAGCATGATGCGGCGGGCCTGATCGGGATCGCACGCATAGCCGATTCCCACCGACAGGACGATGCGGTTCGTGGTATCGCTGAGTGTCCAGTTGAGCAGTTTGCCGGTGACCAGTTCCCGGTTCGGAACGATGTATTCCCGCCGATCCCAGTCGGTGATGGATGTGGCGCGGATCTGGATGCGGGAAACCACTCCGCTGATGCCGTCGATGGTCACCACGTCACCGATGCGAATCGGGCGTTCCACCAGAATGATGATGCCGGATACGAAGTTGGCGAACACTTCCTGGAGGCCGAAGCCCAGTCCCACGGACAGACCGGCCACCAGCCACTGCACCTGAGACCAGCGCAGTCCCAGCAGGTGGCTGCAGATCATGACGCCGGCTGTCAGCACCGCGTACCGCACGACTGTTGTGATGGTGTACCGCAGCCCGCTGGTCAGCGACGTGCGCCGCTGCAGGATGACTTCCAGCAGTCCGGGAAGCTGGCGGACACCGATCCAGGCGGCCACCGTGACAAAGCCGACCAGCAGCAGACTGCCGACGGTGACCGGCCGTTTGTCCACGCGGACGGTCCAGCGGTCATCGGATTCCGGGGTGTCGGATTCCACGACATTCTGTTCTTCGACATACCACAGCGGCCGATCGGTCACGCCCCGCAGCGCCGGCAGGACATCCGACCAGATGGCCCAGAGGCATCCGATCGCCAGCAGAACAGCCACATTGCGTACCAGCAGGCGTGCCTGCCGGCGATGGACCTGAAAGTCGTTTTCGTCGAGGACGACCGGTTCGAGAAGCGGCGCGGAGTCTCCATCGGCAGTGCCGTCCCGCTGGCGGGCTCGTTCCCGAGCCTGTTTCAGCCGCATCACACGGTGGCTGATCTGCAGGGCACGTTCCACCAGCGACCACACCAGAAGGACACCACTGCCGATGACCAGAGACCATCCGAGACGAACCCAGAGGGAAATGGCTGTGTGGTGGAACCCGGCGGCCGAACAGACGGCCAGAGCGACCGGGGCGGCGACCAGAAAGGCGGTCCACACGGCCCGGGTCCGTTTCAGGAACGGCGACGTGGCGGAAATCGTGGAGACGAACGGTCCGGAAAGCGGGTACAGCAGTCTCACCAGGAGAACGGTCGAACAGATCTGCAGGAAGATGAACAGGAAGCGTTCGGTGGAATCGGACACGTCCGGCAGATGCCGTGCCAGGAGAAACAGGAACAGCGGGGCACCCATCACCAGAATCACCAGCCGCAGCCAGCGCCTCAGACGCGTACACAGGAACGGATTCCATGCCAGGTGGTCGTGGGCCAGTCCCCCGGGACGCAGAACCTGGCGAAAGAAGTCCAGCCACAGCGCCACGGCTCCCAGTTCCATCAGCGTTCTGCCGAAGGCACGGACGACCGGATGCGGATACGTGTTCAGTGTGGATCCGACAAACAGCAGAACAAGGGGCCATTCAGCCGCCAGCCCGACACTCAGCAGCAGCGCCCACCATGTCGGCTGCATGCGGATGCAGGTGCCGGCCCGCGCCAGAGTGCCCTGATGCAGCAGCCGCTGTCTGGCTCCCGCCTGCACGGCCAGCAGCAGGGCGACTGCCAGCAGGGCCGGAACGACAATGAACCAGACAGTGCGGGTCTGAAGAGGCCCGCCTTCCCGCAGGCCGCGGTCGAGATCCTGGAGAAGGGTTTTCAGATCGGAAACGATGAGCCGCCCGTCGCGGATCTTCAAAGGCGGATGACTGCGCAGCCACAGCGCCTGCTCCTGAACGAAACTGTTCCATTCGCGCACGAAATCGGCGGTTTCCAGTTCCACACCGTTGACGTCTCCGAGAACGCTTTCGAGCTGCCGGTTGTTTTTCTGGTATTCCCGCAGCAGAACCGGCAGGCTGCTGAGAATCTCCTCTTCAACCGATCCTGGTTCCGGAGACGTCCGGGCGGCCACATCGCGCCAGATTTCTTCGGACTCTTCGTATTCGGAATACTGCATCTGCAGGGCGAGTGTCAGTTCGTCCAGTTCCGCGATGCGGGCCCGCAGATCGGCCGGTGACGGCAGCGAGTTTCCGAAATTCAGCAGTTCGCGACCGACCGTGCGTCCGGTGCCGAAACGGGTGACACGGGTCCGGATGCGCTGACTGCGGTTCTGAAGCCGCTGGAGCTGTTCACTGCGCTGCGTGAGAATGTCGCGCCACCGGGCGATGTCACGGGTGAGTCGTTCATTGTCTTCAGCCAGCTTCAGCCGCAGGCGCCCGAGTTCACGGATGCGGGCATCAGAAGTCTTCCGCAGATCGGATTCACTCAGCCGCGCCTGCCGAAGCTGTTCCTGAGACGCCTGCTGCTGCCGCCGTTCCAGTTCTTCGTGCAGGACCTGGAGCTGCTGCCGGAGAGTTCGGATCTGCTGCTGGATGCGGTCGACTGTCAGGTCCGGCAGATTGAGCGACTGGCGGGCTTCCAGATCAGCCAGTTGTGTCTGAATGAGGTCTCGTTCGGCCACGGCGCGCAGGTGGTCGGCGATCGATTCGAGGCGATCGATCTGTTCCGCCGGCGATGCCGCAGCGGGCGTTTCTTTTGGGGAATCGGCCGTTTCGCTGACCTTCTGTTCCAGACGGCGGAGCTGCTCCTGCCACTGGCGGCGTGTCTCCGCCACACGGTCACGCTGTTCGGCAGCCGCGGCCAGTTCCTGTTCGGCCGTGGTGATCTGAATGCGAAGTTCCGCGATGCGGGTTTCCAGTTCGGGAATGTCCAGCGACGACAGGTCGGGAAGCGGGGCGCGATCAGAGTCCTGCTGCAGTTTCCGGACGGTGTCACGGAGCTGCTTCATCTGCTCCTGCAGAGCGGCGGTCTGATGCCGTGCTTCCGCGGCGCGGTCGATCTGACCGCGGATCCCGCCGAGACGGGTTTCCAGAGACGATCGTTCGTCATCACTGAGATCGGCCGACTGCAGCCGTTCACCGACGGCCGACAGTTCGTCCTGGACAGCACGCAGCAGGTCGGCCGGGCTTCCGGCCGGGGCTTCCAATGAGTCCGACGCCGAGGACGGGTCCCGGTTCTGGCCGCGGACAACGGAGATTCCGACGAAGACGGACCAGAGAACGCAGGAAAACAGCAGGAAACGGGGCAGCGCGGATCGGTCTGGTTGCATCGTCCGTCGTCTGAACCCGGGAATGGAATGAAAAGGCAGGCGTTGCAGGAGAAGTTGTAGCGGGACTGGCCGGGATTGCAAACGGGTCGGACAGCGAACGGACCGCCTGCCATCGCCGGACTCCCCCGGGACACGGTCTGAGGCGGGCCGGAACGTGTGGAAACGGGAATTTCGAGGGGACTGCCGTCTGCCGAAGGGCCGGATTCTGGACACCGGGAGCAGAAACTTCCTGCCGTGGGGAACTTTTCGGAGGCTTCACGATGCTTCACAAAGCGTTAACAATCGGGATCTAGCATGCGGCGCGCAGACTGTCCTGCGGGTGTGTGCGGGAAATCTCTGTTCGCTGACGGCCGGCAGCCGGCAGTCGGCACAAAACATGGGCACCGGAAAACGGGAAGGCATCGGAACAGGCATGATGAAAAGACTGAGCGGGAGCAGGCGCATCGAAGCGGTGTGGACGGCCGGACTGCTGGTGCTGCCGATGTTGCTGGCGGCAACCGGCTGTCGGGAGGGTTCTTCCGGCCACGCCGCGGGAACGATTTCGATTGACGGATCGAGCACCGTTTACCCGGTGACAGAAGCGGTTGCTGAAGAATTCGGCGCGGAGCATCCGGAGATCCGTGTGACGGTCGGGTTTTCGGGCACCGGCGGGGGCATGAAAAAATTCATCGCCGGAGACATCGACATGTGCGATGCATCGCGGCCGATGAAGGAATCGGAGGTCCAGGCCTGTGAACAGCAGGGGGTGGATTACATCCGTCTGGAGGTGGCCTTTGACGGGCTTGCCGTGGTGGTCAATCCGAAAAATGACTGGTGTGACAGCATGACGGTCGAACAGCTTCGGGAACTGTGGCGTCCGGAAAGTGCCGTGCGGCAGTGGAAGGATCTCAACGCCGACTGGCCGGCGGAAGACATCGTTCTGTATGGCCCGGGGACGGATTCCGGCACGTTCGATTCGTTCACGAAAGCCATTGTGGGTGAAGAAGGAGCCAGTCGAGCGGACTACACGGCCAGCGAAGACGACAATGTGCTGGTGACGGGCGTTCAGGAAGATCGCTGCGCGCTGGGGTATTTCGGCTACGCTTACTATGCGGAAAATCGGGACCGTCTGAAACTTGTGGCTGTCGACAACGGGAGCGGCCCGGTGGCTCCGTCCGAAGAAACCGTTCGCAACGGGACGTATGCTCCGCTGTCACGGCCGCTGTATCTGTATGTTCGCCGACCGGCGCTGTCTCGTCCGGAAGTCCGAATGTTTCTGGAGTTCTATCTGGACAACGTGGCTGCCCTGTGCCAGGAGGTCGGTTACGTGCCGGTTTCCGATCAGGTGGCTCAGGAAAATCGGCGGATCCTCGAAGAGGCGGCAGCCGGTTCCTGAACGAAAGGCCGTGTCATGAGTTCAGCATCTGCTGATCTCTCCGTATCCGGGTCGGGGCCTTCCGGTCCGTCTGCAGGGGCGCCGGCGTCCGGGCGCTGGCGTGGTCTGGAAGGTGGCATTCATCTGTTCCTTCTGGGCTGTGCCGCCGTTTCCGTCGTCACGACCGTGTCCATCGTGGTGATTCTGGCGGTCGAATCGGCCCGTTTTTTTCTCGACGTGTCCGTCGTCGAGTTTCTGACGGACACCCGCTGGACACCGCTGCTGAAACCGCAGCATTTCGGCATTCTTCCTCTGCTGTGCGGGACGATCCTGGTGGCTGTGGGGTCGATGTGCGTGTCCGTTCCGATCGGACTGGGGACGGCCATCTTTCTCAGCGAATACGCTCCGGGGCGTCTGCGGGAAGTGATTCGGCCGGTTGTGGAGATTCTGGCCGGGATACCGTCCGTGGTGTACGGGTATTTCGCGGTGGTGACCATTTCTCCTGTGGTGCGGTGGGTGTTTCCGGGAACAGGGGTGTTCAACGCGGCCAGTGCGTGCGTCGTGGTGGGAGTGATGACGCTGCCCATGATCATTTCGCTCAGTGAAGACGCGCTGCGGGCCGTGCCGCGTTCCCTGCGTCAGGGAGCCTACGCGCTGGGGGCGACCAAATATGAAGTGACCGTCCAGGTGGTGGTTCCGGCGGCCATGTCGGGAATCGTGGCTTCGTTTCTTCTGGCGGTGTCCCGGGCGATCGGAGAAACCATGGCGGTGTCTCTGGCTGCCGGCAAGACTCCCCGGCTTACTCTGAATCCGCTGGAGAGCGTGCAGACGATGACATCGTATATCGTGCAGATCAGTCAGGGGGACACGCCGGCCGGGACGCCGGAGTACCGCACGCTGTTTGCCGTGGGACTGGTGCTGTTCGTGATGACTCTGCTGATCAATCTGCTGGCTCAGTGGTTCCTCGGACGCGTGCGGGAGAAATACGAATGACGTCCACGACCGGTCAGCGGCGACGGCAGCGTATCCGCATCCTGTCGTTCGTCTTTTTCTCGGCCTGTCTGGCCGCTTCGATTGTGTGCGTCGGGATGCTGTTCGTGCTGCTGTGGAGTGTGATGCGGGACGGCGTGCACTGGCTGGACGCTGACTTTCTCACACGTTTTCCGTCGCGTTTTCCCGACCGGGCCGGCATCCGTTCGGCTCTGTTCGGCAGTTTGTGGCTGACCGGGCTGACAGCCCTGTTCGCTCTTCCGATCGGCGTGGGAGCCGCGGTGTATCTGGAGGAATACGCGGGGAATTCCTGGTGGCGGCGGCTGATTCAGCTCAACATTTCCAACCTGGCGGGGGTTCCGTCGATCGTGTATGGAATTCTGGGGCTGGGGCTGTTCGTGCAGCAGATGGCTCTGGGACGCAGCGTGTTGTCCGGGGCACTGACACTGTCTCTGGTGGTTCTGCCGATCGTCATTCTGGCCACTCAGGAAGCACTGCGGGGCATTCCCGATTCCATTCGCCACGCGTCGTATGCTCTGGGAGCCACGCGCTGGCAGACGGTGTGGCACCAGGTGCTTCCGGCGGCCCTGCCGGGAATCATGACGGGCGTCATTCTGGCGCTGTCGCGGGCGATCGGTGAAGCGGCGCCTCTGGTGGCCGTGGGAGCGGTGGCGTTCGTTCGTTTCGTGCCGACCAGCCTGATGGATCCGTTTACGGCTTTGCCGATCCAGATTTTCGACTGGTCGGGCCGCCCGAAAGCGGAATTTCGGGAGATTGCAGCGGCGGCCATCATTGTTCTTCTGGCGATGCTCATCACGATGAATACGATGGCCGTTTTCGTGAGGTATCGGTTCGGGCGGCGGATTCGCTGGTGATTGCGAGACAATCGGTCGGCCCGGGACGGTCCGGACGGATTCGTTTCAGAAATGTGAGTTTCAGAGCGGATGAATTCAGGCGAACGACAGGGCGACGATTCTGTGGGAATTCCGGTGCCTTCGGTCCCGGACGGGGTCTCAGTCCGCCCATCGGGGCAGCCTGAGGACGAACACGACGCCGGGACGGAAATGCCGGCGGTCCGGATGAGCACACGGAATCTGTGCGTGTACTACGGTGATGTTCAGGCTCTGGACCACATCAGCCTGGACGTGCCGAAAAACCGCGTCACGGCTCTGATCGGACCGTCGGGCTGCGGGAAGTCGACGTTCCTGAGATGTCTGAACCGCATGAACGACATGATCGACGATGTGCGGGTGACGGGAGACGTTCTGCTGGACGGGGAGGACATTTACAGCCCGGGAACAGATGTGGTGCATCTGCGCAAGCGTGTGGGGATGGTGTTTCAGAAGTCCAACCCGTTTCCCAAATCGATTTTCGACAACGTGGCGTACGGTCCGCGGCTGTCGGGGGTCCGCGACCGTGGCGAACTGCTGGGACTTGTGGAACGGTCGCTGCGGCGATCGGCGCTGTGGGACGAAGTGAAAGACCGGCTGCACGAATCGGCGCTGCAGCTTTCCGGAGGTCAGCAGCAGCGTCTGTGCATCGCCCGGGCTCTGGCGACCCGTCCGGAAGTGCTGCTGATGGATGAACCGGCTTCAGCGCTGGATCCGGCGTCCACGGCGCGCATCGAAGACCTGATTTTCGAGCTGCGGGATTCCTACACGATCGTCATCGTGACTCACAACATGCAGCAGGCGGCCCGTGTGTCCGATCACACGGCCTTCTTTTACGAAGGACGGCTGATTGAAGCCGGTCCGACGAAACGTCTGTTCACGACTCCGGCGGAAAAACAGACGGAAGACTACATCACCGGCAGGTTCGGATAGACATGACCATTCACTTCGAACGGGATCTGGAATCTCTGGGGCACCAGGTGCTGGCTCAGTCAGCCCTCGTGGAAGAGATGATCCGGAAGGCCGGACGGGCGATTCGCAGCATGCGCCCGGAACTCATTTCAGAGATCATCGACGCGGAACTGCGCGTGGACGAAAACGAAGTCCAGATCGAAGAACAGTGCCTGAAGATTCTGGCTCTGCACCAGCCGGTGGCCCGGGATCTGCGGCGGACGGCCATCATTCTGAAAATCAACAACGATCTGGAACGGATGGCCGATCTGGCGGTGAACATGGCCGAACGGGCCCAGACGCTCGCTGAATTTCCGGAGATGGAGGTTCCGGAGGCTCTGGAATGCATGATTCAGGTGACGGTGGAAATGGTCAAACAGGCCCTGGACGCTCTGGTGCAGCTGGATGTGTCTGCGGCCCGGGATGTCTGCCGACGTGACGATCAGGTGGATGATCTGAACCGGGAAGTGATCGGCGAGCTGGAAGACGTGATGAAGCAGCAGCCGGACCGGATTCGGGCGGCCCTGTCGCTGTTTTCCGCGTCGCGTCATGTGGAACGCATTGCCGATCATGCCACCAACATTGCAGAAGACGTTGTCTATCTGGTCGATGGCGACATCGCCCGGCACAAACATGATCTGAATCCCCGCGTTTCAGATGCCGCCGGGGCCGATTCCGCCACTGACGCGACGTGAGTGGAGCGCGGTGCCTGAAGTACTCATCATCGAAGACGACCGGGATCTGTCGGATATTCTGGCCTACAACCTGAAACAGGCCGGGTATGAGGTGCGTGTGGCCTGTGACGGGCGGGACGGTCTGCATCAGGCCCGCTGTCGTCGGCCGGACGTGGTGATTCTCGATGTCATGCTGCCGGTGATCGACGGGCTGGAAGTCTGTCGACGCCTGCGGGCCGATCCGGCCCAGCGCGATGTGCCTGTCGTGATGCTGACCGCCCGGTCGGAAGAACGAGATCACGTGGCCGGACTGGCCATTGGAGCGGACGATTATGTCACCAAGCCGTTCAGCGTCAGGATTCTTCTCGAACGGATTCGTGCTCTGCTGCGGCGCCGACGCGAATCGGCCGAACCGGGGGATGTCCTGCAGAGTCAGGGGGTCGTTCTGGATCGGTGTCGGCACACGGTGACCGTGAATGGCACGTTCGTGGAACTGACGCGCAGCGAGTTCGCTCTGCTGGAAGTGCTGATTCGACAGCCGGGCCGGGCGTTCACTCGCGGAGAACTCATCGATTCAGGACTCGGGGACGTGCTGGTTCTGGAACGAACGATCGACGTGCACATTCGGGCGATTCGCAGAAAACTGGGGCCGGCCGCGGCGCTGATTGAAACCGTGCGGGGTGTGGGGTACCGGTTTCGCGATCCGCGGCGATCCGGGTGAAGTGCGGTCCGTCCGGAAAAGCGGCGGCAGATGTCAGACGCACGATTGTTCAGGACGGGAGCGTTCCGCTGACAAGAGCCCGTCGGGCACAGCCGGCGGCACCGATGAACCCGGCGTCGCTGCCCAGGGAGGCATAATCGATGCGGATTTCGCGCGCCAGCGTGGGAAACGTGCGTGCCTGGAATTCCTGGGCAACGCGTTCGAGAAACCGGCGGCCCAGAGCCGTTTCGTGACGTCCGAAGGTCATGGCGCCGCCCAGAAGGACGATTTCCGGATCGATCACATGGACCGCCGATGTGATGCCCGTGCCCAGGCAGCGCGCCATTTCCATGATGAGTTCACTGGCGAGTTCATCGCCGGCTTCCGCTTCTTCGGCGATGATCAGAGGCGACAGTTCGGTGTGATCGTCCAGACGGGCGGTGACCGTTGATGAACGGCCGCTGTCGATGGCTTCACGAAACATCCGCAGCAGGGCGGTGGCACTGCAGTAGGCTTCCAGAGTGCCGTATTGTCCGCTGTTGCAGTACCGGCCGTTGTCCATTTCGATGACCACGTGTCCGCATTCGGACCCGTGGGAATGGGCCCCTTCGATGATGGCATCGTCGATGATGATGCCGCCTCCCAGACCGGTGCCCAGGGTGTAGAACACGAGGCTGCGGGCTTCCCGGGCGGATCCGGCCCAGTATTCTCCGTAAGCGGCCGCGTTGGCATCGTTCTGCAGAATGGTCGGGCGCTGGAGGCGGTCCGCCAGACGCTGGCGAATCGGGTATTCATCCCAGCCAGGAAGATTGGTGGGATCCAGAAGGCGGCCGGCCGGAATGTCCATGGGACCGGGGGTGGCCAGGCCGACGGCGGCGACGTCGCTGAGCGTGCAGCCGGCCGTTTCCAGCACCTGCTGCGCGGCGCGAACAAGCTGATCGACGCCGTGATCGGGACCGCGTTCTCGTTCCGTGGGAACACGTGTGTGCGCGACGACCGTGGTGTCGTCCCGGACAAGACCGGCTTTGATGCCGGTGCCGCCCAGATCGAGACCGAGAAACAGACGGGACGACGCGGATTGCTCTCCGGCTGCCATGAAAACGATTCTTTGACTGCTGCTGGTGTCGGCGGGGGGATCCGGGTTGGACGGTCCGGTCTTCACATGACCGGATTTCGGGCTCCTTCGGGAAGGTGCGGAGTATAGCCGTCCGGCTGCATCTGTCAGCGCTGCGGTCCGGCCGACGCGGTTCTCATCCGGCCACGCCCCGATCGTGAGAATTCCCGTCAAAACCATCTGCCGTGTTCCTGTTCCGTTCAGAACACACACGGAGTTCGGGGCCTCACCTGCGACGTCCGGTCGGACTCTCCGCGACCCCGTTTCCGCATCGTCCGGACAGCAACGGCGCCCGACGGCGGCCGGACACAGAACGGCCGGCAGCGTGGTGCGAATCGGACGCACGGAAGTCCTGCCGGCAGACGGTCGACCATCCTGCGTTCCGGCGGGCCGGTCCGTCTGTTTCCCGGTTTCTGTTCGAGAAAAGACCGAACTGGCTTCCCGGCAGCCGGTCTTCTACGATGACAGTGGCCGAAGTGTGTTCGGTTTTTCCATACGTTTGAAACACCAGGTTCCGGTTCGATGGGGCGTCGTCATTCTTCTGAGCAGGGAGGGACCGGGCCGTCGTCAGCGGATTCTGCTGAAGAGCTGCCGAAGGTCTGGCGGCTGCACGACCGGCAGTTCGAACAGTGCCGTTATGTCTACCCGGTCGTGTCGCGCCGCAGTGAAGGCCTTTCGATCGGCATCAATCTGAATCCGGACCGAGTGTGCAATTTCGACTGCGTCTACTGTCAGGTGGATCGCCGGTCTCAGTCGGACGTGCGCTTCGTGGACACGGAGCGTCTGCTGGCGGAACTGGAACAGATTCTGGACGAAGCGGTTTCCGGTGCGATTTACGAACATGAACGTCTGGTTTCCACGCCGCGGTCGCTGCGGCGGCTGAACGACATTGCCTTCAGCGGAGACGGGGAACCGACAACGTTCGTCAATTTCGATGAAATCGTGGAAGCCGTGGCGGATCGGCGCCGCCGCCTGGCGAGTTCGGATGTGCGTCTGATTCTGATCACCAATGCATCCATGCTGCATCGACCGACGGTGAAACGGGCTCTGGAGATTTTCGACCGCAGCAACGGGCAGATCTGGGCCAAGCTGGACGCCGGCACCGCCGGGTACTTTGCTGAGGTGGATCGTACGCCGGTTCCGTTTCAGCAGATTCTGGACAACATCACTCAGACAGCCCGAATCCGACCGGTTGTGATTCAGAGTCTGTTCATGAACCTTGGCGGTACACCGCCGTCTTCCGAAGAAATCGATGCCTGGTGCGATCGGCTGAACGACATTCAGGCCGACGGCGGCCAGATCGAATTCGTGCAGGTGTACTCGGTGGCCCGGCGTCCGGCGGAATCCTTCGTGACGCCGCTGGATCTGCCCCGACTGGAACAGATCGCTCAGCAGGCCCGCGAGCGCTGTTCCCTTTCAGTACGGGTGTATCCGGGCATGGCGGCCGCCGCTTCCTGACCGGACAGTCCGACGCGACTGCCCGGTGAGCCGGCCGGCAGGGGCGACATGGGTGTTGTGTGCCGTGCGTGTTCCGCAGCGGGCGGACGGCCCGTTCTTTGGAGTCAGGCGCTGGTTTCGGGCGACAGCGGAAGAATGCGTCCCTGAACGTCGATTTCCACGGGCCAGCCGGGAAACTGATTTTCGGTCCGGCCGTCGGTGGCATCGACAAGAAAACGGAACGCGTCCACCCGATAGGTCTTTCTGTGCGGATCGATGGTCACGATTCCGAAACCGCTTCCCTTCTCATGAGCCCGCTCATAGCGGTTCTTCTTCGTGGGGACTTCCGGGTTGCCCACGGCGTAAACGTACACGCGGTTTCCCAGTCCGTCGACGTATTCGCCGGTATGCGGCAGACCGTGGCGGGGCCGGTTTGCGTGAGGAATCCCCCGTTCATCGGGACGCCACCAGCGCGGGTAACCGACAGCAATGGCCGGCGTACAGAACGACCAGTTCCCGTCGCGCTGACGGTCGATTCCGTACTGGACCAGCGAAGTGAGATGCTGATCGCCGTTGATGTGCAGCGGCATGGCATCTTTGAGAATGCGGATGGCGTTGTTTCGGGCAGTCTGCGGCCATCCGCCTGAATCGAGATCCGCCTTCAGGTATCCATCGAAGCGGCCGTGGTGCGTGGCCATGCCGGCAAACACGGTCTGACTGAGAACAACCTTGATCGAATGGCCGCCCCAGTCGCGGACCCAGTTCCGAAGAAAGTTCTCCTGCCGTTTCCCCAGCAGATTCAGCCCCGGGTGATCGAGTGTCCGTGTGTCGAAATCAGGATCTTCCACATGATCAGCCCGCCCCTGCCCGGTCTGGACGTGTTCCGGGCCGCTTTTCCACTGGCGGTCGGCGATGATGGCGAACCCGACTCCGCCGTAAACCATCTGACCGTAGTAGGCGCTGATGCCCTGCTCCACCGGCGTCGGGTCGGCCGGGTCCGGATGGTGAGCGGTATTCGTCCGATGAACGACATTGACCATTCGGGCCGCTTCGCGGTAACCGCCCTGCGAGGACGTGTCGCCACCCTGCATGCGGCGACCGCTTTCGCCCCAGAGATTGCCCTGGAACACGTCGTGATCGTCGGGAATGCACAGAGTCGGACGATCCCGCATGACGTCGCGAAACGCCCAGCCGAACTGATAGAATTTCCGCAGATAGTTCAGGATGGCCCGGTCAGCCGGTTCACGGATGATGCCGAATCCTCCGTGGTTCTCGTAAAGCTGATCTCCCGAAAAGTACAGCAGATCCGGATCGATCCGGCGCAGATTGTCGACCACCGGCTCGTAGGGGAATGCGTAGTCGTTCTGGCATGTCAGAGCCGCCATTTTCAGAGGCCGGCCTTCGGGCACGGCGCGAATGGTTCCATCCCATTGGAATTCCGTGGCTGACCCGTCGAGGTGTGTTTCGCGCCAGACAGCCTGGAACGGCACCGTCCGCCGGGCGTTCCAGCGGGCCATCCGCCACGTGGCCGTCCAGGAATCCGGGTCCGGCCGGGCGGTGCCCAGCAGAACGCGTCGGCCGTTCTGCAGAGCGTACAGTTCGATCTCCTGCCGATCCGGGGTTCCCAGAGGCGCGGTAAGAACGGACAGCTTCAGCACGAACCCTTCGTCTGTACGTGAATCGCTCAGCGAATACATGGACCACAGCAGCGGACCGAATCGGTGGTCCGGGTTCACCGTGAAGGCTTTGCCGGATACGTGCCAGTCGCGGAACCGAAAAAGGCTGCCGCGCCGGTTCTTTTCCGACAGACCAAAGTTGCCGGCCAGCGCGATGTTGCCGAGCAGATCGCGGCGGGCAAAGCTGTGGTCCAGTCGACCGATGATGCGTCCGGTCTGCGGTTCGGCTGCGGTCAGTGTGAGCAGACAGCGGTCGTTCCGGGAGGTTCCCTGAAGCCGGATGATCACGTCCGCGGGGACCGGCGATTCCCGGGTTTCCTGCTGTTTCGGTCCCAGAACCAGACGCCCGCCGGCCAGTCCCGCGACGATGCCTCCCCGGGCAAAACAGTTGCTTCGGTATTCGTTGATGTCGCTGCGAATGCCGATTCGAAACCCCGCTCCGCCTCCGTGCTGCCCCGCTTTCGTCCTTTCCACACGGACAGACATGTCGAACGGGCCGGACGGATCGGTGAGCTGGTGGGTCAGCAGATGAACACTCCGCCCGCCTGCCGGGGACCGGCACTCGGCCCAGCCGCCGGCGATGCACCAGTCTTCCATCGGATTGGCCCAGAAGGCCTCCCCCAGCCAGACGCGGTCCGGAGTCCGGAACCATCGATCCACGCGATCGGATGCCGGACCGGTGCCGGAGACGCTGTTCGTGGAAGCAGCCGCATCCTGGGCGGGCGTCGCTGCGGCCGTCAGCGCGGCGGTCGCTGCGGAAAGGGTTTTCAGCGATGATCGTCGCGTGATTTCTTTTTCCATGGCGCCCGTCTTTCGTATCACATCGCGGGAGAAAGTTCCGGTCGGTCCGATTCCGGTGGCGCCGGAGGAGGAGATTCAGTTGCCGGCAGATTCCAGGGGCGTTTTCGGCAGGGACGATCTGCTGTCGACCGTCAGATGGTCACGGATGCGGGCCAGTGTTGCCGGCCCGATGCCATCGACACGCATGAGGTCGTCGATGCGGCTGAACGGCCCGTTGTGTTCCCGATCGGCCACAATGCGGTGCGCCATGGTTTCTCCAATGCCGTCGAGCTGGATCCAGTCGATCCAGTCAGCGCGATTGATGTCGATCTGAAACACGGGAACGGCGCGGCCGTTTCGTTCCCACGGCAAAGGACGGGGACGCGCAGTCGACAGAAGCCACCACTGAACCGTCAGCCACACCAGGGCGATTCCCAGAACAGCAGACTGAATCCGCCGGACCGTTTCCCCTGCTGCAGGGGGCGTCGGAGCCGGTGTGGCAGGCGGCCTGTCCTGTGTGTCACTTCCGGCTGATTCCTCAGCGGTGCCGGATTCGGTATGCCGTTGTTCAGGAGACGAATCGCGAACAGCCGGTGGACAGTCGGACATGGGAACGACGGGACACAGGTGGGCGCCGCGTACAGCGGCCGGGAACGATCAGGCGGAATCGGGAATGCCCAGAGACACCAGGGCGGGGGCGGCAGCAGGCGGCTGCAGATTGGCGAACACCGGTTCGGACGGATCGAGATGTTCGGCGGGAGTCGGACCGGAATCGGCCGCCAGAACGGTTTCCAGAAAAAAGTGCAGCAGATCGCGGATGGGTTCATCGTTGACGCTGCGAATCAGTTCGGCAGCGCGCTCCCCGCAGCGTTCCGCCAGAGTTTCCGCTGTGGAAAAAACGTCGCACTGTTCGAAAATATCGTGCAGCCGCTGCAGTCGTTCATCGTCGGACAGACCATCGTCGTTCTTCAGAAGACGCTGCAGTTCCTGCCGCTGCTCCTGGCCGGCCGACCGGAAAGCCAGAGCCAGCAGGACGGTCGGCCGTCCGGCCAGAATATCCTGACCGGCCACACGTTTGCCGGCCGCATCGACACGCCAGTCTTTCAGGTCGTTGAGGATCTGGAAGCCGACTCCCAGATGTCGGCACAGAGCCGGAATGATGTCGGAATCTGCCAGAGGATGCCGGGCCATCCGCAGACCGGCATACAGTGCCGCTTCGAAGGCCGGCGACGTTTTGAGCGCGTAGATCTGCAGAGCATCCAGGGGTGTCAGGCTGGCGGCGGCTGACTGCTGCCAGACCATCTCGGCTCCCTGCCCGTCGCAGAGCTGCAGATGAGCACGCGACATGCTTTCCAGAATGTCGGCCGCGGCATCTGCGTCGATGCTGCGGGCCGCGTGGATGAGGCGGTATCCCAGTCCGATCAGGTAGTCGCCAATGTTGATGGCCTGAGAAACACCGTGCACGTGATGCAGAGTCGGTTTTCCGTACCGCCAGCGATCATCGTCCTGGATATCGTCGTGAACCAGAGACGCCTTGTGAAAGGCTTCGATGGCCATGGCCACCCGGGCCACGTCGTCGGGAATGTCAGGAATGTCGTCGCCGGCCGTCGGAGCGGCCCGTCCGGAAGCCGCATGCCAGGCCGCCAGAGTGATCAGCGGGCGAAAACGACGCCCTCCCTCCGCCAGCCATTCGCGGGCCGCTTTCTCCGTGACGGCAACCGGCGTGTCGGCCTGGGAACTGTCGCGGGTTTTGCGCGGTGGCAGCAGACGATCGTAATCGTCGTGGAATATGCGGGAAGAAGCCCGCATGAAGGGGACGTAGCTGGACGTGGTGCGTTCCGGAAGCGGTTCGTATTTGTCCAGCACGTCCCACACCCAGGCTTCGTCGAGCGTCGTGTTCATGCAGTCGCCGGAATGCAGCGGGACGGCGTACGAAGGCACTCCGGCAATCAGGACTTTGTCGATGGCCTTTTCCAGAACGTTCAGACAGGCGACTCCCAGGATGCCGTCGATGTATCCGGACACGATGATTTTCAGAACGACGGGAGATCCTTCGGCTACCAGCACTTTGTAACCGAGCTGTTCGGCACGGACCTTGTAATCCGCGATGGAACAGGCTCCACACCGTTCACAGTCCAGCCCGAATTCCGTGTACTCGGCGGGGCAGCCTTCCGCATGTTTCAGACAGTGCGGCAGAAGCAGCATGCGGCGTTCAAAGGGAATCGCCAGGAACTGCTGCTTCCAGAAGAAATTTCCGATCATCACCATGGTGAAACCGAGGAACTTTTCGGGAAGTCCCAGACGATTCAGCAGAGTGTGACCGTGCTGTTCCAGTTCGTTCTTCGAAAGAGCCCGGCTGCGGTTCAGAGACGCCGCGTACTGTTCGGCCGCGTCTTTGATGCGGGTGCGTTCTTCCAGAGTCTCCGGGACCGCCTTCAGATGACTGGTGCTTCGCCGACGGGTGCGGCGAACGGGAGCGGGATCGTCATCGGCCGGATGATCCGAACCGGAGGCCATGTCCTGAACGGTGGTGACAGACACAAAGGACTCCAGAGAGGCGAAAGACGGGCGATCCGTGGACGAAACCGAGACACATCATCGGCCGCGCGCCGACACCGCAGCAGCGCGGCGCAGGGCCGAAGTGGCAAATATGATCGGGTACAGCCGCTCAAAATACCAGAGTTTTGCGAAATAGAAACCGATCGGAGAAGCCTCGTCCAGCCGCCCCTGCGCGCTGCGTTCCAGCAGCCAGGCGGTTCCGGTTTCGAAACAGCCGGTCAGATCGGCATCAGGGACGATGCCCGTTTCCAGACAGCGGCTGACAGCTTCCACACCCAGAGCCGTTTCTTCCACGGAACCGGGCAGGCCGCGTCGAGCCGACCAGCTTCCGTCGTCGTTCTGACTGGCGGCGATCCAGTCGATGCCGCGGCGAATCATGCCGGACAGGCGGGCGGACGGGGCCGTGGCGGCAAGATCACACAGTCCCAGCACGACGCGTGCCGTTCCGTACAGCGGGTTGGCGTCATCGTCGTTCCACTGATTTCCGAACCACAGCGGCAGCCAGGTGCCGTCGTCGGCCTGCTGGCGCTGCAGAAAGTTCACTCCCCGACGAATGGCGGCCATCGTGCGGCGCTGCAGAGGACGGGGCTGCCCGGGAACTTGCGCGATCCAGCGCTGCAGAGCCCGCAGGGCATGGGCCGTCAGATCACAGGCACTGCGGTCGAACGGCAGCGTTCCCCAGCCGCGGCAAAACGTCGGCCAGCCGCCGTCACGGTTCTGCAGATTCAGAAGCCATTCGGCTGCCGCTGACAGTGCCGACCGTTCCCGGTCGGTGAGTGTCTCCTCGCCCGGCCGCAGGTTCAGCAGTGCCAGCATGGCTCCTGGCGTGTCATCGGCATCCGGCACGCCGCCGGGAAGATCGGTCCACGCCCAGCCGCCGGGAGCCGCCTGGGTGTAGGGGTGACGCGAGCGCATCTGCTGACTGAGCAGCCAGTCACGAATGACGCCGCGCTGGTCAGCATCCGGAAGCGCTGCGGATGCCGTGTCCGAATCGCCCTGATCCGCGGAATCACCTGGAACAGGGATCGACAGAGCATTGACGCTGAGTGTCGTGACCCACGTGGCCAGATTCGTGTCGATCGGCCAGCTTCCGTCGGAACGGACAGAGGCGGTGATGAAATCCAGGCATTTTCGGGTCACCGGATGCTGTCCGTGACCGGCTCCGATCAGACTCATCGCCACGAACGACGTCAGCGGAGTCGCTTCCAGAAAGCCTCCATGGTCCGGCTGAATGCGTTCCAGAATCTTCAGAGACGGCCCGATGGCGGCTCGACGGATCCGCCGGATGATCGGATTGCGATGACCGCGACGATGAAAAATCACCTGACCGATGGCGATGAGTGCCGGCAGGGCGTAACTGACCACCGGAAGCCGAACCGCGTTGTAGAAACGAGGCGGAATGCAGGCCAGTTCAAACGGCAGGGGCATCACGCGGTCCCAGTCGACGATGCCGGCCAGGGCACAGTGAGTCAGAATGGGAACGGAGAATGTCCGGTCTTTGCCGTACCGGGCGATGACCGCATCGATGCCGCCGTGTTCATCGATCCAGGTGCCGGAACGGCGGATCTGTTCGGGAAACCTGTCCGCATCGGCCGCCTGGAACACGCCGTGCGCCAGCATGGTGGTGGAAATGTTGCTGAAGCTCAGGACCGTGTCGCCCCAGCCGCCGTCGTCGTTCTGATGATCAGCCAGCCATTTCAGCCCGTTCTCAATCAGACTCGGGTGGTCTGCCAGACCGGCTCGCTGTGCCAGATGCAGAGCCATGACAGCCGTGGATGTGGACAGAGCGGATGTGGACAGTTCACCGATCCAGTGACCATCCGGATGACGTTCGGCCAGCAGCCGTTCGGTGGCCTGGCCGGCGGCGGCAGACAGGGTTATCGGTTCCGAAACAGGCTGTGACATGCAGGGGCAGATGAACCGGAGGGTGTCGGAACCGGACCGCGGGGCTGTTCCGGACCGGCAGGAGGCGGCCTTCAAAGCGCCGGGCGAAGCAGCGTCCCGACGGCTCGGCCACTGTACGACCGAACCAGCAACCCGTCAAGACGCCGCCGGCCGCGCGGCCGCGTCACAGGATATCGGGAGGAAGCGACGCGGAACAGTGCCCGCGGCGGGCAGTGAGGATCAATCGGAACGGAACGCCGCGAGGCCTCCGGTCACGTGGTCATTCATTCTCTGACCGGATGGCGCGCGCCCTGCCGCGTCCATCGGTCGTCCTGCGACGGTGACGGACAGTATCAGGTCTGTTCAGCGGGGATCGGCCTGAAAGACGGACTGAACGGTGGCGGCATCGGGTGTCGCGGAGCGGGGACGCGTCAGGTAGATGGCGATGCGGCGGGTGTGTGGCTGTCCGTACAGCCAGATTTCTTCGATGGAGCGGCTGGTGGCCATCCGGATGCGGCGGGTCGGTTCGCCGTGAATATGACGCACCTGGGCGGGAGTCATCCCTGGAACGACCCGCCCTTCCCGCGCGGCCCGTTCCACATCGCTGTCCGGAAGGTTGCGGACGTCGGCTTCCGACATCCAGCGGTCATGGAGGTAGGACTGGCCGAGCCGTTCCAGACGGGCGGCGATTTCTTCCGCATCGCTCGGTGATTCACGGCGGGCTGCTGTCCAGGCTTCGGTCAGATAATCGATCGCCGTATCGCGGGCGTTCGGATGCTGCCATTTGTCCCAGGCATACAGATGTTCGTCGGCTGTGCGAACCAGTCCCTCCAGCCCTCTGGCGGAAAACCGCCGGACCTGCCGCTGCAGCCATCGGTCGATTCCTTCCCGGATATCGTCAGGACGGTCCAGGTCGGCCAGGACCGTCATGAGCTGTTCCAGTTCGCGGTGAGAGAGCGATTCCACGGTCTGCAGCCGGAAATCCGCCCACAGATTCTGCAGACGCTGTGCCATCGTCCGTTCTTCAGGAAGTTCGTCCTGAACCTGCCGCGCCAGTTCCAGAGCGTTGCTGTGGTCCGGTTTCAGATCCGCTTCCAGACGGCGCCGACGCAGGTTCCGGTACAGCAGCCGTTCCATCTGTCGCCGCGCGTTTTCATCGGACTTTCCATAAAGCGCCACCGGATCGGTCCTGAAGCGTTCTCGAAATCGTTCCGGAAGCGGTGAACTGGGCTGCTTCCATCCGGAGAACCAGCCGGTCAGGCGGGTGATGGCCTGGTCCAGTTCGTCGATGGTGAGATCGGGCCTGCGGGAAAGCAGGATGAGTCCTTCGAATCGGATTTCATCGCGAACGGCTTCCGCCAGGTCGAAGCCAGGCCCGGATTCCGCGAGTTCCCAGAGCCGTTCCGGGTCCTGGGCGGCAGCCCGGCGCTGCCGGGAAAACGTTGTCTGGCGGGCTGCGGCCACCGTGCGGGCCAGGCTGCGGTCTTCGAAGAATGCAGCAATCTGTTCGTACCGGGCTGCCAGCCGATAGTGAGCGGGGTAGTCGTCGGGGTCCAGGCGTTTCAGGGCCGATCGGAACAGGTCTTCGTCCGTCCCTTCGTTCACAATGCGGTTCATGCGGAATTCGGCCTGCCGGCCGCGAAAAACCATTTCGCCGGAAATCGTCAGGCGGTCTCCAAATCGAATGCGTTCCGGAAGAGCCAGACCGCGTGCCGGTACCAGGGTGAGTGGAAGTTTCTGCAGATGGATTCCGGTCCCGGTGCGGCTGCGGTAGCGTCCGGTGATCTGCAGAGGAGTCTGACGTTCAGCCCATTCCCGCCAGTGAGTCTGCTGAGCCGTCAGGTCGGCCGTGGACAGAACATCGGCTGTCGCCGAAACCGGTGCCAGCAACAGAACGCAGAATCCGGCGAGCGGTTTCATTCGCTGTTTCCTTCCGACTGATCGATCTCCGGACTGTCAGGAACCGGAACGGCCGGCCGGGGCAGACGGTCCTTCCGACTGCTCCAGTCGACCGACGATTCCACAAAACGCTGCTGATCGGCCAGCAGAGCCAGCAGGGCATCGTCGGAGGCATCGTTGTTCAGCAGGCCGAGCAGGCGGCAGAGATCCGGGCTGGTGAACAGCACGAAGGACTGCGGATCGATGACCACCTGCCAGCCCCGTCCGTCAGAAAGTGAGGGAGGAATCGCACAGAGAACACGAAATGCAAACAGGCAGCGGCCGTCATCGCGTGTTTCCAGATATTCAGCCAGCGGCGGCAGGGTGACCGTCAGCCGGGCGGGCTGATCCGGCAGCAGCGGCAGATCGATCAGGAACTCTGGGGAGCCGGTTCGGGACGAATCGATGTAGCTGTCCACGAGAAACGCATACTGCGTGAGTTCGGGAGCGGTGACCGGGCTGTCGGCCGGCGGCCTGCCGGATGCGATCGACGCGATGACGGCCGGCAGCGACACACGGTTCAGGTCAGCAGCCGCACGTGTCTGTTCCAGCAGACTCTTCATGAGGCGACTCTGGCGGTCGCTGCGTCCGATGATCTGAGCGGCGCGGCAGGCGCTGCTGAGCGTGCGTTCGAGTGCAGGCAGGTCACCTTCGGTCAGGAGCTGCGGGACCTGATCGACGGCGCGCAGCCACGTCGTTCGAGCGGCATCCAGGCGGCGCTGATGGACGACCGTTGCGCCTGTCAGAACGACAGCCAGCAACGTGCCGGCCACAATGAGACGAAATGGTGTGAAGGTCCGTCGCAGAAGAACGGTCGGACGGATCCGCGGAAGGCGCCTTTCGGCAGCCGAAGCTGTGCTGTGTTCCGAAGAATCGTCGGACGGAGAATCGGCGGCCGAACCATCCGGCTGCTGCGGGGAAGCCTGCTGCTGTTTCCGCAGGAGGTCACCGGTAATCACGGCCGCCCGACGGAGCAGACTGCCCGGAATCACGTCGCTGGGCACGCGCCGGGTCGTCGGATAAACGTTTGTCGGCAGAACGAACAGCGGTGCCATGCATTCCGGACAGACGGTCTGCTTCCACGTCCGCCCGCGCGTTCCGCGAACACGGGTGCCGCATTCGCACTGCAGATCATACGGCTCAGGAAGTTCGTCGGGAGCGGCTGCCCGAAGACGAACCCAGGAGCGTCGCAGCCAGGTGACGTCTGATGACATGGGCCGGAAATTCGGACGAAAACGGGGCGGACCGACTGTCAGCAGGTCATTGTAGACTGTGGACGTTCGGGAAACGATCCTGGCGAATACTGTTTTGGCACGTGAACGGCGGGGCCTGAGCAGAGCGGCCGCTGTCTCCACCAGGTTCGCCGAGCAGAACGAACGGCCGTGCTTCATTCGAAGGCCGCGGACTGTTACGATGTGGTCGCACCGTTCCAGGGGATTTCATCGGGAAAAGACAGGATGAAGGCGGAGAATCCAGGGCGTCATACGGCAGAAGGACGGGGGGGGCTGCACCGAGGTCTGCTGCTGACGCTGCTGACAGGCGTGTGCGCCGGAGCCGGCTATGCGGATGAGATCGTTCTGCGGTCCGGACAGAAAATCGTCGGCCAGGTTCTCAAGTCGCAGCCGGACAGTCTGTTCGTCGACATCGGGGTCGATGTGGTCCGGGTTCCGGTCGATCAGATCGCCAGCCGTACGGAAGAGGCGAAAGAAAAGGGGCCGGTTGCCGATGCGATTGTCCGTCAGGGCGTGTTCCGGACGGCCGATCTTCCGGAACGGACGGTGAAGGAACATGTGGAAACGTTCGGAGAAGCGGTCGTCCGCATCGAAACGCCGTCCGGCCTGGGATCCGGGTTCATCATCAACGATTCCGGATTCTGTGTGACCAATTATCACGTGGTGGAAGGTGAAACGCGTATTGGAATCACGATTTTCCACCGGCGCGACAACGGCGAGTTCGAACGCCGGTCGGTGCGGGACGTCCGCATCCTGGCACTCAATCCGTACTTCGATCTGGCTTTGCTGGAAATCCCGCGGCAGGACGACATGGATTTCAAACACGTGTTCATTGCTGGAGACGATTCCGTGCGGGAAGGGGATCCCGTCTTCGCGATCGGGAATCCTCTGGGACTGGAACGGTCCGTATCAGAAGGAATCGTCAGCACCCGCAACCGCAATATGGACGGCATCGTCTACATTCAGACGACCGCTCAGATCAATCCCGGCAACAGCGGCGGCCCGCTGTTCAATGCCCGCGGAGAAGTGGTCGGTGTCATCAACATGAAACTTCTGTTCGGAGAAGGTCTGGGTTTTGCGATTCCGGTGGCCTATCTGAAGCATTTTCTGAACAATCGAGACGCCTTCGCGTTCGACCGCACGAATCCGAACACCGGCTACCACTATCTCGACCCGCCGCGGCGCACCAACGCGGCCGCCCCGCCTCCGGACGGTCTGGTGAACTCTGAAAACACACAGGACCGGACCAGCGATCGCGCGTCCGGCGGCTGACCGTGTCCGGTCGGTGTGCGCGGAACACGGGGCGGTCGGTATGGTATGATCCGGGCCGATGTCGTGACCCGGCCGCCGGCCGACCAGGAAAACTTTCAGGGACGAACCGCGTCGGGGAAAAACAGCCTCCACCAGGAACATCGCCTGGATGGAACAGCATTCGGACGGACCAGGCCCTGCCCGGGGCGCAAATGAAAAGCGGAGACGAAAAAAGGACGGCGTGTGACAATCACACGCCGTCCTGAACGTTGAGGCGAGGCCGACGGGACTTGAACCCGCAACCCCCGGATCGACAGTCCGGTACTCTAACCAATTGAGCTACGGCCCCTCAGACGACACGCCCATGACGGGCGGTGCACGATCCACCAGCCGGGTCGGCGCCATTTCGGATGCCCGGCGCCGCTGCCGAACAGAAGCCGGATTGTAGGAAGCGAACTTCGGGCTGACAAGCATTCCTCGGGAGCTTCCTGGCAATTGTTCCCGGTCGGCGACGGTGTGGATTTCATTTTCGGTCTGGGGCAGCAGACACTTGAATCGGATGCCCCGATTTTTTTCTCTGACGTCGGTTGCGGTGTCGCTGCGGCCTGTTCGGCCGCGACGTCCTGCAGTGCGTGTGTCCGGGATGGTCTTCCGGATCCGCACAAAGTGACGTTCCCGCGACGCCACGGCTTGATTCGTTTGTCGCAGTCGATACGTTCCCCTTCCGCTCTGTTCCAAAGGAATCACGTCATGACTGGTTACACGGTTCACACGGGAGCTTCGAAGAAGTTCGTGGCCGGCTGGGATCGCATTTTCGCCGACGCGTCTCCTTCGAAGACACGGAAGAAGAAAACCGCGGCAAAGAAGTCGGCCGCAAAGAAAACGGCCCGCAAAGCCGCCACGAAAAAGAAAGCCAGCGCGAAAAAGAAAGCCGCCGCAAAGAAGAAGCCGGTAACAAAGACGGCAAAAAAGAAGACCGCGGCGAAGAAATCGGCCGCGAAAAGGAAGTCGGCGAAAAGCCGCACCGCAAAGAAAAAGACAGCGCGGTGACACAGCCGCTGTCCGCCGCTGTCCGCCAGTCAGCTCCGCGTCAGCAGTTCATCCAGGTTCAGCAGGACGCGGGATACGGCGGTCCAGGCGGCCAGTTCCGGCGGGTCGATGCCGTTCGGAGGTTCTGACAGTCCCACGGTGATGACAGCGCGGGCTCCGTCTGCGTCCGCCGCATAGCGGCGCTGCATGCGGCCAAGCAGGTCTGTCAGGCGCCGCACTTCGAAATCGTCTGCCGGTCGGTTCAGGGCGATGCGGAAGGCGAACTGCACGCGGTCTGCCGCATCAGACGATCTGCATTCGGTGAGGATGCGGGCCGCGAATGCGCGGGCCGCTTCGACGAAGGTCGGATCGTTCAGGAGTGTCAGGGCGGCCAGAGGAGTATTGCTGCGGGGCCGTTGCGCGGTGCATTCTTCCCGGCTGGGGGCGTCGAAGGCCTTCAGCATGGGGTGCAGAAACTGGCGCTGCCAGTGCACGTAGACGCCGCGGCGCCACTGGCGTTCGTCCGTGTCGGCGTGGTACGTGCGTTTGGGAAAGTTGAGATGGCGGTAGTAGCCGGCCGGCTGGTAGGGGCGAACACTGGGGCCGCCGACAGCCCGGTTCAGGAGGCCGGAAACCGCCAGAGCATTGTCGCGAATCATTTCAGCCGGCAGACGCCACGATGACTGGCGGGCCAGCAGGCGGTTGTCCGGATCGATCCGCAGCAGATCGCCTGTCCATTCGGACGACTGCCGCCAGGTTCGGCTGAGGACGATCTGTTTCAGCAGCGCCCGCACATTCCATCCGCTGTCGACGAATTCCAGAGCCAGACGGTCCAGCAGTTCAGGATGGTCGGGAGGACTCCCCTGCCCTCCAAAATCATCCAGAGAAACACTCAGCCCCTGCCCGAACAGAAGGTACCAGAACCGGTTGGCGAACACGCGGGCAGTGAACAGCCCATAGCCGTGTTCGGCGTCGGTCAGCCAGCGGGCCAGGTCCAGACGGGTGAGCCGGTTTCCTGTGACCGGGGCCAGCCGGCCCAGAAACTCGGGAATCGCCGGTTCGACGACCGGTCCGCTGTCGTCCATCCAGTTGCCCCGCGGCAGGATGCGGATGACCCGCGGCTGTTTTGCCCGACTGATCATCGTGCGGCGGGCGGATTTCTGCAGAGCGTCGATCTGGGCCTGCAGCCGCATTTTCGTTTCGTCGTCGTCGGCGTCGGCGAGCTGTGCTTTCAGTTCTGCCAGTCGCCGGCGTTCCCGGCGGCTGAGAACCGTGATTTCCGGCTCCCGCTTCGTCGGCAGGGCATTGGATCCGTCCCGGAAATGCTGATCTTCGTCCAGGTCCGCGAAGAACGCGACCAGAGAATAAAAGTCGCGCATCGTGTACGGATCGAATTTGTGGTCGTGGCACTGAGCGCAGCCCACGGTCGCCCCCATCCACACGGCCGACAGATTCCGGATGCGGTCGGCCGCGTAAATGGCCAGGTATTCCTTCGGCTGCACGCCGCCTTCATGAGATGTCTGCAGCAGCCGGTTGTATCCGGACGCGATGATCTGATCGATGTCGGCATCCGGCAGCAGATCTCCGGCAAGCTGTTCCTGAGTGAACCGGTCGAACGGCATGTTGGATGCAAACGCATCGATGACCCAGTCGCGCCAGGGGGAAATCGAATGATCCTGGTCGCCGTGGTAGCCGACCGTATCGGCGTATCGGACCAGATCCAGCCAGTACATCGTGAGCCGTTCTGCACAGGCATCGGACGTCAGAAGACGGTCGACGAGTTCTTCCCAGGCCTGTTCGGTGGGATCTGCGGCGAACTGTTCCACGACATTCGGATCCGGTGGCAGTCCGGTCAGGTCGAAATGCAGTCGCCGAACCAGCGTCACCGGATCGGCGTCGGGAGACGGATTCAGACCGCGGCGTTCCAGACCGGCCAGCACGAAGGCGTCGATCCAGTTCAGGGGCCAGTCGGTCCGGCGGACGGACGGCGTGGGATGACGCCGCGGCGGTACGAAGGCCCAGTGTTCCGCCATGCGGGCTCCGCTGTCGATCCATCGCCGCAGAATGTCGATTTCCGATTCAGTCAGTGTTTTTCCGGAATCGGGCGGCGGCATCCGCAGATCCGGATCTGCCGACGTGACGCGTTCCATCAGCAGACTGCTGTCCGCATCGTTCGGAACCACGACAGGCGGTTCCCGGTCGGCTGAGACGAGAGCGTCCCGCCTGTCGAGACGCAGATCGGCTTCCCGATGCTCCTCATCCGGTCCGTGGCAGGAAAAGCAGCGGTCGGACAGAAGCGGACGCACATCGCGGGCAAAATCGGGAACATCGGTGTCCGGCCGGGAGGCCATTCCGTTGTCCGGCAGAAGCATCAGGCCGATGATGCCACCCAGGATTCGGACGCGAAGACACGCCCGCAGGACCGGCCGGCTGCAGGGAACGATCCGGGTTTCCGTTTCGTGTCGGCGGAGTCCGGGAGAAGCAGAGCGTGTCGAAGAATGGGCCGGCATGGTACGCGCAGAATTCTGACGGGGAAGAACGACGCAGTGAAGGACGTCGGCATCATCACAATGCCGCAGACGGACCGGGACGTTCCGGACCCCGGCCCGACCCGAACATCCGCATTATCTCCGCCGGCGCGCAGCATTTCCAGCACTCCCGGGGGCCCGCTGTCGGGGAACACGCATCCGCCGCGGCCGGCATCGCGTCGGGTCGTTTGACAGGCAGGCAGACGGAAAGTGACATGTACACACCGTGTTTCTGCGGAACGGCAGCCTGACGGCTGTCGGAAACAGACGACCTGTTCAGGAGAGCTTTGCATTGCACACGGTGGACCTGATCGATGTGGCGTCCGGGATTCACGCTGAAGGAACGGTGATTGATGCGGACACGCTGCGCGCCGCGGGACGAAGCGGACCGCTGGTCAGCCTGGATGCCTGGAAGATCCGGATGAAGCGTCTGCGGGGCGGGATGTCCGATGGTGTCGATGTGATCGATGTGGACAACGGGCATCTGAGCCTGTCGGTGCTGCCGACGCGCGGGATGGGGATCTGGCGGGGGCGCTGCGGGTCGCTGCCGCTGCAGTGGGAATCGCCCGTCCCGCTTCCGGTACATCCGTCCTTCATCGATCCGTCGCGGCGAGGCGGCCTGGGATGGCTGGACGGATTCAATGAGCTGATCTGCCGCTGCGGTCTGGCCTGGCACGGGGCCCCCGGAACCGACATCCGCCGTGATGACGACGGGAACATCGTATCGGAACAGTTTCTGCCTCTGCATGGACGCATTGCCGGTCTCGCGGCTCACCAGGTCACCGCCCGTCTGTCAGACGACGGATCCATCGCGCTCACCGGCGTGGTGGATGAATGCAGTGTTTTTGATAACCGGCTGCGACTGACGGCCGAATTCGTCACATGGCCGGGAGCGTCCCGGTTCACGATTCGCGACCGGATCACCAACCTGGGAAGTCGGCCGGCGGAAATCGAGCTGCTGTATCACTGCAATTTCGGATCGCCCCTGCTGGATGCCGGTTCGCGGTTCCATGCGGCAATCCGGCAGGTGGCGCCTCGGGATGCCCGGGCCGCGGAGGGAACGGACCGCTGGGACACGTTCGAAGGGCCTGTGAGCGGCTACGCCGAACAGGTGTACTTCATGGAACCGGTGGCCGACTCGGACGGAAAAGGACTGGCCTGTCTGACGGATCCGGATCAGGCGGCTGCCGTGGCTGTCCGCTTCGATACGCAGACGCTTCCCTGGATGACTTTGTGGAAGAACACGCAGGCCGTCGCCGACGGGTACTGCTGCGGTGTGGAACCATCCACGAGTCTTCCGAATAACCGGCAGTTCGAACGGGAGCAGGGTCGGGTGATCGAACTGCCGCCGGGTGCTTCGCGCGATTTCGAAGTGTCCTTCGAAATCGCGGAAACACGTGACGCCGTCCAGAACCTGCTGACGCAGGTGCAGGAACTGCAGGGGACGTCTTCGTGCCAGGTACGGGACACTCCCCTGCCGGGATGGTCGTGATCATCCGGAAGCGGCACGCCGGCTGTCATGCGTCCGTCAGGTGTTCCGGATGTTCCACCGCATCCTCCCGGTGCAGTCCGGATTCATCAGCGGAGTCTGGTTCTGCCGAACACCTGGGAACGGACGACGGCCTGATAGAGTCGATTGGGAAGGAGGGATCTGAGGGTCAGGAGAATTCGGGCATCCCGGCCGGCCGGGTACCGCAGTTTCCAGGACCGGTCGCGGGCCGCTTTCCAGATGACACGGGCCACCACTTCCGGCGGCTGGCCGTGTTCGCCGGCTTTTTGGTACGTCCGCACGGCCTGATCCACCAGTTCGTTGTACTCGGTGAAGCCCCGGTTGTGGCAGAAGTCCGCGGAACGGTCGTAAAAGTCTGTCCGGATCGGACCCGGTTCAATGATTTTCACGCGAATGTTCAGGGGACGGACTTCGAACTGGAGTGATTCGGACAGTCCTTCGACGGCCCATTTCGTCGCGTGGTAAAGGCTGTACAGGGGAAATGTGAGTCGGCCTCCCATGCTGGACACGTTGATCAGCGTGCCGGATTTCTGGTTGCGAAAGTGGGGCAGGATGGCCTGCGTGCACCGGATGAGACCGAAGACGTTCGTGTCGAACTGTCTCTGAATCTGCTGTTCGGTGGCCGATTCCAGGGTGCCTGAAAGTCCGTATCCGGCGTTGTTGACCCAGACATCGATTCGCCCATAACGGGACAGCGCTTCCTGCAGGGCGGATGCGATCGATTTCGGATCGGTGACATCCAGACGGCAGGTCAGCCATCGTGAATCACTGCGATCGGCTGCCGGGTGGCTTTCCGGTGATCGCATTGTGGCTGCCACATTCCAGCCGCGTTCAAAAAACCATTCGGCAGTGGCCTGGCCGATCCCCGTACTGGCTCCGGTAATCAGGATTGTTTTCGTCATCGTCTGCTCGCTTTCTCTTCGCGGAGCCTGTCCGGTTCGTTTTGTACGTGAATGGCGATCCGGACGGTCTGTTGTCCGGACAAGTGTTCGGTTTCGAGTCGCGGTCCCGCGGCGGGAGATGTGGAATCCGCCAGACGAGTATTCGCCTTCCGGATCAATCAGCATACCGGCATTCGATGATTTGTGATCCCTGGCAGATCGTCCTGACCGCCCTTTTTCTGCGAATGCGGTGACCTTTCCGCCCGGCGTGGACTTCGGCCTGTGGTTGCGGTTCGTGGACAGTTCGAGACAATTTCGCCGGATCGGAACCATCTGTGGGGAGTTTGTGACGGGGGGCCGGATGAGACAGCACGGAGAGGCATCGCTGTGATGATGTGGGTGCACCGAATGAACGTCATCGTGCCGGCCCGTTGTCGGAATGGAAGACGAGGAACCCGATTCCACTCATCGAGGACGGAACAGCGGACGGACCAGGAGACCGGGACCTGCCATGACAGAGGCTGAAGTGACCGTCGATGCGGAGAAAGTGCGGAAGTGGGATCGCCATCATGTGTGGCATCCGTTCACACCGATGACCAGCCATCGGCGCGAAGATCCGCCGATCATCACCGAAGCGGACGGGTTCGAACTGATCGATACGGACGGACGCCGGTATGTGGACGGCATTTCTTCTTTGTGGTGCAACGTTCACGGTCACCGGGTTCCTGAAATCGATGCCGCCGTCCGCAGACAGCTCGATCGTGTGGCCCATACGACCCTGCTGGGGCTGGCATCCGATGTTTCGGCCGAACTGGCCTGGCGGCTGGTACAGATCGTTCCGGACGGGCTGAACCACGTGTTCTATTCCGACAGCGGAGCCACGGCCGTCGAGGTGGCTTTGAAGATGGCTTATCAGTATCACCGTCAGAAAGGTGGCCGCCCGCAGCAGCGGGACGTGTTCCTCTGCGTGGGGCAGGCTTATCACGGGGATACCATCGGCAGTGTGAGTGTCGGAGGGATCGATCTGTTTCACCGTGTGTATCGGGACATGCTGTTTCCCACCGTCACGGTGCCCTCGCCGGTGGCTCTGCGGGTGCCTGAAAACCACACATCCGAATCGTGGGTCCAGCACTGTCACGATGAAGTCCGGCGGGTGCTCCGCGAATACCGCCATCGCGCCGCAGGATTCATTCTGGAACCGCTCGTCCAGGGGGCAGCCGGAATTCTCGTGCACCCGCCGGGATATCTGGCATTCGTGCGTGAGCAGTGTACCCGCTTCGGAATTCCGCTGATCGCGGACGAAGTGGCTGTGGGATTCGGCCGGACGGGACGTCTGTTCGCGTGTGAACACGAACAGGTGTGTCCCGATATCCTGTGCCTGGCCAAGGGGATCAGCGGCGGCTATCTGCCTCTGGCCGCCACACTCACAACCAGCGAAATCCATGATGCGTTTCTGGGAGAGCCGCATGAATTCCGGACCTTTTTTCATGGTCACACGTACACGGGCAATCCGCTGGGCTGCGCGGCCGCTCTGGCGTCTCTGGACCTGTTCGAAAGCAGGCGTGTGCTGGAGAACGTGGGCGTTCTGGAACGGCTGCTGTCAGAACGTCTGGCAGATCTGCGGGGGCATTCTCACGTGGCGGAAGTGCGGCAGAAGGGAATCATGGTGGGGATTGAACTGGTTCAGGACCGGGAGGCGCTGACTCCGTTTCCGGCGGAGGTTCGGCTGGGACATCAGGTCACGCTGGCGGCACGTCGACGCGGTGTCATCATTCGGCCGCTGGGAGATGTCGTGGTCCTGATGCCGGCTCCTGCCATGCCGGCCGGACTGGTGGAACGTCTCTGCGATGTGGTGATCGAATCGATTGACGAGGCCATCGATAAGATCGTTGATCGGAACTGACAGCGGAAGGGCTGAACCGGGGGCTGGCATCTGCGTGATGCGGTGCTGTCGGCGCGCGGCCGGAATGATGTGTTCAGTGCGGCGACCGGCTGCGGCGTTTCCAGATACCGCGGCCGGCGACGCGGGCCCGCGCGGCGGCTCGGTGCAGCCGCGAAGACAATGCGGGTGGCAGATCCCAGGACGTTACCAGGCGGGCGTGTCCGGCTTCGAGAAGAGCTTCATTGACGAGCTGACCGTCAGTGTCCGTCACCCAGGCCAGTCGCCGCCCCCGGACATCGACCGGCTGTGGGCCGTTTTCCAGGTACACCGGCTGTCCATGCAGGCGGCGGTGGAGCCAGTCGCGTGCCGCCAGGGCTCCTGGTTCCGGCGTACCGGTTGAACCCCCCATTTCCGGGGCATCGACACCCAGGAGGCGGACACGGGTTCCGTTTTCCAGCTCCAGCGTGTCGCCGTCGATCACGCGCGTCACGCGCAGCGGCCCCTGTGTGCGTCGGGCTTCGGGACCAGGGGCGGGACCGGGGGCGGTGGTCAGACGCCGTGTCAGCAGAGCGGCCAGGACGAACAGAGCTGTCAGCCAGGGCGGAGGACGGCGAAAGCGTCGGGGAATCACAGGAAGGCTCCTGAGAAATCCGGGGAACCGTCGGAGGGAGAAACGACGGGATAAGCGGCAGAAAATGCCGCTGCCGGTCTCGGGCGGCCTGCCGCAGCAGCGTTATGACGGGCGCGTCTGTCAAATTCAATGCAGGTGTCAGAATCCACTGACGCATTCGGGGGGGCGGGGACGATTTGTGAAACGGAGCATGGTGTCCGGAGTGATGGGGGTGCGGCCGGCTCCGTGTGAAGCGGTTTGTCTTTGGGGGTGGGAATCATGACGCGGGTCTGTGTGGGCATTGGTCTGTTTTTGAGTGTGGTGGCCGTCGGGTGCAGCACATCGCGCCCGTTGACAGGCCTGGCCGATCGCTTTCGCTCGTCCGCAGGCGAGGACGACGAATTGATTCTGGACCGTGATGAACTGTCACCGGCGTTTCGTCGGGCGAAGTCGGAACTGAAGGATGCCGAACGCACGATGCTGTCCTGGGCGGCGTGGCGGGAAGATGCCGGCCAGTATGCCGAAGCGCGGCGCCGTTATCAGGAAATCCTGACGGACAACCCGGACTGTGTGGCAGCCCGTCTGGGAATCGCCCGTGTGGAACGGAAGACAGGCCGTTTCCGACAGTGTCTGGAAATTCTGGAGGGAGCCCGGGCACGGCATCCGGATGATCCAGCGGTGCCTCTGGAAATGGGACGGGCGTACGCAGAACGGGAACAGTGGGATGAGGCGATCGTTCATCTCCAGGATGCGGCTGCTCTGAACCCGGACGATGAGACGATTCAGTATGAACTGGGACTGGCCTTCACGGAATCCGGGCGGTATGAAGAAGCGATCGTGCATCTGAAGGAGGCGGTGGGAGAAGCGGCGGCTCTGTACAACATCGGTTATGTTCTGCATGAATCGGGACGGTCGACCGAAGCTGCCGCGTGGTTCCAACAGGCTCTGGCGCGACATCCGGATGCTCGGACGAAGCAGATGGCCGAAGAGATGCTGGCGCAACTGCGGCCGCAGCCCGCTGCCGGCGATGCCCTGACAGCTCAGACAGATTCCGCCTTTGTTCAGGGCGGCGTGCGTCCGGTTTCGGAGCAGGCGTTTCCTCCGCATCGTCCGGCCGTTCATCCGGCCACGATGACCCGCACGGCGATCGTTCGGGGCAGTCACGCCGGCGACTCCGTGTCAGGAACCGCGAACGGACAGGTGGAGACTGGCAGATCAGGAGTGGCCACGTACAATTCGGTCGGGTCCGGCGGGCTGGCTCCCTGGCGCGGCTTCCGGCAGAATGCGGGAAACACGTGGCGTCCGACCGCTTCCGGAGATGCCCGGACATCTGCGCCGCCGGCCGTATCGTCTGCGCCTGCCGGGACTGTGCAGGAACCTCCTGCGTGGCACCGCTACTGATCTTCTGAACAACCATGCTGTGATCGATGTCGCCGAAACTGTCTGAAGCCGACATCGAGCGGGCGATGCTCTGCGATCAGCCGTCGCTGACACGGCAGCATCGGGCGCTTCAACAGGCCGGGCAGTCGCGACGGAAATCGGATCGTCGTCGGTTTCTGCGTCGGCTGCAGGAATCCGTTGATCGGCGGGAGCGTCGCCGTCGCAGTGTTCCGCGAATCACCTGGCCGGACGACCTGCCGATCACGGCTCAGCGGCAGGCCATTGCCGAGAGCCTTCAGGATCACCAGGTGATCGTCGTCTGCGGAGAAACCGGGTCGGGCAAATCGACGCAGCTTCCGAAGATCGCTCTGGCCGCCGGCCGGGGAGTCGGCGGGGTCATCGGTCACACGCAGCCGCGCCGCATCGCGGCCCGTTCCGTGGCGGCCCGTCTGGCGGACGAACTGGGCTGCCAGGAAGGATCTCAGGTCGGCTGGCGCATCCGTTTCAGCGACCGATCCGGACCGGACACGCTGGTTCGATTCATGACGGACGGAATTCTGCTGGCGGAAACGCAGTCGGATCCGCTGCTGCTGCAGTACGACACGATCATCGTGGACGAAGCCCATGAACGGTCTTTGAACATCGATTTCCTGCTGGGATATCTGAAACGCCTTCTGCCGCAGCGGCCGGACCTGCGGGTGATTGTGACGTCCGCGACGATCGACACCGCCCGCTTCGCGGCGTTTTTCGAAGATGCGGCGGGGACGGTTCCGGTGGTGGAAGTCCGAGGGCGGACCTGGCCGGTGGAAATTCGCTGGCGCCCGCTGCTGCAGAGCGACGAGAACGGATCGACGGAAGAACGCGACTGGCTGGACGGCACCGTCGAAGCGGTTCAGGAACTGGCGCGGGAACACGGCGGCCACATTCTGGTGTTTCTGCCGACAGAACGCGCCATTCGGGAGACTCAGCGCCGACTCAACGGACTGGACTGGCCCGGTGACATGCCCGGCCGGGGCACTCAGATTGTTCCCCTGTTTGGCCGGCTGTCGATGGCCGATCAGAACCGCGTATTTCAGCCGTATTCTCATCGACGAATCGTGCTGGCGACGAATGTGGCGGAATCGTCGATCACGGTCCCGGGAATCCGCAGCGTGGTGGACACCGGGACCGCTCGCATCAGCCGATATTCGTCTCGTTCGCGGATTCAGCGGCTGCCGATCGAACCTGTTTCTCAGGCGTCGGCGCGCCAGCGGGCCGGTCGCTGCGGTCGGGTGGGACCGGGAGTCTGCATTCGGTTGTATTCGGAGGAGGATTTCGAAGGACGCGACGCATTCACGCCGCCGGAAATCAGCCGTACCGGCCTGGCCGGTGTCATTCTGCGCACGCTGTCGCTGGGGCTGGGACCGCTGGAGGAGTTTCCGTTTCCCGATCCACCTGCGCTGTCGGCGGTGCGGGAAGGATACCGGACTCTGGAAGAACTGGGAGCCATTGACCGTCGCAACGATGCCTGCCGTCTCACGGACCTGGGAAAACAGATGGCGAAACTGCCGGTGGACCCTCGCATCAGCCGCATCATCCTGGCCGCTGTGGATGAACAGACGATCCCGGAGATCCTCATCATCGCGGCAGCTCTGGAAATCCAGGATCCTCGGGAACGCCCGCTGGACCGGCAGCAGGAAGCCGATCGGGCACATGCTGCGTTCCGGCATTCCGGGAGCGATTTTCTGTCGTGGCTGAAGCTGTGGGACGCCTGGCACGAACAGAAGCAGAAGCTTTCCGGCAGTCGACTGAAGAAGTGGTGTCGGCAGCATTTTCTGTCCTGGATGCGCATGCGCGAATGGATGGACATCCATCGGCAGCTTCGGGATCTGCTGCGACAGAGCGGGGATCGGTCCTGGCGACATGGGGCCGGTCTCGATCCCGTCAAAGACCGTCGCGGTGATGAAGATGCGGTGCATCGAAGTCTGTTGACAGGACTGCTCAGTCATATCGCCTGGAGATCGGGGGAACGGGAGTATACGGGCGCCGGAGGCCGGACATTTGTCATCTGGCCCGGGTCTGTTCTTGCCGGGAAACCGCCGAAGTGGCTGGTGGCCGGGGAGCTGATCGAAACGAATCGGCGGTATGCCCGGATGGCAGCCGGCATCCGGCCGGAATGGGTGGAACCGCTGGCACAGCATCTGATGAAGCGGTCTGTCAGTGAACCACACTGGAATGCGGCGACCGGAACTGCGATGGCTTACGAAAAACTGACTTTGTGGGGGCTGCCGATCGTGCCCCGGCGTCCTGTTCCGCTGTCCCGCCACGATCCGCAGCAGGCGCGGGAGCTGATGATCAGGCACGGGCTGGTGGGATCGGGACTGTTGTATGCCCAGGCATCAGGAAAGGGGGAGGAAGACGCAGTGTCGTCGGCGTATGACGATGAACAGCGTCTGCTGGATGACGGGATCCGGTCCCGGCTGACACCTGGACGGGTGCCACCCGGAGAACGGGCGTCCCGGCGACCGGCTCCCTGGGCGTCCCGGCTGCCGTTCCTGCAGCACAATGCGGAGGTGCTTGACGAACTGCATGAGATGCAGAGAAAGACACGGCGACCGGATGTTGTGCCGTCCGATGATGTGCTGTTTGCGGTGTTCGACCGACAGGTTCCTTCGGATGTCTGCGATCGGCATGAGCTGGCCAGGTGGTATCGACGGGAACGGAAACAGACACCGGATGTGCTGAAACTGTCCGTCGATCAGTTCGTCGGTGCCGCCGACCGGGAACGCAGTGCGGCTGAGTTTCCGTCGGTTCTGGAAATCGGCACGATGCGCCTGCCGTTGTCCTGGGACATGCAGCCGGGCGAATCGAGCGATGGAGTCACCGTGACCGTCCCGGAGGACGGACTGGGCCGGTTGTCGGCCGACCGAATCGACTGGCTGGTTCCGGGACTGCTGGAAGAAAAGGTCACGGCGCTGATTCGCGGACTGCCCCGATCCGTACGCCGGCTGCTTGTGCCCGTCCCCGAGACGGCTCGCGGCGTGGTCGGGCAACTGTCGTTCGGACAGGGAAACCTGCTGCGGGAACTGGCCCGGTTGCTGTCGCGTGCTGCCGGCGAACCGATTTCTGTGGAAGATCTCCGACGTGTGACTCTGCCGGTTCATCTGCAGATGAATGTCCGCGTGGTGGACGGGAATGGCCGGACACTGGCCCAGGGCCGCTGTCTGAGGCGTCTGCGGGAACAGATGGCTGCGCGGGAACGGTCCGAGGGATCAGATCGTGTCGGCCCGGATCCCGCGGTTTCACCGGAAGCAGCGGCCTGGCAGCGCCGGGGGCTGACATCATGGGATTTCGGTGATCTGCCGGAACGGGTACCGGTCGTCCAGGCGGGAATTCGCCTGGACGCCTTTCCTGCAGTTCGCGACGACGGCACCAGTGCAGCGCTGACGCTGTGTCGGTCAGCAGCCGAAGCGCAGATTGTTCTGCGCGGCGGCGTGCGCCGGCTGGTGTTTCTGTCGGAAGAAACGGTGCTTCGAAAACGCATTCGCAACCTGGGTGGACTCAGTCAGATCGAACTGCTGGCGTCATCCATTCGCGGTATCCGGCTTCGGGCGCACCTGGAGCTTCTGATGGCCGAACGTGCCTTTCTTTCCGGCCGACCGTTACCGCGAACCCGGCAGGATTTCGAAGCGGCCCTGACGGCCGGGCGGCGTGCTTTGAGTTCCGTGTCGGCGGAATTCGTGGGGTTTCTGCCGAAACTGTTCGAAGACTATCATGCCACTCGCCGCTGCCTGGAAAACTGTTCTGCTGCGGGAGCCGGGCCGCGACTGCGGGAACTGCGGCAGCATCTGGCCGGGCTGGTGCATGCCGATTTCCTGGCCGTGACTCCCTGGGCCTGGCTGACTCAGTTTCCCCGCTACTTCGCCTGTCTGCGCCACTGTGTCCAGCGAATGACATCGGGGGGACTGAAGACCGAACAGGAACTGGCTGAACAGGTCCGTCCCTGGCAGGAACGACTCGAAAAACGAACACGTTCCTCCCATCGGTCTCCAATGCTCGATCACTACCGATGGATGCTGGAAGAATACCGTGTTCGGCTGCTCGCTCCGCGGCTGGGAACCGCCATCGATGTGTCGGAGCAGAAGCTGGATGATTACTGGCAGGCGATTCCGTAGCAGGGAGCGGCCGGTGTGTTCCGTGCCGTCAGGGCGACGGAGCGGCAGACGGGACGATCGTTTTTTTGCGCCTGCACGGAGCGCCGCAGTTGCGATGCTGCAGGGGAGCCACGAAGATGACGGCCCGTCAGAAAGCCAGGCGGCCATGTGGGGGCCAGGGGGGCAATCGGCAGCCGGGCCGGCATGGAGAACGGTCGGAGACCGGAAACGAAACTTCAGAGCCGCACAGCGGCAGCATTGGGACTTTCATGAGAGCCAGTCGGACACTGAGGCAGATCCGGGGAAATGCAGCGGCTCGCATCTGCTGCCTGGGGCACTACATCCCGTCTTTTGTCCGGCATGCGGCGCATTTCGGATACGACTGCATCTGGCTGGATCTGGAACACCGCAACTGGCCGCAGCGCGATGTGCAGGCGATTCTGGCCTTCGCCCACCTGTTCGACATCGACATCATGCTGCGTCCAGGAACTCTCGAGAAGACGGCTCTGTACCGCTATCTGGAAGACGGGGCCACCGGCCTGATGATTCCTCATGTGAACACGCCTGAAATGGCCCGGGAACTCGTGCAGTTCGTTCGATTTCCGCCGCTGGGGAACCGTGGTCTGGATGGAGCGGGGCTGGATTCAGACTTCATGGTGTGCGACGAGGAGGATTATCTGGAGGAAGTGAACCGCCAGACGTTTCTGGTTGTGCAGGTGGAGACTCCGGAAGCCGTGGCCGGTGTGGATGCCATTGCGGCGGTGGAAGGCGTGGACGGGATATTCATTGGTCCTGGAGACCTGGGACTGCGGCTGAAGTACGATCCGTCGGGTCTGACGATCGACGATGCGGTCGAGCAGGTGGCGGCAGCGTGCCGACGGCACGGCAAGGCCTGGGGCATGCCGGTGAAAAGCGAAGATGAACTGCGGCAGCGCATCAATCAGGGCGGACAGCTCATGGCCTGGGGCGGAGAATTTTCTGCCATCATGGAGCATCTGCGCCAGTGTGCTCAGGGATTCGACAACAGTGCCCCCGGGAGGGCCGAATGACGCCGGACGGAAGGTCGCTCGCCGGAAAAACGGCTCTGGTCACCGGTGCCGGAGCCGGCATCGGACGCGCGTGTGCTCTGGAACTGGCCCGCCGCGGTGCAGATCTGATCGTGAATGACCGACCGGACAGTTCCGATCTGGAACAGACAGCCGCCGGGGTCCGTGATCTGGGCTGCTCATGCCACATGGCCCCGGCGGACGTTTTCTGCCGCAGCGGCTGCGAACAGGTCGTGGAATCCGGTCTCCGCCAGGCCGGGCGCATCGACATTCTCATCAGCAATCCGGCTTACAGCCGACGCAGTGCGTTTCTCGATTACGACCCGGATGATTTCGAGCGTACGATTCAGGCCACACTGACGTCCGGTTTCCACATGGCTCAACTGGTTGCCCGCCATCTGACGCAGCGCGACGGCGGCGGCAGAATCGTGTTCATCAGCAGTGTGCAGGCGGAACGTCCCTACGCTCGATCGTGCGCCTACGGCCCGGCGAAGGCGGCTTTGAATCATTTGATGCGAACCATCGCCGTTGAACTGGCACCGCACCGGGTCAATGTCAATGCGATCGATCCGGGCTGGATCGAAACACCGGGTGAACACCGTACCTTCGGGGCGGATGTGCTTCGCCAGGAAGGCGCCCGCCTGCCGTGGGGCCGACTGGGGCAGCCGGAAGACATTGCCCGGGCTGCCGCGTTTCTCGTTTCGGACGAAGCCGACTACATCAGCGGCACCGTTCTGACGGTGGATGGTCTGTTCCGTTACCGCGACTGCCTGTGATCCGGTTCCGGCTGCCAGTGCGCGGAACCGGCCGCACACGGGGGATCTGCTGCAGGAACAACAGGTTGTCCGGGACGACGCGGCCAGCGGGACTATCTGCCGGAACAGTCCGGTGACGAATGCGTCAGTTGTTTTCCGGGGCAGCCACGTTGATGCGGCGTCCCTTCCGATCGAAATAGACTTCGCCGTCGGTCAGCGCGAACAGGGTGTAGTCGCGGCCCATGCCGACGTTGCGGCCGGGATGCCATTTCGTGCCGCACTGACGCACCAGAATGTTTCCGGCACGGACGCGTTCTCCGCCGAATTTCTTGACACCGCGACGCTTGGAATGCGAATCGCGTCCGTTACGGCTGGATCCCTGTCCCTTCTTATGAGCCATGATGACTGCTCCAAAGTTCGCTGTGGGACGCTGCAGGCTGCAGAACGTCCGGACGGACGGCTGTCTGTCAGATTTTCCGGCGTCGATCACACCGTTGTCGACCTTCGAGCGGGGCGTTTTCTGCCCCGCTGCCGCCGGAGAAGATGTGGGATTCTGACGATTTCTGCCGGGGATGCAAGACAATTGCGGAGCCGGATTACCGGGGGAATGCCGGATTCCCGCTGCCGGCAGGAATTCACCGGGGGGCCGGCACTTCCGCCGCGGGCCGGCGGCCCCGGAGCACAGACAGTGTTTCCGTCAGGTCCCAGGTGACCGGTCGCGGCAGATACGTCCAGACGGGGTCTCCATCGAGACGAAACTCGCCGTCGTGCTGGACAAAGCGGTCACCAGGCCGGCGAAACTTCTGGATGACGGCTTTGTCGGAGACCACGGTGGACCCGTCTTCGGCGGCCGTCAGGCGGTAGGCGTTGGAAATGCCCGTGATTTCGATGTGAAAGAAGTCGGTTTCGGGATCGACATGGCGCCAGATGGCGACTCCATACACCGCGTGCTCCAGCGCATCTTCGTCGTCGAATCGAACCGGCGGGCCGACTTCGGCAATGCGGTCGGCCGCATTGACAAATCGGAGCTGCTCGACCGATGAGCGGAACTCCCGCCGGATGATGGCCGCCTGAATGCCGGGATGCACCTCATCGACATACCGATGCTGCGCCCCTTCGTCGTTCGTCTGCAGCACGAACCGCGGAACAATGATGTTCGGCGCGGCCATCTCGTCGATCCGGTTCTGTGGATCACGCTGTTCGTCTTCCAGGCGACGCTTCAGAGCGGCCTGGGCGTCTTCATCGCCGGCCAGTTCCACGTAGCTTCTGGGAATCAGTCGGTAGACCAGGTACCAGACGAGTTCTCTGGCGGTCACGCCCGTGGCCGGATCGGTCACGGGGACGCGCAGCAGACGCATAGGACGAAACTGCACTTCGGCGATCCACAGTTCCGGGTAGCCCGGGCCGTACACCGGTTCTCCCGGTTCCCGCACGATGCGAGGCCCCATCATCTCAGACACATTCAGCATGACGGACGTGCTGCGGATGAAACCCTTATCCAGCGGAGCAGACATGGTCTGGGCAAAACCGCAGGATGCTGCGCTGAGACTGAATGCGGCGGTCAGGACCGCAGTCAGGGTTCGGGAACGATGGCATTTCATCGGTCTGTCCTGGATTCCGGACCGGCAGGGTCGGCGAGTGGACACAGTTGCAGGAAGACGGTTCGGCGGATTCTGCCGAACGGGCGGCGTCGACCGGGACGCCTGTCAGTTGTTATCGGTCCGTCTCTGAAGACGGGTTGCTCTATCGTCGGTTCCGAATGCCCAAAAGCAAGGAATTTCAGGCAGTTCGTCCTGTTCTGCCGGCGGTCAGATGTCGACCTGATCGGCCCGTTCCCGGATTTCGTCTTCACTGAACCATCGTCCGGTGCCCGCTCCGGGGCACGTGGAGCAGACTTCCTGCCATTTCTGTTCGGATACGAGATTCGATTTCCAGAACGGCCACGTCCGGCACTGACCCGGCCGAACCGGGTACACGCGACAGGACCGGGTGGCCGGGTCGAAGAATGTGCAGTCGCCGTTCTGGTATTCGGTCAGCGAGACTCTGCCCCGGACGGGACGTGTGTGAAACAGACGGATTTCTCCGACCGGCCGGTCCAGATATTCGGCGATGTTCTGAATGTCGTCTTCCGTCACCCAGACGACGCCCGGGTCGCCCGTGCAGCAGTCACCGCACTGTGTGCAGGTGAACTGCAGCCCGTCGCGATACCAGACGGCCGGAGACTGTTCGGTCGGCAGACAGTCGTTCGGTTCGTTCGACGAATCCGGCATGGAGCATTTCCGTATGGGGCAGGAGAAAAATGGCCGGTGCGAAGGCAGCACAGGGCCGCCTCCGGTGGACACGGCCGCATGCCGGTCTATGGTAATCGACAGAGCACCGGTCGAAGCCTGGCTGAAAATGGTTTTGGACCGGGTTCCCGGTGATTCAGGAGCCGATTCTCAGTGACCCGGAAACCAGACAGGGCGGTGGCCGGCGTCATCCTTTGCGGGGGCCGTTCTTCCCGCATGGGGCAGGACAAGGCGTCACTGCATCTTGGCGAGCGGCCGTTCCTGTTTCGGGTGACTCAGGCGGCGGGCGCGGTCGTCAATCCGGTTGTCGTTGTCGCCGCAGTCGGGCAGCGTCTGCCGGATCTGCCCGTCGGAGTGCAGGTGGTTCGCGACGAGTCTCCGGATGCCGGCCCGCTGGCCGCGGTGCTCACGGGAATCCGGGCTCTGAAGAAGTCCCGCGTGCCGTGTGATGCCTTCTGGCTGTCGGCCTGCGACATTCCCGTCGTGTGCGGACCGGTCGTGGAACGCCTGAAGCGTCTGCGTACCGGAGAAACGGCGATCGTGATTCGGCAGGACGGCCGTCGTCAGCCGTTCGGGGGCATCTATCCGCTGTCGGCTGAAACGAAGCTGCGGCAGTGCGTGGTACAGGGGCAGCGGCGTCTCCAGACTCTTCTGGACTGCTGTCCGGTGCAGGACTGTCCGGCAGAAGACCTTCTCGATCTGGATCCCGCCCTGCTCTGCCTGCGCAATGTCAATACTCCGGACGAATATCGGGAGCTGCAGCAGCTTGTGGACGACCGGAGATTTTCGGACGGTTGTTCCGAATGACGTCCGGGAATCGCCCGGTGGGAACCGGCATCGATGCACAGGCCGTGTCGGCGGGCCGTCCCTGTCCGGCTCCGCTGCTCGATCCTTCCGTCCCGCGGCAGCTCAAATGCCGGGGACGAAGAAGTCGAAACCGTTCCGACGAAATGGCTGCGGCCCTCATTTTGCCTTCCGGAAGGAATCGATATAGTTTTCCTGCGCAGGCTTCTCCGAAACAGATGGGGGGCTGCGCACCGTGGTCCGGATGCAGACTGCCATTGTCCGGATACAGGCTGTTCGGGCAGTCGTGTCGCAGGATCGGTGATCGGGATCGGTGGAATCATGGCCCTGTACGAAATCGAAACTCAGGCCCATATCATGATTGCCTGGGCAGATGGACCGGAACACGCGGAAACCATCGCCGGCCGGTATTATCCGGAAGAAACGGTGGTCCGCGTGACACGCCGGCCGCGCGATCTTTGGGTGATCAGCAAAGGGCAACTGGGAATCGACGGAACGGCCTGCCCGGATGATGTGGCCCGCGACTGCCTCAACCGGGCATCCGGCGACAAACTGCATGCCATCCGGCTGTATATGCTGGACACCGGGGCCGATCTGCGCACCGCACAAAAGGTCATCGAAGCCAATATGTCTCTGGGCTGGTGACGCCCCGTCCCCCGCTTCCCCCCTTTCCTCGGCACGCACACCGCTTTCGGCTGTACCTGCAGATTCCATGACCGACTTCAGACTTTCCGAAACGGCCCGGAATTGCCTGACGGCTTTTGTCCGGGCGCTGGTCTGTCAGGAACGGGCCCACGTCGTTGTGCCGCCGGAACAGAACGCATCCGGGTACTGGTTCGGCGGCGGCAACATGACAGTCGATACCGATGGAAGTCTGCTGCTGATCGGACGATACCGCAGCGGCGGTGATTCACGCACCGGACTGGAAGCCGGCACCCGCGGCTGCGAACTGGCCGTGTTTCGATCGACGAATCAGGGACAGTCGTTCGACAAAGTGGCCTCCTGGGACAAACAGACGGTCGCTCCGCCCGGACGAACCGTGATTTCCATTGAAGGAAGCTGTCTGCGCTGTGACCGGAACGGATGCACGCTGTATGTATCGTCTGAAAAGGATGAGTCGTATCCGGAGACTCTGGCCGGGTATCAGAAGCCGGGGGCCGGCGTCTGGTCGATTGATGTTCTCCGCACAGCGGAACTGCGTTCCGGCAGCGGAACCTGGTGTCCGCTGCTGAGTGAGACGCGGCCTGGAATGCTGCATGTGAAGGATCCGTTTTTCTGGGAGGATTCCGGCAGCCGCCAGGACGGACTGCAGATGCTTGGCTTCTGCAGCCATCCGTACTGCTGGACGAGTTCTTCCAGTGGTCGAGCCGTTCTTTCGGCCGACGGCTGCCGGGTCGAGGATGTTCAGCATGAAATTCTGCCCCGCGGGTCGATGTGGGATGTGGCGATGACCCGGGCCACCTGTGTGCTGCCGGTTCCTTCTGTGGGAGAATTTGCCCTTCGTCCGTACACCATCGTCTTTTACTGCGGCGGGGAATGTGTGCGGAAGCTGGAGGAACATTCCCGTTCGGTTTCCCGGCCGCGCGGTTACAGCTGTGAAGAAATCGGCGGCGTGTTCGTGTATGTCGACGGAGACGTGCGTACGGCCGTACGGCTGTCGGACGTGGAACCGCTGTTCGTGTCGCCCTGGGGGACCGGGTGCAGTCGTTACGTGGATGTTCTGGCCGTCGAAGACGAGTTTCTGGCGACCTGGCAGCAGTCCCGTCCCGATCGGTCTCAGCCCCTTGTCCTGAATCGGCTGCCGCGGGAGGAGGCCCTGTCGCTGCTGGCCGATCCGGACGCAGGCTGACCGTGTGGCTGGCTGGACTGGTGGCGAACCGGACCGGCCGGGAACACGATATCCGGGTGGCGACGGGGCAGTGGAGATTTTGCGGAAAGGCGGATGCCGCTTCACGAAGCGGAGGACGGTTCCGGCGGATCCCAGCAAAGGACGGGAACCATGTCGCCGGCCCGGTAAGTGTCGTCTCGTGGTTCCAGACGACACAGCCCCGTGGCCTGCGCGGTGGAAATCAGGTCGGCCGATCCTCCCCAGTCCACGGGCGTGGCGGACAGCCCGTCGGCCGAGCGGATCACCACGGAGGGATAAAACGTGGTCCGGTTTCCGCGGACGGACAGGTCTTTGGTCAGTCGGGCCGTACCGGAACGAGTATCGGTTCGTTCGGGACGACCGGCCAGACTGTCCAGCAGCGGCCGGACGAACACTTCGAAGCACACCATGCTGCTGACGGGGTTTCCCGGCAGACCGACAACCAGGCACCGCCGATCCCCATCGCTGCGGACGCCGAACCAGAGAGGCTTGCCTGGTTTCATCTGCACTTTGTGAAACACTTCCTCAACGCCGGCGGCCTGAAGCTGCTGTGGAACCAGGTCCCGGGTTCCGGCCGACACGCCTCCGGACAGCAGCAGCACGTCGCACGCCAGACCGGTCTCGATGCGTTCTTTCAGATGACCAGGGTCATCCCGGGCGATTCCCAGTGGGCACGGATCGGCTTCGGCACGTCGGATCTGAGCGGTCAGCATGGGTTCGTTGGAATTGCGGATGCGGCCGGGAAACAGGGGTTCCTGCACGGGGATCAGTTCGTCTCCGGTGGCCAGAACCGCCACGGACGGGGCCGGCACGACCGGGATTTCGGACAGGCCGAATTCGGCCAGGACGGCAATGTGCTGCGGCCGCAGCACGGTGCCTTTTTCCAGCAGCCGGGTTCCGGATGCGACTGTGGCGCTCTGCCGCAGAACGTGTCGTTCGGCCGTGATGCACTCAGCGGGAATGTCCACGACCGTAGGTGCCGTGTCGTCGAACCGGACCTGTTCGATGGGAACCACACAGTCGGCTCCGTCCGGAAGCGGGGCTCCCGTCATGATGCGGCAGGCCGAATCGGATCCGGGAGACTGTGTGGGAACCGTGCCGGCCGTGATGGTTTCCAGAACCCGCAGCGTCAGAACCGAGTCGCTGTCGGTCGGAAGCAGTGCACGGCTGCAGACGGCAAAACCGTCCATCATGGCTTTGTCGAACGGCGGGGAATCGTGCGGCGTGGACAAAGATGCGGCCAGCACGCGTCCGGCAGCATTCGTCAGACGGCACGGCCGTGCGGGCAGCGGGGACCCATGGGCCAGGATGTTCCGGAGAGCTTCATCGACGGTCAGCATGGTGTGCCAGGTTCCTTTTGTGATTCGGAAGGAGCCGGCGTATCGAGAGCCTGCTGCAGATCGGCGATCAGGTCATCGGGATGTTCCAGACCCACGGACAGCCGCACGGTCCGGTCGGTGATTCCGGCCGCGGCACGGCCTTCTTCCGACATGGCCGCATGGCTCATTGTGGCCGGAAAACAGACCAGACTTTCGATTCCTCCCAGAGACACGCCGACATCAAACAGACGGGTGTTCAGACAGACGCGTTCTGCCACAGAGCGGCCGCCGCGCACATCGAAACTCAGCATCGCGCCGAATCCTCGCTGCTGCCGCGCGGCCAGTTCGTGCTGCGGGTGCGATTCCAGTCCCGGGTAGTAAACGGTTTCCACCAGCGGATGCTGCTGCAGCCATCGGGCCAGACGGTCTGCTGTTCGCTGCTGAACATCCATGCGGCAGGCCAGAGTCTTCACGCCGCGCAGCACCAGCCAGGCGTCGAAGGGAGAACAGGCCAGTCCCGCGGCATTGCAGATCCAGGCGATCTGTTGGGCGTGTTCCTGAGACGCCGCGATGACGGCTCCTCCAACCACATCCGAATGTCCATTGATGTACTTGGTCGTGGAATGCACGACGATATCGACGCCGAATTCGAAAGGCCGCTGCAGGTACGGCGACAGGAACGTGTTGTCGCACAGTGTGATGGCTCCGTGATTCCGGGCAATTTCCGCCACGGCGGCCAGGTCGATCACTTTCATCATCGGGTTGCTGGGCGTTTCGATCCACACGCCTTTCGTGTTCGGCTGCAGTGCCTGACGAACCTCTTCCGGATTCGTCATGTCGACGAAAGTGAAGGCGAGTCCTTTTTCGGTGAGAAATCGGCTGATGAGGCGAAACGTGCCGCCGTACACGTCGGCCGGAACAACGATGTGATCGCCGGGGCGGAACAGTGCCAGGGCACAGTGGACGGCCGCCATGCCCGTGCAGGTGGCCACACAGCCGGCTCCGCCTTCCAGAGCCGCCAGGTTTTCCTGCAGGGCATCGCGCGTGGGATTTCCCGATCGCGTGTAGTCGTAGCCGCAGGACGTGTCCAGATTGTCCCAGTAGAACGTGGAGGACGGGTAGATGGGAGTGGTGACGCTGTTGTACTGGCTGTCTTTATGAACGCCGGTGTGCACAGCCTGAGTTTCGAAGTGCATGGTTCTGCGGTTTTCTGAGACCGAACGGCGGTGAAAAGGACATCAATGCGAATCCGGGCAGCGGATCCGGGTGCCCGGCTGCTGCCGGGGCCGGAGGATTCGCGGCAGACGCATGCTGCGGATCTTACCGGATCGCTGCAGACGTCACAGGGCCGGACACGGTCCGGCCACCGTGGTTCCCAATTCCTCGAAACGGATGCGGCCTGTTCAATGACATGCATCGGCTCCGTACAATCCCTCCCCTGCCCGGCCTTTCCGTTCGGGTGCTGATCGGCCTGTCTGTTCTGCCCTGATGATTTTTATGGCTTCCCGACCGGACATTCGAGAACTGCTTGACGAACGCATCCTCATCATCGACGGATCGATGGGGGCGCTCATCATGTCGAACAATCCTTCGGAAGAAGGTTATCGCGGCCGGCGGTTCCGCGATCATCCGGTTGACCTGCGAAATGCCACGGACCTGCTCGTTCTCACGCAGCCGGACCTCATTCAGAACATCCACCGACGCTATCTGGAAGCCGGTGCGGACATCATCGAAACGGATACCTTCAATGCGTCGGTCATCGGCATGAAGGAATTCGAACTGTCGCATCTGGTGCCGGAACTCAACCGGACGGCCGCCGAACTGGCGCGGAGCGTGGCGGACGAATTCACGGCGAAGAATCCGCGAAAACCGCGTTACGTGGCCGGCAGCATCGGTCCCACGAACGTGCAGCTGTCGATGAATGCAGACGCACCGGGAACGCGCGTGGTTCAGTTCGACGAAATGGCCGCTTCGTATGCCGAACAGGTGCGGGGCCTGCTGGATGGCGGGGTCGATCTCCTGCTGCCGGAAACCAGTTTCGACACGCTCAACATGAAGGCCTGTCTGTTTGCGATTGCTGAGGTTTTCGAGGAGCGGGGGACGGATGTTCCGGTCATGATTTCCGGGACGATTTTTTCCGGCGGCGTCACGCTGCTGGGGCAGACGGTCGAAGCGTTCTACACGGCCATCGAACACTTCCCGTGTCTCAGTGTGGGCTTCAACTGTGCGCTGGGACCGCAGCAGATGCGGCCGTATCTGCAGACGCTTTCGGAGATGGCCACGCGGTACATCACGTGTTATCCCAATGCCGGCATGCCGGACGGCATGGGCGGATTCGACAGCACGCCGGATGAATTCACGGCCGCCGTTCATGGGATGGCCCGGGCCGGTCTGGTGAACGTCGTGGGCGGCTGCTGCGGAACAACACCGGAATACATTTCCCGGGTCGCCCAGGCGGTGGCGGACGTCCCGCCACGGCGGATTCCGGAAGGAAACGGCTGGTCGACGTATTCCGGATTCGATTTTCTGGCTGTGCGTCCGGACACGAGTTTCATCAACGTGGGCGAACGGACAAACGTGACCGGGTCACGGCGTTTCGCCCGGCTGATTCGGGAGGAAAAATACGACGAAGCGATCAGCGTGGCGGTGGATCAGGTCGAAGGCGGGGCGAACATCATCGATGTCAACATGGATGAAGGGCTGCTGGATGGTCCCCGCTGCATGGAAAAATTTCTGTGGCTGCTGCACGACGAAAACGTGCGCGTGCCCATCATGATCGACAGTTCCGACTGGAATGTGATCGAGGCGGGGCTGAAATGCGTCCACGGAAAAAGCATCGTCAACAGCATCAGTCTGAAGGCCGGAGAAGAGGAATTTCTGCGGCAGGCGCGCCTGATTCGCCGCTATGGGGCAGCCGTGATCGTGATGGCCTTCGATGAGGAAGGTCAGGCGGTCGACTGCGAATCCAAAGTGCGGATCTGCCGGCGGGCCTGGAAGCTGCTGACCGAACAGGTCGGTTTCCCGCCCCAGGACATCATCTTCGATCCGAATATTCTGACCGTGGGCACCGGCATGGCCGAACATGCCAGTTACGCGGTGGAGTTCATCGAGGCGGTGCGGCAGATCAAACAGGTGTGTCCGGGAGCGAAGACGTCCGGCGGGGTGAGCAACATCAGCTTCAGCTTCCGCGGCAACAACACTGTCCGGGAAGCGATGAATGCCGCGTTTCTGTATCACGCCATCGGCGCCGGTCTGGACATGGGCATCGTCAATCCGACTCAGCTGGAAGTCTATGACGAAATCGATCCGGAACTGCTGACCTACGTGGAAGACGTTCTGCTGAATCGGCGTCCCGATGCCACGGAACGGCTGATCGAATACGCGGACACAGTCCGCAGCCGTTCCGAAGGCGGCCGGGCGCCCGTCGATCAGTGGCGGCAGGGAACGGTTGAAGATCGTCTCCGGCATGCTCTGCTGAAGGGCATTCTGACCCATATCGATGAAGACACGGAAGAAGCCCGGCAGAAATACGGTCGGCCGCTGGATGTCATCCAGGGACCGCTCATGGACGGCATGAACGTCGTGGGCGAACTGTTCGGGGCCGGAAAAATGTTTCTGCCCCAGGTGGTCAAGTCGGCACGCGTGATGAAAAAGGCGGTCGCCTGGCTGGAACCGTTTATGGAGGCAGAAAAGGCGGCCGGGGGTGATGACCAGTGGTTCGATGAACAGGGACGGTTTACGGGGACGCGGCAGCATGCTCTGGACATCGCCGCCGCCGCGGAATCGGAAGGAACGGCTTCTCCTGAATCAGCCTCCCGCGGGACGTTTCTGATTGCCACAGTCAAGGGCGATGTGCACGACATCGGCAAGAACATCGTGGCCGTTGTTCTGCGGTGCAACAGTTTTCGGGTGGTCGATCTGGGCGTCATGGTGCCCTGTGAAACGATTCTGGAAGAAGCCCGGAAGTGCCAGGCAGACATCATCGGACTGTCGGGCCTGATCACTCCGTCCCTGGAGGAAATGATTACAGTGGCCCGCACGATGCAGGAAGAAGGCTGGACGATTCCTCTGCTGATCGGCGGCGCCACGACCAGTGCGCGGCACACGGCGGTGAAGATCGCACCGGTGTATGATCAGCCCGTGGTGCATGTGGGGGATGCGTCTCTGGCAGTGGGCGTGGTCGAATCGCTTCTGGACGCCCAGACGCGGGATGACTTCATCCGCCTCAATCAGGAACGTCAGGAGGCGGCCCGGGCATCATTCGATCGGCGTCAGCAGGCCACGCTGGTCCCGTATCAGGAAGCCCGGAAACGGCGGTTCTGTCCGGACTGGAATCAGTACGAACCGCCACGTCCCGATTTTCTGGGAACGCGGGTGATTGAACGGATGCCGCTGGATGAGCTGGTTCCCTGGATCGACTGGTCGCCCTTTTTCAGCAGCTGGCAGCTCACCGGAAAGTACCCCGATGTGCTGGATGACGAGAAGATCGGCGAGGCGGCCCGGAAGCTGTTCGCCGATGCGCAGCAGGAACTGGAATGCCTGCTGAAGGAAAGGAGTCTCACCGCGCGGGCCGTCTACGGATTCTGGCCGGCCGCCAGCGATGGAGACGATATTGTGCTGTGGACCGGAGAAGACCGACAGGTGGAACGCATGCGGTTTCCCATGCTGCGGCAGCAGTGGGAACGCCGCGGGCAGAAGCATTTCCGGTGCCTGGCCGATTACGTGGCTCCGCGGGACACCGCAGCGGGGCAGCGGGACTACATCGGTGCGTTTGCCGTCACAGCCGGACACGGGTGCGATGAACTGGCCCGTCGCATCGAAGCGGATGGTGACGATTACCGGGCCATCATGATCAAGGCGCTGGCCGACCGTTTCGCGGAAGCCTTTGCGGAATATCTGCACGCCCGTGTTCGCCGGGAATGGGGATACGGCCGCGATGAACAGCTCAGCAGCGAAGATGTGATTGCCGAAAAATACCGCGGCATCCGACCGGCGTTCGGGTATCCGGCCTGTCCGGATCATGTTCCCAAAGGACGGCTGTGGGAACTGCTGGACGCGGAAGCGGCCGCCGGCATGACGCTCACGTCTTCCTGGGCCATGTGGCCGGCCGCTTCGGTCAGCGGCCTGTATTTTTCTCATCCCGACAGCCGCTATTTCAGTGTGGACCGGATCACCCGGGACCAGGTGGAAAGCTACGCGGAACGCATGGGGATGACGATCGAAGAAGCCGAACGCTGGCTGGCTCCCAATCTCGGCTATGACCCGGCGGCGGAACCGGGATCCGGCGGATCGGCCGGGAGCTAGTCTTCGGTCCAGAACCGCGGGACGAACAGGACGATCACGGCGAACAGTTCCAGGCGGCCCAGCAGCATGAGCAGCGTGAGCAGAAGTTTGGAAGAGTCGGTGAACAGCGTGTAATTGCCGTGAGATCCGCAGACGCCCAGACCCGGGCCGATGTTGTTCAGGGTGGCGGCCACCGCGCTGGCGCAGTCGGTCAGCCGGACGGATTCCGGCTGGCGGGCCAGTTCCCACTGCGTGACCGGTTCCAGTCCCACCAGCACCAGCCAGCTCACCGCCGATATCACAGCGATCAGGCAGAAGTACAGCAGCACATCCCGGCACACGGCGTCCTGGACACGATTGCCGGCAATCCGCACCGGACGCACCAGATTGGGACGGAACGCGCGTTCGATTTCCAGTTTCAGCACCCTGAACAGGACAAGAAAACGGATCACCTTGATGCCGCCGCCGGTCGATCCGGAACAGCCGCCCACGTACATCAGCAGAGTCAGCCAGGCCTGACTGACCACCGGCCATTCGGAAAAGTTCTCTGTGGCGAATCCGGTGGTGGTCATGATGCTGACCACGCTGAATGCGGCGTGCCGAATGCTGGCCGGACCGTCGTCGTGGACCGGGCTGAGCAGCAGCACGGCGGACAGCACGGCGGTGCTGAGTCCGATGACGGCCAGGTAGGCTCGGAATTCGGCGTCCTGAAACAGCAGCCGCAGACGCGACGGCCGTTCGGAGTCTCCCGGACGACGCGGCTGACGCAGCAGAACGTAGTACAGATTGAAGTTCGTTCCGGCAGCCACCATGAACACGATCAGAGTGATTTCCACCAGAGGACTGTTGAACGCACCGGCACTGGCGTTGCGCGTGCTGAATCCTCCGGTGGCCATGGTGCCAAAGGTGTGACACAGCGCGTCGTACCAGGTCATGCCTTCGGCCAGCAGAATGGCCGTCAGGACCAGAGACAGAACGAAGTAGATCGTCCACATGATGACGGCCGTTTCCCGAACGCGGGGCCGCAGCGTGTCGGACACGGGGCCGGGGACTTCGCGCCGCATGAGGGCTTTTCCGCCGGCGCCGAGCTGTCCCAGAATGGCCACGAACAGCACGATGATGCCCATCCCGCCGAGCCAGTGTGTGAAGGAGCGCCAGAACAGGACGCTGCGCGGCACATAGGCGATCAGACCGGCTGTCGCGGCCGCTTCACAGTTCGTGATGTTTTCGGGAACTTCGAGCTGGGTCAGTACGGAGGCCCCCGTGGTGGAAAATCCGGAAATGGATTCGAACACCGCATCCGCCACGGACATGGGAACTCCGGGAAGACGGTAGGTCGGCGTCAGCAGATATGGCAGGCTGCCCAGTACCCCGCACAGGATCCAGCCGAGTCCGACGACGGCGAGAGATTCCTTGCGGAGGACGGTTCCTCGCGGCCGGCGTCCAACGGCGGCCAGAAGCAGGCCGGTCAGCACGCTGACTCCAATGGACAGCAGCATGCCGCGCAGCGCCTGGCGTTCGAACACGGCTGTCTGCCCGCACTGTGGCCACGACCATGGCAGGCTCAGCAGCATCGAAGAAGCGATGAGCAGAGCCAGCAGACCCAGCAGGCGGGAAACAAGTCTCCAGTTCATGACAGGGTTCCGGAAGAGCCGGAATCGGATGGCAGCAGGTGCCAACTGTGGAGTGGTGGAAAGGCGGGGATTATTGTGAGGATCACGCGGCAACGCAATTGAAGCGGGCCGGCCCGTGCGCGGGCGGTGTTCAGAGACGGACTGCCGCGAACGCTGAAAGCCAGGTCGCAGTCGCATGCACAGGACACGTACTCAGATGACCGCTGAGCGGAACCTGAATCGTGATGCCAGACATCCCTGCCCGCAGGGATTCAGAGCATGATTCATCGTGCGACGGATCGGTCGAATTGAACGTCTGAGCCATTCAGCATTCATCGCTCGCCGATCTGAACCTGGTGGAACGGTTGGGGGGGAGCAGACCGGCACGGACCAGGACCGGACGGAACGCCACGACGCATTCCTGCGTACAACTCGACGCATTCTGCAGTGAACGGGGCGTTCAAAGATGTGAAAAGTTCTCAGGTGGGAGGGCTGAGTGTCCATCGTTGGTGAGCGAGGTGATGTCTCAACGAATTCTCACACGAAAGAATTCAGCGATGTCCCGTTTGGACGCCTGGCCTGTTGCTGCGTGCATAGTGATGTCGACAAGTCCCTCTTCGTCTCCCACGAGTGAAATATCGTTCATCTCAAGGAAAACGACAGCCGCTGCTGCTCCCGTTCGCTTGTTGCCATCGAGGAAAGGATGGTTTTGCACGATGTGGAAAAGATAGGCAGCAGCAATCTCGAACGGAAATGCGTGGAGAAAGCTGCCACCAGAGGACGCTTCCGGCTGAGACACTGCCGAGTGCAGCAGTGACACATCGCGGATGCCATCGGTGCCGCCGTAATGCGTAATCAGACTCCGGTGCAGACGCAGCACGCGGTCAATGCCCAGAAAAATCGGATCAGCCACAGGCTATTCCGCGAGCTTTCTCATGGCGTTCCCAAATCGTTCATGGACATTCGCGATGGCTTTTTCAAATTTCTCTTCTTCCTTCGGGTCGCGGACAGGCGTCAGAATCAGAGAACGTCCATCACTAATGATTTCGAACGGCGTTTCCGGCGTCGCGCGAATCAACTCGAGAATCGGCCGGTCGATCACCAGTGCGTAGCTGTTTCCGTGCCTGGTCAGATTCTTAATCATTCAGAACTCCTGCGCTGTTACTACAAGGTTGTTACAATGTAGCACCCGCCTGGCGGCAGGCAAGTGAGGAATGGGATGCCCCCATTTTCTGTACCAGGCGTTATGAGAGTGCGGGTTGGGTAAGGGATTCCGCAGTGTGCTGCCGGGTTTTGGGCGGGGATTCAGATGCTGTCAGGCGAACCGGAGTCGCCGTCCCCTGGGAGCGGGGACGGGCCGTCCGGACTGCTTTGCTGTGTCGAGCCAGAGATCGACTGCGTCCGTGCAGTTCTGGAGCGCTGCATCGGGGGAGTCACCGTGGGCGGCGCATCCTGGCAGTTCAGGCACCTCTGCGACGAAGACGTGGTCGTCGTCGCTCCAGTAGATGATGATTTCATACCTGTGCATCATTCGCCGCCTCCGAGGCCGTAGTGGGTGATGACGGTGTGAACCTGTTTCACCTGGTACGGTTTCGCATCGCGTCCCGACCGCTGCAGGTTGATCAGTTCCTCGCTTCCTTCCCTGTAAAAAATGTGATGGCTGCCACGCACCCTTTCGTTGAATCCCAGGTGCAAAAGAAGGCTTCGCAGGTCGTCGAAGCCAATGCTGGCGTCGCTACCGCCGCGAAGAACCCTGAGCAGGGTTTTTCGTGCCGAGCCATGTATGGAATGTACCACATCGATCTGCCATTGGACAGACGTTCAGAGACTCGTCGATTCCACCATCGGAGGTCTGACAGGCTGACGATGAAGCCGGTGGAGACCGAGCCGCTGCCTGGCGGCGTTCCGATGCGTCCGCTGAGCGTCCTGCCGGCGAAGGCGATCGTCCTGCCGGCCGGACGATCGCGTGGTGGCACGAACACACGCGCCGGCGGCGGTGCGAAGACGCGAAAACCGGGGGCGGCGCCGGGCAACGACGATGGTCCCAGGGAGCATCCGGCGGAACCGGACTGGAGCAGCCGGATGGCCTGTGCGTACACTTCCGCAGCGGAAATGGTCACTGGCGGCCGTGTTGCGGGCGGCGGGATCTTTGCCAGGAATGCGGCAGCCGTGGGACAGTCTCAGGAGTCAACAGCCATGTCATGGGCGTCGGGTCTGCAGAACAATTTTCAGCGAGCACGCATCGGTGCGGCTCTGTGTCTGATGCTGTCGGGGATGATGACGGCTGACGCGGACAGCCCGTCGGTGCAGCGGGATTCCCGTGTGGGGAAGAAGATCATTGTGACGACGGCCGGAGCCGAACTGAGAACGCCGGAGGCCACGGTGTGGAAGGCGTATCCCGGCGAGGTGTTCACGATCGCTCTGGTCAACGGCGAATGGCTGTGGATTCAGGAAAAAGGCGGCTGGATGTGGGAGAAGGACGGCGTGCTGTTCGACCGCGCCATTGCCGTGATGTCCGATCGTCTTTCGAAGCAGCCCACCGCGGAAGCCTACAATCTGCGCGGTGTCGTGTTTGTGGCTCACGGTCAGTACGAACGCGCACTGAAGGACTTCACGGAAAGCCTGGTTCGCGAACCGGGAAACGCCGGGGTGTACAACAACCGCGGGCAGTGTCACTACTTCATGAAGCAGTATGCCCAGGCACTCGCAGATTTCACGCAGGCTCTGGCGATTTCACCGAACCACGTTGTGGCTCTCAACAACCGCGCTCTGGTGCACATCGCCCGAAAAGACTACCTGGCCGCTCTGGACGACATTCAGAAGGCTCTGACCATCCACCCGAAGTACGCAGAAGCACTGCTCAACCGCGGTCTCATTCGGCAGAAAACGGGACATCCCGAGCAGGCTGTGGAAGACTACACGGCTGCCATTGAGCTGGATCCGCGGTTTGCCGCCGCCTGGCTCAACCGCGCCTTCGCCCGTCGTTCTCTGAAGAGATACCAGGCGGCGGTGGCGGATCTGCGTCAGGCCATGAAGCTGGCGCCGGACAGTTTCGAACCGGTGAACGACCTGGCCTACACGCTGGCCACCGCAGCCGATGACGATGTGCGCGATGCCCCCGCGGCACTGGCTCTGGCCGAACAGGCCCGGCAGATGGCCGGTGAAGACCACTGGAACATTCTGGACACCCTGGCCGTCGCCCGGGCGGCCGTGAACGATTTCACGGGGGCGGAACAGGCCATCCGCCAGGCGCTGGAACTCGTTCCGGAATCCGATCGGGACATCGTGCTCAGTCATCAGAAACAGATTGCCGCTCGTCAGGCGATTCGGGAGTGACAGGAGACATGGCGCGGCTGACCATCCGCTGCCCCGGCTGTTCCGCTCGGCTGGGCGTGGGACGCAAACGAGTGCAGCAGGGACCCATCACGTGCCCACGCTGCCGGAAGCAGTTCGTCGCCGCCGTGGCCGAATCGCCCGTGGACATCGATGGCCGTTCATCGGTTCGGGAATCAGCCGGACGGGATTCTGAAACCATCTCCGAGGGCCGCGCTGCTTTTCCGGAAATCGTGGATGACCGGTTCCTGGAAGTGCCGTCCGCCGGGGGGCCGCGGCGGCGCCGCCGACCGGGTCTCGGCGCGGTTGCTGTGACCGGTGTGATGTTCTGTGCGGCGATCGTCGGTCTGCTGTGGTGGGCCGACGGTCTGAATCGAAACGACCTGGTCCGTGCTGTCCCCGAACATTCCGTGTCGGCTGAAGAGGAATCGAATCGGAATTCTGTTCCCCGGAAGGGAAACAGGGCGCATGCCGGTGGAAGACATTCGGGAGACGCCGGGCGGCCGGCTGATGTACGGCCGATTCCTCTGGACTATCTTCCGATTGCTCCGCAACTGCTGCTGCATCTGCATCCGGCCGACCTGTGGGAGGGATCGCCGTGGCACCGGGAATTCATGGCCGCTCTGGGAAGTTTCGCCGTCTGGTTCAAAGATCAGATCGAATCCGCCACGCGTTTTGCTGTTTCGGAAATCGATGAACTGACGGTCGCCGTGAATTTCGGGGCCCGGACGCAGGAACCGGATGTCGTCTGGATTGTGCGTCTGAAGACCGCCGTACCGCGATCGGTCATCCTTCAGGAACACATTCGGGGAACCCTGATGCCTGACCTTCCGGAACCTGTCGTGGAATCCGGCGATCAGGCATTTCTCCTCATCGACACGCAGACCGTTGCTGCGGCGCCTGCAGAACTGGCGGAAAGCCTGGTCGAAGCCCGTCGGTTTCCTGAGGTGCCTGCGGTGGAAATGGAGCAGCTTGTGAAGACATCGAACCGAAAGGCGCCGATCACCATCGTGGCTGATCTGCGGGTTCTCGATCAGCACTGGAAGCTGCTGCTGGCCGAACGTCTGCATCCGGCTGTTGACGGTATCATCACATGGCTGGGCACGGACTGCCGCGTGATGAGCTGGCAGATCGATCTGGAACCGCATCTGAAAATGGAGACACGCATCGTACCGCTGGCCGAAACGGCCGCGTCGGTCCTTCAGGGACGTCTGATGCGGCGTCTGGGAGAGCTGCCGCAGGACATGCTGGAACGCGTGCAGCGGATGAAGCCGCGCACGGCCGGTCATCGCATTCTGATCGGACGATTTCCCGCCATGCTGCAGGCGGTGTATCTGGGAAGTCGGGGAGTCAGCCAGGATGGCGTGACGACCATCACCACCCTGCTGCCACGTCCGGCAGCAGCCAGTCTGGCGGCCGCGGCGCTGCTGACCTGGAACGAAACACTTGTCCGGCCGGACCGGTCCGGTCCCGGAGAGAACGCAGAAGCTTCCGTGTCGGCGCCGGACCGCCTCGACCGTCAGGTTCTCGTTGATTTCCGTCGCGATCCGCTTCAGGAATCCATTGCTTATCTGGCGGATGCGGCGGACGTGACGATTCACATCGACGGCATGGCCCTCAGACTGGCCGGATTCACCCAGAACATGCCGCAGACCCATCGGCTCGGTCGCGTCCCCCTGGCAGCAGCTCTGGAAGCGATTGTCGGACAGTATGACGGCAGTCTGGTGGTTGCCGAATCGTCGTCGCCCGACGCTCTGCTGCTCACCACGCGTCAGGCGGCCCGGGAACAGGGGCTGCGGATTCTCATTCCTCGCTGAAATCCGCGGCGGCCGGTGTGTTCCGGGGCGAAGACGGGATTCGCGGGGTCGGCGGCTGCAGCAGGCTGCGGTTGCGTTCCACATTCACGTTGCTCAGTTCCAGACATCCCGAACGGATGACCACGTTCTCGTCAGGAACGATGCCGGCAGCGTTCTGCAGTTTGAAGAAGACGCCGTCCTCGGTGTGCAGCGATGCGGATCCGGTCACCCGGACGACGGGGATCCGGCCATGGTCCTGACCGCCCCGACCGATCACCCGCCCGGTCGAATCGATCGTGCAGTCGAGACCGTCAGGAATCACGGGACAGTTCTTCAGAACGAACCCGGATGACGGATGTGACCAGACAAGTCGTCCGTCCGGGTGCTTCACGAACAGGCCGCTGCGAGTCAGAAGACCGTTGTCCAGTACGAAGAACACGCGGCCGGGAGTCTCAATGGCCAGATGAAAGGGGAACCCGGTTTCGATGATTTCTCCGGTTCGGAAACTGCGAACGGCAGAACCCGGTTCGATGGCGGTCGAGGGGCCAGGGATGGTGAGAATGATTTCCTCGCGATACCCGGGTGTTGTCAGGTTGTTCAGGTTGTGTCGGGCGGTCGCGGAGACTGCAGCGAACGGATCCGATGGGGTGCGGTCGTTCGGCAGTTGAGGTTCCGGTGCACGGCCGGGCAGGGTGAACATGAGCGGGACATTTGTGCTGCGGGACAGCAGTGGGGACTGAGAGACCAGAAATCGAATGTCGTCGTCAGGCAGACCTGCGTATTCTTCGACCCACACCTCGATAACGTCCGCACTCAGATCCGGACACAGTTGCTTCAGCAGCCGCCGCACTTCGGCGCGGCGCTGCCGGGCAGCCGGCGAACCGGCTGCCGGTGTGCTCCGATCCGATGACTGTTCGGCAGGGACTGCGATCGGCTGTGGATCGACAGTCTGTGACGTGAGCAGGGAAAGAGTCGGAGGGGCGTGCTCAGGGATGTCCGCCGGGCGGTCATCCGCTGCCACGGCGAACGGGAGGAAGCACAGAGCTGTCAGGAACGCTCCGGCAGTGAAGGACCTCACGGCGGCGTCGGCAGGCCGTCCAGGGCAGGACAGACGATTCATGGGGAATCCTTTCCATTCGGCAGGTGCCGAACTGCAGACGTCCGGCAGCCTGCTGACGACGATGCATGTCCGGAGCGAAGCGCAGCCAGGAAAGAGAGTAACGAGAAAGTGACACTGGAAAGGAACAGTATAGAAAATTCGGGAAACCGGCGGGGATGCCAGTCTGGGTGAGACTGGCGGTTCGGCGCAATGTTCTGAAAGCTGCCGGACGGTGCTGCCTGGCCGGTGACGGAGACGTGTCGGGTTCGGCAGGTGGTGTTCGCAGTTTCCGCAAGTTCGGCATGGGGAGCGTGGCCGAAAGAAATCCGGTGCTGCCTGGCCGGCAGCAGGCTGTCTGTGGCTTCTGTCGGAAACGGCCGGATTTCTACCGGGAACGGCCGAAGTAGCGTTCGATGAGCTGTTCGGGCGGAGGTGTGGTGGCCAGGGACACGGAAATCACAGCCAGGAAGGAAACGAGCGTCCCCCACAGAAACGGGTGAAAGCCCAGCAGGTTCCAGGGACGGAACTGTCCGGTGACGTGGTAGTTCCATGAATACAGGCTGAGCAGCGTGACGGCTCCTCCGATCATCCCGGCGACGGCACCGGCAGCCGTCATGCGTTTCCAGAACAGTCCCAGAGCCACAGGAGCCAGAAACACGGATCCCAGTCCGGCGGATGCGAACACGATGAGTGTCTGCAGGAACGGCGGAGGGTTGAGAATGGCGAACACGGCCAGAATTCCGATGATGACCGTGGTGGCGTGGCTGATGGTGCGCAGTGTGCGGTCGGATGCCTGCGGATTGATGCTTTGCTGGTACACGTCCCGCACGATGCCTGAAGACAGCAGCAGCAGAAAACTGTCCACACTGGACATGACGGCGGCAAAGGGAGCGGCGAACAGCAGACCGGCCAGCCACGGCACGCCTGCTCCGGCTGTCAGATGGGCCGCCATTTCCGGCATGATGCGGTCCGAATGGATTTCCATGCCCGGAATGAGGATGCGGGCGGAGGTGAAAATGACGACCAGCGGGAAGTAGATCAGTCCGAAGAACATCGACACCATGATGATCGACCGTCGAAGAATCTGTGTGCTGCGAAACGACATCTGCCGGACCATGTAGCTGGGCTGTCCGGCTCCGCTGAAATTCCAGATCACAAAGAAGCTCAGCGCCAGAGACACCGACAGGAATCCCTGAGGATTCGTCCGGTCCGGCCCGGGGGCACTCACATAGACCCCCGGCTGACTGCGTCCGAATGCCGGCGGTTCCCGGGCGCCGGTGTTTTCGGTCACCTGAACCGAACGGACGATTTCATCGGCGACCCGCTCGACGGCTCCCGGATCATTCGTCAGAAACAGGACTCGGGCCGATACCGCCTCGTCCGCCGGGACCTGCACCGCTTCGGCCAGGCGGCATGTCTGTCCGTCGGTTGTGGTGGTCCAGGTTCCCCGGGGCAGATGGACGTCGGCACCCGTGACGGAACGGAACACGGCCTGACCGAACTCGGGCGGAGTCATCTGAGCGAGTTCACGCGTGGCATTTTCGAGGCCGCCGACCTGCTGCAGGGTCAGAATGAGCATGATGACCACGCCGACCAGCATCACCAGCCCCTGCATGACATCGGTCCAGACAACCGCCAGATAGCCTCCCCAGGACGTGTAAATGACCACGGCCACGGCGAAGAAAATGAGACACAGGACGTGGTCTCCATCGGCCTGACCGGTCCACGACAGGCCAGCCAGCCAGGATTCCATTCGGTGCACGAGCTGCTGATAGGGTTCCACATCGGCCAGCAGCACCGCCATGATGTCGGCACCGGCTTTGAACTGTGCCAGCAGAAAGAAAAACATGAACAGAATCAGCATCAGCGTGGCGGATATGCCGACGGCCGTGCTGCCGAACCGTCGCCGCAGCAGTTCCGGAACGGTGATGGCTCCGGCCAGTCGGCTGACCTGATTGATCCGTTTGGCCAGCAGCGCCAGAGAAATGATGGGGGCCACACAGTAGCCGGCAATCCACCAGGCCAGCACCCAGCCGTGGGAATAGATCAGGGAGGGGAATCCCATGAAACTGCCGCCGGAAGCGGCGGTCGCCGCGTAGGTCAGGGCGAATCCCCACAAACCGATTCCGCGGCTGCCGAGAAAATATTCGCCGACGAAAGAACGTCCTGTCTGCGCCCGATTGGCGAACCAGGCCAGCAGAAACACGAATGCCAGATAGACCGCGAAACTCACAATCGCCGCATTCGAGGCGGCGGACGCGATCAGAACGTTCATGCGCCCGGTTCCTCCAGGTCGTCCGGGTCGGTTCCGTCAGCAGTGCTGTCCGGTGATGCGAAATCGTCGACCAGTTCTGTGTCCTGCATCACCCGGGTGGCGAACCAGACGGTCACGGCGAATGCGATCACCCAGGGAACCGCGATCCCCCACAGGACCCAGTCCGGCATGCCCAGCGTGGTGGTCACGTCGGCACTGCGGGCATCGAACGCGTTGGCTCCGCACCACCCGGTCACCCACGCAGCGAACACGGCCCAGGTGGTGAGCTGAAACCGCAGTTCACGCTGCGCCTGTCGGAAGGATTCTGCAAGCTGATCCGGCATGCGGATGTTGTAGCAGATCCCGCGGCCTCGCCAAGCGGCGCGCGGCCGATTACTCGATGATGTATTCCTGATCGAGCAGGTCGACGGCGGCCGATACTTCGCCTTCGTCGAGTCCGCCGTCGCGGACGATTTCGGCGCTGGCTTCGTTGTTGCCCGTCAGTTCCCGTGCGGTCGCATGGATGCGGCCACTGGCATCGTAGGAATACGTGATGGAAATCGGCGAGCCCTTTGGGAGGTTGGGCGGAAGATTGAAAATGCGGAAATCGCCGATGAGTTCGCAGGCATCCGGGTCGGTGGCGTCTCCTTCCAGAATTTCCACGTGAATGCGCTGCTGACCGTCCGTGTTGGTGCCGAACCGCTGGCTGACTTCGTGCGGAACGGGCGTGTTCTTCGGAATCATGATGTGATTGATTTTGCGGGACCGGTCCGACGGATCCGTGATCTTGATTCCCAGCGAGTGGGAATTCACGTCACGGGTCTTCACATTCTTCAGCCGCTGCAGAACGCCTTCCGGAATGTTTTCGGTGTCTCCCGAACGGGCCTGCAGGATGGACGCATGAATGGCGGCTCCTTCGGCCACGGCACATTCGGGCATCAGATCGCGGGAGGGTTCATGGCCGGTGACTTCCCGCAGCATCTGTTCCACGACCGGCATGTAGGTGGACCCGCCGACGAGAATGACTTCGTCCAGCGTGCCGGCGCGGACACCGGCCTGCTGCATGACCAGTTCCGTCGTGTCCTTGGTCCGCTGCAGCAAATCGGCCGTCATCCGTTCGAATTCGGGCCGGGTGAGCTGAACCGAAAGGGTTTTGCCTTCGTAGTACACGCTGATGGGCACCCGCCCCTTTTCGCTCAGATCCCGCTTGGCATCTTCGGCTTCCTGCTGGAATGTCAGCATCGTTTCCGGACTGCTGGACGGATCCAGATCGTACTTCTGGCGGAACTGCTGCACCAGGTGGTCCGCCAGGCGTTTGCTCCAGTCGAGACCTCCGAGCATGACATCGCCGTCGGTGGCCAGAACCCGAAATGCCGTGGGCGTGTAACGCACCACCGTCACGTCGAACGTTCCACCTCCCAGGTCGTACACGAGAATCGTCCGCTCTTCGTCCGCCAGGTCGGTGCGTCCGAGTACCTTCTGTCCCCAGGCATACGTCAGAGTGGCGGCGGTCGGTTCGTTGATGATGTCCACGACATTCAGTCCGGCGATGCGGCCGGCATCCTGAGTGGCCTTGCGGCGGATGTCGTTGAAGTAATACGGCACCGTGATGACCGCATTGGCGATCGGCCCGATGACCGCTTCCGCATCCTGCTTCATCTTTTTCAGAATGAGCGCGGAGATGAATTCCGGGGTGAGCTTTTTGTTCTGATAAACGACGTGGTAGTCCTTGTTGCCCATTTCCCGCTTGATCGCTTCCACGATCTGTTCCGGACTGGCCACGGAAATCCGTTCGAAGGACGGACCGACCACGACCTTGTCTTCATCGAACAGAACGACTGACGGTGTGATGCGGCGGCCGTCCGAGTTGCAGATGACTTCCGGTTCGCCTTCGTCGTTCAGATGAGCGATGGCCGAATAGGTGGTTCCCAGGTCGATGCCAACGGTTCTGCCTTCGAGGAACTTCATGTCGCTGCTTTCACTGAGGGTCCAGGATGGGCGCGCCATCCGTGTTCTGCTGAAGCGGCCGGCGGCTGGGAGAACGGGAACGATCGGTCGTCCGGCCCGCTTTGCTGCACGGAACGGCGGCGCGGGGCAACATTCTGATGGTGAGCCAGGTGGGATGCAAGCAGGCGGCAGTCCGAACAGCGCGTCCCCGCAGGATTCGCCGCTCCCGGGACGGCCGTTCCGGTCATCCGGTCTGGTGCCGGCGGCGGAACCAGTCGGCCGTGCGCTGCAGGCCGGTGTCGATGTCGACCGGCACACCCAGGAGTTCCGTGAGGCGGTCGGCGTTCAGCACGCTGCGTTCCAGATCTCCGGGACGGCGATCGTTCGGCTGTACGTCCACGGTTCTGTCCAGGTGTTTCTGCAGCAGGACGGCCAGTTCGGATGTCGTGGTTTCATGACCGGTGCCCACGTTGAGAATCGGATCGGGAAGCTGCCCTTCGATGGCGGCCGTGTTGGCGGCGGCCACGTCGTCGATGAACACGTAGTCGCGCACGCAGCCGTCGTCACCACGGCGGCGGCGGGCGTTGATCTGAATGCCCTGCCCGTCCAGAATACGATTGCAGAAGATCGCCACGACGCCCGCTTCACCGTGCGGGTCCTGACGCGGTCCGTACACGTTGGCATAGCGCAGAATCGTGTAAGGCAGATCGTGTTCGATCCGGAAGCATTCCAGATACTTTTCCACGGCGAACTTACTGCAGGCATACGGACTCTGCGGCACCGGCACCGTATCCGTATCGGCCCGCGTTCCTTCGGGAACTTCCCCGTAGATGGCTCCGCCCGTACTGGCGAACACGATGCGCTGCACTCCGTGGGTCACGCACGATGTGAGAACATTCAGAGACCCCAGAATGTTGATCGTGGCATCGTGAGCCGGTTTCCGCACGCTGACTGCCACGCTGGCCTGAGCGGCCTGGTGGCTCACGTGGGTCGGACGAAACCGGGAGAATGCGGTGTCCAGGGCGGCCGCATCGCAGATGTCGATTTCGAAAAATGTGGCGGCGTCCGGAACATTTTTTCGCTGTCCGGACGACAAATTGTCCACGACGGCCACCTCCCAGCCCTGGGCGAGACAGCGATCGGCCACATGGCTGCCGATGAATCCGGCTCCACCGGTAATCAGGACGCGCATGGCACGGAAACTCCGAACAGAGCGTGGGGTGGACGAATCCGGCCGACAGACGTACCGGCCGAACAGCAAAACCTGGCACACGCGGGCCGGCCGTGCCATGACGAATCACCAGGAATTTTCATGGATTTCTCGCGGATCCGGAAAAAATAGACGAACATGGGGACCCGCCGGTGCAGTTGTCACATGGAGACGGGGAGCCGCCGTGCGGGGCCGGCAGAGATCGGCGGAAGGAAAACGGGAAAAATGCACATGACGGGGCATCGCGGAATCATCCGGAACATGGCTGTGGGGATGGTGCTGGCCGCTGCATGCGGGCCGGGGTCAGAAGCGGCCGATTCGGCAGTGGACGATTCCGCGGTCGTGGCATTCATCGATGCTCAGATCGAACAGGCCTGGCGGGACAATGAAGTGCGGCCGTCGGAACAGGCACCTCAGGCCGAATGGGTGCGGAGAGTGTACCTGGATCTGGCCGGGCGGATCCCCAGGGTGGCGGAAATCCAGGAAGCGTTTGAGGATGATGAGCCGCGGCTGCGGACTGCTTTGGTGAATCGTCTGCTGGAAAGTTCGGATTTCGTCCGTCATTTCACAACCATCTGGACCAACGAATGCATTGGTCGGGCGACGCCGCGTCGTGTGAGCCGCCGGGGGATGGAGAAATTTTTTCGTGAAGCCTTCGCACGGAATCGTCCCTGGAACGATGTGGTTTACGACCTGATCACAGCGGAAGGACATTTCGAAGAAAACGGAGCGGTCAACTACATTCTCGCTCAGACACAGATGCGCGACGACGGCGTGCAGCTCACCGCCAAAACCGCTCGCCTGTTTCTGGGAGTCCAGATTCAGTGTACGCAGTGTCACAATCACCCGTTCAACGACTGGCAGCAGAAGCAGTTCTGGGAACTGAACAGTTTTTTTCGCCAGGTGCGGCGGATCGATCACCGCCGGGTGGATCCGGATACCGGGCGGATGGTGGACGATTATTCAGAAGTCGTGCGCCGTGATTTCACAGGCCCCGTCTTTTTTGAGAAACGCAGCGGTCTGATGCAGGTGGCGTTTCCCATTCTGGGGGATGAAAGAATCGATCCGGACTCGGAAGACCGGCGCGGTGAACTCGGTCGGCTGCTGACGCGTTCTCAGGGGGACGCGCCGCCCCTGATCGCCACGGCCCTGGTCAACCGGATGTGGGCGCACTTTTTCGGCTATGGGTTCACGCGTCCGGTCGACGACATGGGACCGCACAACGCTCCGTCCCATCCGGATGTGCTGGACCGTCTGGCGCGGGAATTCGTGGCGTCCGGGTACGATGTGCGCCGGCTGATCCGCTGGATCTGCAGCACCCGCGCGTATTCACTGACGAGCCGTTTCGGGCGGCACAACGCGGCGGACGATCCGGCCTCCGGGGAAATGCCTCTGTTCAGTCACATGTACGTGCGAGCCATGACGGCCGAACAGCTCTACGATTCGCTCATCACGGCCACCGGAGCACACCAGTCCGTACGCGGCGGCCGCGATGCTCAGCGGAGACAGCGCCGGCGGTGGATGCAGCAGTTCGTCCGGACCTTCGACAATGATGAAAATGCGGAGACCACTACGTTCAACGGCACGATTCCTCAGGCACTCATGCTGATGAACAGCGAACTGACGGCCCGGGCGGTCAGTGCGGAACCCGGCAGTTTTCTTTACGACGTGCTGTCGCGGCCCGGGTCGGACACCGAACGCGTGCAGCAGCTTTATCTGGCTGCACTCAGCCGAAAGGCCACGCGAGCTGAACTGTCCCGCATGCGAAAAATTCTCAGATCATCCGGGCCGGACGGCCGGGTGGCTGCGTTCCAGGATCTGTTCTGGGCGCTGCTCAATTCGAACGAATTCATCCTCATCCACTGACTGACGGAATTTCACAGACTCGTCATTCATTCACCCGCGTCCTGTCTGCGGAGCTTTGCTGAAACGGCATCTGACGGCACCGCATGACGCCACCGAATCGGACGAACGGACCCGACCATGAAACGGCGCCATTTTCTGCAGCATGTCCTGACGGCGGCCTCCGTGCTGCCGGCCTGCCGCTTTTTGTCTCATCTGACAGCACACGCCGCCACGGTGCGGGCTCAGCGCAAGGCCTGCATTCTCATGTGGATGGGCGGCGGACCGCCGACCATCGATCTGTTCGATCTGAAGCCGGGGTCGAAAAACGGCGGGGAGTTCACGCCGATCGATACGGCCGTACCGGGAATCCAGATCTGTGAGCATCTTCCGGAAATCGCGAAGGTCTTCGGCGATCTGTCTCTGATTCGATCCATGAGCACCCGGGAAGCCGACCACACGCGGGGACGGTACTACATGCACACATCGTACGTGCCGAATCCCACGGTGACTCATCCGACATTCGGATCGGTCGTCAGTTATGAGTTTCGGGACCGTCTGGATGATCTTCAGATCCCCGCATTCGTGTCCATCGGTGCGGCGGGAGGCGACGCCGGCTTTCTGGGAATGGCCCATGCGCCGTTCGTTGTCGATGCGTCCGGTCAGATTCGAAATGCTCCGTCCGAAGAAAACCGGCGCCGGCTTCCTCGTCGTCTGGCCATGCTGGAGGAAATCGAGGCCGGATTCATTCGTTCCCGGCGCGGAGATCTGCCGCAGGATCACCTGAGCGTCTATCGGAATGCCGTCAACCTGATGACGTCTGACCAGATGGCCGCATTCAGTCCGCAGCGGAGCGCGCCCCGATGGGGACTGGAAGCGGAAAGCGATGCGGTGATGGAACGGTACGGACAGAACGGATTCGGCCGGGGTCTGCTGGTCGCCCGCCGGCTCGTGCAGATCGGAGTCCCCTTCGTGGAAGTCAGCATGAACGGCTGGGACCTGCATCAGAATGTCTTCCAGACCCTGCGCAATCAGCATCTTCCGCAGCTCGACCGCGGTGTGTCCGCTCTGGTGTCCGATCTGCGCGACCGTGGAATGATTGATGATGTCGTTCTGGTCTGGATGGGAGAATTCGGCCGCACGCCGCGAATCAATCAGAATGTCGGACGAGATCACTGGGCCAGCAGCTGGACGGTGATGATGGGCGGGGGAGGGCTGCGGAACGGGCAGGTGATCGGAGCCACGGACAAAGACGGCGTGGCCATCGCCGACGGCAGCCGATCGTTCCTGCCGGGCGACATCTGGGCGACCGTGGCGCATGCCCTGGGCATTCCGCTGAACACGGTTCATACGTCGCGGCGAGGACGTCCCATGAAGCTGGCCAATGGAGGAACACCCGTCAAAGAACTGATCGGGTGATCGTCCCATGTCCGAACGACTCACCGATGAAGAATTCGTCCGGCTGTTCAGTGCTCACCAGCGGCCTCTGTTTCTGTACATTCTGCCGCTGGTCGGAAGCACTTCGGATGCCGACGAAGTGCTTCAGGAAACGAGTGTCATCATGTGGGGCAAACGGCATCAGTTTCAGCCGGGGACCAGTTTTCTGGCGTGGGCCCGCGCCATTGCCCGTCTGGAAGTGTTTCGGTTTCGTCGCAGACACCGGGGCCGGACGTTTTCTGCCGGTGGCGATCTGCTGGAACAGATCGCCGAGAAAAGCGAACAGGTCTGTCAGCAGGCCGAAGCACGGCAGGAAGCGCTGCGCGAATGTCTGAAACGGCTGCGGCCGCACGACCGTCGCCTCATTCAGCTCCGCTACCTTCCCGGAGCCAGCGGAGACGACGTGGCGCGGCAGACGGGCCGCCCGGTCAATTCCGTCTACCAGTCCCTCAGCCGAATTCGACAGAAACTGGCGGACTGCATCGAGCGGCGTCTGGCAGCCGGAGGTGACCTGTGATGGCGGCATCCGATGAACTGACGCGTCTGGTGATGCGGCTCATGGATGACCGGCTGAACGAAGCGGAACAACAGCGGCTGACAGATCTGCTCCAGGATGATCCGGAAGCGGTGGAACAGTATGTGCGCCTGATGGTGCTGCACGGAGAACTGAGCTGGGGAGCCGGCCAGACGGATGGGGACGGATCGCTGCGGCCGGCCGTCGGCCGATCGGATGCCGATGGAGTCTCTGCGGATGTCACTGCGAAAGATCGTCCCAGGCCGGATCGCAGACGGACAGCCGCGGCGGCCGTGGCGGCCGCGGTGTTCCTGGTCGCGGTGGCCGGTGTGTTCCTGATGCCGCTTTCGCGTGATCGATCAGTCGAGGAGAACGGACCGGCCGCTGAAACGGTCCGGGTGGAGCCTCTTCAGGAAGAACGAGTGCCCGCGGCTGTCGCCCGCCGTGAGCCGCTGCGGCCGCTGAATCTGGATCAACTGCACAGTGCGGTGACGGAAGCGACGGCAGCGAAGGAGGAATCCGAAGCTGTCGGGGGAGATGGTCCGGATGCGTCCGGCAGCGTCCGGCCGGCGGAGATCCGGGCGGAAGATTCCGTGACCGATGAACAGGTCATTGCTCTGATCGACGAACAGATTGCGACGGTTCTGCAGGACAACGACGTGCTTCCGTCTCCACCGGCTTCCGACAGCCAGTGGCTGCGGCGGGCCTGGCTGACCATCGCCGGCCGCATTCCGTCTCTGGACGATCAGGCGGTTTTGAACGGCGGGCGGCCGCTGTCCCGGGCGGCCGTCGTGGACGCTCTGCTGAACAGTCCGGAACGGCATCGGCGTCTGGCGGAGGAATGGACGCATCTGTTGATCGGGAGGCAGGAACGCGATGGGGTGCATCGGGCCGCTTTGACCAGGTGGCTGGAAGAAGGCTTTCAGTCGAATCGATCATGGATGAAGATCGTGGCGGATCTGATTCAGGCGGAAGGTCGGTCAGACCGCAACGGGGCGACGAACTTCCTTCTGGCTCATCTGGACAATCAGGCGACCCCGGCAACGGCCGTGGCCGCGCGGCTGTTTCTGGGCGAACACCTGCAGTGCCAGCAGTGTCACGATCATCCGTTCGTGCCCGGAGTGCGGCAGCACGATTACTGGGCGTTCAATGCGTTTTTTCAGCACACGCGTCGCCG
>WFTL01000173.1 GCA_015485495.1 Planctomycetaceae bacterium
CCCGACTATCTGCGGCGCATTGGCGAAAACCGGTCGTCGATTTTATTCGAGAACGCCCGCGCCCAGGCTTCGCATTCTTCCCATTCGCCGCATTTGCCGACATCCGTTCATTTGCTTCTATCATACCGATCAACCTGTAGATTCGAAATACTACTCCGTCAGGTCGCATGACGTTGCGTCCGATCGGGGATACACTGCGTTCGTTCCGCGTTCTGTGCATTTTTTGCGCATCCGTTCGAGACAGCTCTCTGACAGGTGCCGCCATTTTCCGGCTTCCTGGTGCCGAACTGCGTATGACTGATTCACGGAAGACGATGTTCCTGACCCGGCGGGACCGCTGGGGCCACGGAATGGCCATCTGGGTCATCGCAGCGGTTGTGCTGTCTTTGCCCCCCATTTTCTGGTCTTTGGGGCAAATCGACATGCACAACGACGTGGCCGGCTGGCTGCCCAAAGATGATCCGCAGTCGCGGATTCTCGAGTGGTATCGCACCCATTTTCCCACGGAAGACCGGATACTCGTTTCGTGGGACGACAGCACGCTGACCGATCCGCGGCTGCAGCGGGTGGCGGAAACACTGGAAGGCCGCGACCCGGGCAGCGGTCAGCGGGAAGGGCAGTCTCCGTATGTTTCCTCGGTCACGCTGCCGCACGATCTGCTGAAGCGGATGCTGGCCCGGAACATCGACTTTGCTGCGGCACTGGATCGCGTCAACGGACTCCTGTGCGGTCCCGGCCCGCTGCGAGTGCGGCTGACGGATGCCGGGCAGGCCCGCGGGGAGCGGGCCGTGAAAGCGGTTCTGCAGGCTGCCCGGGCCGCCGCCGAAGCAGATGTCCGGATGATCGATACGACGCTTTCGGAACCGCCGATCGAGATCGATCCGGAAGATACGGCAGCGGGCCGGCTGAACGACGCGCTGACGCAGTGGGTGCGCGACCAGCCGACGTTTCATCTGTCGCTGAGCTGGCCACAGATGCACGCTCAACCCGAAGTCCGCCGACGGGTCCAGGACGCTCTGCAGTCCCTGCGCGACGGCGATGCGGCCCTTGTCGACGACGTGTTCCTCATTCCTGGTTCCCAGGCCGCTCTGACGATCACACTGTCCCGTACGGGGATGGATGATCGGCCGGGCATGCTGAAAGCGGTCCGCCAGGCGTGTCTGAAGTCCGGCGTGGCTGCAGACAATCTGCGGCTGGGAGGCCGGCCGGTTGTCAGTGCGGAACTGAACCAGGCCGTGGAACGGGCCGGCTGGAACGAAGCGTACGAGCTGTGGGATTTTCCGCATCGTTCTCCCGTACTGTTTTCGGCGGTGATCAGCATCGTCCTGTCACTTGTTCTGCTGCGCAGCATCCGTCTCACGGTGCTCGTGCAGACCGCGTCGCTATTGACCGTGCTGGCAGCTTTGGCTCTCGTACCGGTCACCGGCGGCAGCATGAACATGGTTCTGGTCGTCATGCCCACGCTGCTGGCCGTGCTCACGACATCGGCCGCCATTCATCTGTCCAATTACTGGAAACATTCGTCTTCCCGCAGTCCGCACGATTCGGTCATCGAAGCGGCATCCACGGCCTGGCTGCCCTGTTTTCTGGCCAGCGGCACGACGGCCATCGGTCTGGGCAGTCTGATGGTCAGCAATCTGGTGCCGGTACGGGACTTCGGCATCTATTCAGCCATCGGCTGCATCATTTCTTTTCTGATGGTCCTGTATCTGGTTCCCTCGCTCATGCTTTACTGGCGGGCCGAACCGCCTTTGCCGGAACATGTGGACACGCAGTTCTGGAAACGGCTGGGGCACGGTCTGGAACGTTTCCGCTATCCGGTCATCCTGGTCAGTCTGCTGGCGACGGTGGCGTGTGCCTGGGGTCTGAAACAGTTTCGCACGGAAACCAAGGTCATTCGCTATTTTCCGCCGGAATCCCGCCTGTACCAGGACTATGTCCATCTGGAAGACAATCTGTCGGGCATCATTTCCGTCGACACGATCGTACGGTTCCCCGAAAGCCTGCAGAAAAAGAGCCGGTCCGATTCGGGGCTGACGTTCATGGAACGGGCCCGACTGGTGATGAAACTGCAGCAGGAAATCCGCCGGCATCCGGAAATCAGCGGCACGCTGTCTCTGGCGTCGTTTCTGGACCTGCGGGATCCGACTGATCGCTCTCTGTCGCTGTCGCGGCTGCAGCGGCGCCGTCTCCGGATCAGTCAGAAAGAATCCGAAAAACGGATCCGCGAAAAACTGTCTGAAAAGACGGAAGAATCCCGCCATCTGGCGGCCCTGCTGTCTCTGCCGCAGACCGCCACGCCAGGAGAAGCACCGGGGCGGCCGCCCCTGAACGAAGCGGGCGATGAACTGTGGCGGATTTCTGCCCAGGCCGCGATTCTCTCGGATGTCGACCTGGAAGTCCTGACCGGTGAACTGGACACGATCGCCCGGACGGTTCTGTCGGAAGCCGATCAGAACGGCATCGGACATGTGGTGACCGGACTGATTCCCATCTTCCTGCGCACTCAGCAGGCCGTTCTGGAAAGCCTCATTCGCAGCTTCGGCCTGGCCTTCCTGCTGATCGCCCTGGTGATGATGTTTCTGCTTCGCAGTGTCCGCGCCGGACTGATCACCATGCTTCCGAATCTGATGCCCGTGTTCATGGTATTCGGCCTGCTTTCGTGGGCCCGGCTGCGTGTCGACATCGGAACGATGATCACTGCATCCGTTGCACTGGGAATCGCCGTGGACGGCACGCTGCATCTGATCACGCGTTTTCACCAGCTTGTGCGCGAAGGCACATCCGTGGCAGACGCGGTTCCCGGAGCGCTGCAGCACTGCGGTCCGGCACTGTGGCACACCAGTGCGGTGGTCGGTCTGGGCATGCTGGCCCTGCTGCCCACCGAACTGCTTCTGATCAGTCGTTTCGGCTGGATCATGGCTGCCCTCATCTTCGCCGCTCTGGCGGCCGACGTTTTCCTGCTTCCGGCACTTCTGGCCGGTCCCCTGGGAACACTCATCCAGCGATCTGTGCAGCGCCGCACAGGAAGCGCGCCGCAGGCGGACATTCTTTCCGCCGGACATCCCGAACACTCCGGCCCCCCCTCCGCCTCCATCTCTTCTCCCCCTCCGGTTCCGGTTCGTCGTGGTGTGAGCGACTGACCGGAGTCCGGACGGACAGCCTGCAGAACACGGCCGCGCGCGTCTGCAGAAAGCCGGCTGATGCATCAGCCGCCGGCCACGAAGCATAACAGGTGACGGCGAATCGCGGCGGAACATCGGAGGACGTCCGTCCAGACGGCACGAAAGCTGCTGCAGACTGCGGCAGCCGCGCAATGCGGAACACGAAACGCTCAAGGTGAGCATAATTTGACCCCAGGACCCAGAGGTGTTATGAGGACATCTGTGGGACGGGCAGAAGATCAATGGCATCCGGAGAACACGACCGCATGCAGGAACCATCCGGCGACATTCGGGGGGAACGAACCGATGCGGTGGAATCCCGACCGGACGGTTCGGAGAGCCGTCGGGGGTTCCTGGAACACGCGGCCGGTGTCACGATGGCCGGGGGACTGACGGCCGGATACGGCATGCTGGTCAGTCACGCGGTCCGTTTTTTGTACCCTTCTGAGACCGATCCGGGAAGCTGGCAGTTCGTCTGCACTCTGGATGATCTGCAGCCGGGCGACTCGATGCCCTTCACGACACCGGCCGGAGCAAAACTGGTGGTGGCCCGGCAGGCGGAAGATCCGGCACAGGACGACGCCTTCATCGCTCTTTCCAGCGTCTGTCCGCACCTGGGCTGCAAAGTCCACTGGGAAGCGAACAACGAACGGTTTTTCTGCCCCTGTCACAACGGCGCCTTCGATGCTCAGGGCAATCCCATTGCCGGTCCGCCCAAAGCGGCCGGTCAGAGTCTGACACGGTTTCCGCTTCGGATCGAAGGCAACCTGCTCATGGTGTGGGTGCCCGGAACCGGAATTTCCGAGGTGATTTCGGAGACGAACGCATGAGTCGTCTGAATGCCTGGATTCAGGAGCGGATTCCGGTTCACGGCGACCAGCTTCGGGAACTGACCAACGAACCGGTTCCCAACCATCTGAAACGCTGGTGGTTCGCTCTGGGAGGCACCCCGGCCTACCTGTTCGTGGTCCAGGTCGTTACGGGAATTCTGCTGGCGTTCTACTATCAGTCATCGCCGTCCGCGGCATGGGAATCGGTCCGGTATATTACCGAAGACGCCCGTTACGGCTGGTACATCCGCAGCCTGCACAAGTGGGCTGCGACGCTGATGATCGCATCCGTCATCCTGCACCAGATGCGTGTGTATTTCACGGCGGCGTATCGGCGTCCCCGGGAACTGAACTGGGTGATCGGCATGTGCCTGCTGATGTGCACTCTGCTGACCGGATTCACCGGATACAGCCTGGTTTTCGAACAGCTCAGCTACTGGGGAGCCACGGTGGCCGCCAACATCAGCGATGCAGTTCCCGTGATCGGATCGTTCGGCAAACAGATGCTGCTGGCCGGCGACACCTACAACGAACGAACGCTGCCACGGTTCTACATTCTTCATGCGGCCGTTCTGCCGACGACCATCATTCTGCTGATGGCCGTCCACATCACATTCATTCGCCTGCACGGCGTCACGGAACTGCATTTCGAAGACGAATCGCCCGATGAACCGGACCATTTCAATTTCTTTCCGGATCACCTGCTGACGGAACTAACCATTGGCCTGGTGCTGATGATTCTGCTGAGTGCTCTGGCGACGGTCCTGCCGGCCACAATGGGTCCGCGGGCCAATCCGCTGGTCACACCGGAAGTCATCAAACCGGAATGGTTTTTCTACGTGTCATTCCGGTGGCTGAAACTGTTTTCACTGAGTGTGGCGGTGATCAGCACCGGGTTCATCATCGCGGCCATGTTCGTCTGGCCCTGGATTGACCGGCTGCTGATCCGGCTGACCCGCAATGAAGATGCCAGTGTGTATGTGGGGATTGTGGCCACGTTTCTGCTGATCGGACTGACGGTCTGGGAAGCGGTGGTCACCCACTGACGATCCGTTTTTGTTTTTCTGCCTGCGAGCGGACAGCCTCATGAGTGTCAAAACCAAGCAACTGATCGTCGGACTTCTGGGTCTGATGTTCCTTTTGTCTCTCATTTTCGTGCAGGCCATGGAAGTGACGCGGCGACGGCAGGAACTGGGCGTCGGACCGCGGCATGTGTCCATTCCGGCCAGTTCCAAAGGCTGCGTCGAATGCCACGTGAAATCGTCTCCTGGAATCATCGATCACTGGAAGGGCAGTACCCATGCCGTCCGGGGCGTCGGGTGTGTCGAATGCCATCAGGCCTCCCGGGAAGACGTGGACGCATTCGATCACTACGGAGCCACCATTGCCACGATCGTCACGCCGCTGGACTGCGGCCGCTGCCACAAAACGGAAACTCAGGAATTTCTGGCCAGCCATCACGCGAAGGCCGGCAACATTCTGGCCTCTCTGGACAATTTTCTGGCAGAAACCGTGGAAGGATCCCGCATTCCCTTCAATCCGCATTCGGAAACGCCCGGCATGGACGTGGATGCCGTCAACGGGATGGCCAGTGTGAACGTGGGCTGCCGGCAGTGCCACGGCAGCAAGGTGGCCCTTCAGGCAACCGACGGCGGTCTGATCACGGTGGACGACCTGCAGCCTGATCTGGCCGGGCAGCCGACCAACCCGGAAGCTCTGGCCCGTGTGAAGCGCGATGAAAACGGACGCCCCGTCCTGGATGCCGGAAGCTGGCCGAACACCGGCATCGGACGACTTAATCTGGACGGATCTCTGGGTTCCTGCTCGGCCTGTCACTCCCGGCACGATTTTTCTCCGCGGCGCGCCCGTCAGCCGGAAAACTGCGGCAAGTGCCATCTGGGCCCCGACCATCCGCAGAAGGAAATCTACGAAGAATCCAAGCATGGTGTGGCCTACCGCGACCTGAAGCACCACATGAATCTGGATGCCAAAGACTGGGTGCTGGGCAAAGACTACACCCAGGCTCCGACGTGTGCCACGTGTCACATGTCCGGACACACCCGCAACGGCGGGCGGGTCACGCATGATCCGGGCGAACGGATTTCCTGGACGAACCGACCTCCTGTCAGCCGCCTGATGGATACCGATGCCACCGGAGCCGTCATCACGGAAACCGATCCCGTGGAACGGCAGAAACTGACTGTCAGCTCCTGGCGGGACAAGCGTCAGGAAATGAAAAACGTCTGCATGCACTGCCACACCCAGAACTACATCAATGCGTTCTACCGGCAGTACGATGACTTCGTGATCAACTACAACGAAAAGTTCGCGAAACCGGGGCAGCAGATCATGAATGCCCTGCGCGAACAGAACCTGCTGACGAAACCGAACTTCGATGAAGAAATCGAATGGACCTGGTTTTATCTGTGGCATCACGAAGGACGCCGGGCGCGGCATGGTGCCTCCATGATGGCTCCGGACTACGCTCACTGGCACGGCATGTACGAAGTCGCCGAACGGTTCTATCAGGAACTGATTCCTCAGGCCCGGGAACTGGCCCATCAGGCTCAGGAACGTCAGCAGACCAGGCAGGCTCAGGCGGTTCTCGATCTGATCGACGACATTCTCAGCCGTCCCGAACATGAATGGTTCGAAGCGGCAAAGAAGCTGGCGGATCACGCTCCGGAATCACTCACCGCCGAAGCAGCCGCGGCCGTTCCGGAACAGGATCCGCCGTCGGCCGACACCGACAGCCGTGAAGAACCGACGGAGAACGGTGGTTCATCTGAATCGGAAGAAGCCGACGGGGATTCGTCCGAATAGTTTCTGAACGGGGAAAACAGGTTCCATGGATCGCAGGCAATTCATCCGCGCAGCAGGTCTCGGAGCCGCCTCGGTCGGCTGCAGCTGCGAACCGGCCTTCGCCGAGGGCGAAAGCGCGTCGACTCTGACGAATGTCGTCTGGGACAAAGCGCCCTGTCGCTACTGCGGCACCGGATGCGGAGTCGAGGTGGCCGTCCGGGACAACCGTGTGGTGGCCGTCCGTGGCGATGAAAACAGTCCGGTGAATCGCGGGCTGCTGTGCGCCAAGGGGTATCACCTGCCGTCGATGCTGTACGGAAAGGACCGTCTGACGCACCCGCTGCGGCGCGATGCTTCCGGAACGCTCACCCGCATTTCCTGGGACGAAGCGCTGGACCTGATCGCTCAGCATTTCGGTGAGGCCCTGTCGGCGCATGGGCCGGAGTCGGTCGCCGTGTACGGGTCCGGACAGTGGACGATCTTCGACGGCTACGCGGCCCTCAAATGGGTCAAGGCCGGCATGCGGAGCAACAACATCGACCCCAACGCCCGCCTGTGCATGGCCAGCGCCGTGATGGGATTCGTCACTCAGTTCCAGTCCGATGAACCGATGGGCTGCTACGACGATCTGGACATCGGCCATGATTTTTTCCTGTGGGGAAACAACATGGCGGAAATGCATCCGGTGCTGTTCAGCCGGATTCTGGAAAACAAACGCCGGAACCCGCACGTGAACATCGTCGACATCGCCACCCGCTGGACTCCCACGAGCGACTTCGCCGACATGTTCGTACAGATTCGGCCCGGCAGCGACCTGGCTCTGGCCAACGGCATCCTGCATGAACTTGTGCAGACCGGTCAGGTCGATCACGCTTTTCTGCGGGAAAACGTGGTCTTTCGCCGGGGTATTGAAGATGCGGAAACCATCGGGTACGGCTGTTTCGGCGACCAGGCCGAACGCTACACGTTCAAAGACCAGCCGCGGGACAGTTCCTTCGAAGAACTGCAGGAGTTTCTGAAGGACTATTCCCCCGAACGTGTCAGCGACATCACGGGAGTCTCCGCCGCTCAGATTCGCGTCCTGGCCCGCATGTACGGAAATCGGCAGCGGAATACGGTGAGCCTGTGGTGCATGGGCGTCAATCAGCATGTTCGCGGCACCTGGATGAACAATCTGATCACCGACCTGCATCTGATCACCGGAAAGATCAGCCGTCCGGGAAACAATCCGTTCAGTCTGACCGGACAGCCGTCGGCCTGCGGAACGGCCCGGGAGGTCGGCACCCTGTCCAACCGGCTGCCGGCGGACATGGTCGTCATGAAAGAAGAACACCGCCGCAAAGCCGAAGAAATCTGGAAGGTGCCGCCCGGAACGATCAATCCGAAACCGGGTTATCACGCCGTCGATATGTTTCGGGCGCTGCAGCGTGGTGATGTCAAAACCATGTGGATTCAGGTGACCAATCCCTGGGTGACCCTGCCGAATCTCAGCCGTTTCGAACGGCGTCCCGGGGACGGCCGCTTTGTGGTTGTCAGCGACATCTATCCCACACCGACAACGGAAGTCGCCGACCTGGTACTGCCCTCCGCCGCCTGGGTGGAACGCGAAGGCCTGTTCGGAAATTCCGAACGCCGGACGCACCACTGGAACAAAATGATCGATCCTCCGGGCGAAGCGAAAGAAGACGCTTGGCAGATCATGCAGGTGGCCCGGCGCATGGGAATGGATCATCTGTTCCCATGGGCCGATCAGGACGACTGGCATGAACGCATGTACGAAGAATACCGCCGATTCACGATCGGTACCGGAAAGGATCTGGCCGGCTACGAACAGCTGCGGGCCACGCGCGGCCTGCGCTGGCCGGTGGTAAAAGGAAAAGAAACCCGCTACCGCTATGCCGCCGGACATGATCCCTATGTGAAGAAGAAATCGGGCGTCCACTTCTACAAGGCGAAAGGATACGGCGAAAAAGCGGCCATCTGGCTGCGCCCCTGGCATCCTCCGGCCGAAGTCCCGGACGACGAATATCCGTTCTGGCTGTCCACCGGCAGGATTCTGGAACACTGGCACACCGGTTCCATGACACGCCGGGTTCCTGAACTCCATCAGGCGGCTCCGGCCGCCTGGGTCGAAATCAATCGCGCCGATGCCCAGGAACTGAATGTGCAGAACGGCGATGCGGTCCGCCTGGTCAGTCGGCGGGGCGAGATCGTGCTCGAAGCCCGCATCGATGACCGCGGCCGCCCGCCCCGCCGCAGCCTGTTCGTCCCCTTCTTCGACGAATCCCGGCTGGTCAACCTGCTGACCCTGGACGCCATGGACAACATCAGCAAGGAACCGGACTTCAAGAAATGCGCCGTCCGTGTGGAAAAGGTGTGAAACGATGCGTCCCTTTTCACTCCGTTCGATGACGGCCGGCCTCATCGCCCTGCTCACCGCCACCGTGCTGATCGGCTGCCGGCGAACGGAACAGCCCACCGCACAAAAGCCGGCTGGTGCGGCCGTGCGGGCCACACGACGTGCCTACGCAGGAGCTCCCCCCGTCATTCCCCACGGACCTCTGAAAGCCAGTTGCGTCACCTGCCACACGGAATCCGGAGATCAGATTGCCGGTCTGGGATTCGCTCCGGCCAATCCGCACATCGGCACGCGGTACGCCGGTGCCACGCAGAACTGCCGGCAGTGCCACCTGTTCCGAAATTCCGACGCCCTGTTTGCAGAAAGTTCCTTCAGTGGCCTTCGTCACGAAGAACGTCGCGGCAGTCGCGCGGGACCCGGAGCGCCGCCGCGAATACCGCATCAGAAACTCATGCGGGAAAACTGTCGAGCCTGCCACACCGGCCCTTCTGCTCGTCCCGAAATCCGCTGCACCCACCCGGAACGAACGAACTGCCGCCAGTGTCACCTGTTCGAAACGACGTCCGAACTGTGGACGGCCGCCGTTCCCGGGTCCCCGTAGAATCGGACCGGCCGCCCACCCGTCGTCCGGCCCCCGCGGCCTGATGGGCCTGACCAGCCGCAGGCGGACACGTTCTTCCGCATCTTCCCCGCCGTTGTCCTGAATTGCTGCTGGACAGCCGTCCTCCTTCCGATAAACTAAAGTGGATGAACTTATCTGGTTTTGTCGTGGCGGAAGAGGTCCGTCGCGGGCAGATTGAAAGGGAGACCATCAGGAATGGGCATCTGCAGTCGCCTTGTTGTGTTCATCTGCCTGGCCGCACTGCTGAGATGTTCTGCCGTTCGGAGCCAGGAAAGCGACTACGAAAATGCGCCGATTCACTACAGCACGGCGGAAGTGAATGATCCGGTACAGAAACTTGTCACCCGTCTGGAATCCGGAGACATCCGGCTGGAACGGGACGGAGTCCATGGCTGGCTGCGTTCTCTTCTGGAGGCACTGGACGTCCCCGAATCATCTCAGACGCTCGTGTTTTCCAAAACGAGTCTGCAGTTTCGCCGCATCAGTCCATCCCGCCCCCGGGCACTGTATTTCAGCGATGACGTGTATGTCGGCTGGGTCGATGGCGGCACGGTGATCGAACTGGCGGCCGTCGATCCGCAGCAGGGAGCCATTTTTTACACGGTCGATCAGACACGGACCGATCGCCCGGTGATCAGACGGGATCAGGGAGAATGCCTGGCCTGTCATGCGAGTGCCCGCACGCAGCGCGTTCCCGGTTTTCTGGTGCGGTCCGTGTTTCCGCGTGAGGACGGCCAGCCGGATTTCCGCTTCGGTTCAGAAACCACCGACCACACGACCTCCTTTTCCGACCGTTACGGCGGCTGGTATGTGACCGGACAGCATGGAACGATGACACACCGAGGCAACGCAGTGCTCAGCGGCGATGCGGACGACGCCGTTCTGGTTCGCCCCGACCCGAACGATCAGACGGGACTGCCGTCCGGTGTGAAGACGGCCCGCTACCTGCGTCCGACCAGCGATCTGGTGGCCCTCATGCTGCTGGAACATCAGACGCAGTTTCATAATCACGTCACGCGGGCTTCCTTCACGGCCCGGCGGGCCCTGCATCAGCAGCAGGAAATGAACCGTCTTCTGGACCGCCCCCGTTCCTATCTCAGCGAAAGCACGCAGCGGCGAATCAGGACGGTGGCCGAACAGCTTGTCGACTATCTGCTGTTCTGTGGTGAATACCGGCTGACATCGCCGGTATCCGGCAGTGCGGAATTTCAGTCCGATTTTCTGTCACGGGCCATCCGCGACCGGGAAGGCCGATCGCTGCGGGATCTGGACCTGCAGACGCGTCTGCTGCGGTATCCGTGCAGCTGGCTGATCTATTCTGAATCGTTTCGTTCGCTGCCGGAACCGGTTCTGCTCCATATCCGGCGTCGCATGCTGGACATCCTCAGCGGCCAGGACGATTCGGAAAAATATGATCACCTGTCACCGGACGACCGCCGGGCCGTTCTTTCCATCCTGCAGGACACCCACCCCCTGTTCTCCTGACGGGCCGGCGCGTGTTTGCCGATGGTGGCATCTACGCACGCCCGTTCCGGGCGAAAGCTGGCGGTGAGTGTGGACCTGGGCACGTGCCGACCGAATTCCGGGCTCGTGTCCCTGGGTGCAGCCCCGGGAAACGATGCCGAAATGCTCACCGATGTGCTCCGCGATCACGGCTTCACGGCCTGCGAACTGAGTTTCCGTGCTGCCCGCCAGTGGGGATGAAGTGCCCCATTTTCTGCACTCGGAATCATGAGAGTGCGGAGCGGATTGCCGCGGACCACTCGCCATTGCGCGACGTGGATCGGCAGCGACTGGTTGACCGCTGTCGCAGGCGAAAGTCGAAACTCGCCCGGTTCTGCCGCTGACCTGGCATCGGGCCGCCAGTCCCCTTCGTCAATCCCGGACGCTGCCGACGACATCGTCCGGGGGACTGACAGCGGGCGCTACGAGCCCGCGCAGGCGAACGAACCGACTGAACACACGGGCGCGATGCCGGCCGGCGGCCGGGCGACCGTGGGGATGACCGGCATCCGGGTTGCCGGATTCGGCCGGGGTGTCTACTGTGAGGTCCGGGAAGATCGTGGCAAGGGAGTGATTCCACGGTGAAACAGGGCTGTTTCGATATCTGCCGGGCTTTGCGGCGGCTGTGTGAAGACATCAGCCGGCGGCATGAACAGTTCCATCATGTGGACATGGATCGGGTGGCGGTGACGTATGCGCAGACCCGGTCGCCGGTAGAATGGGGGCTGCAGGCGAAGCTGACGCCCATGCGTTTCGAAGGCGGTGCGCTGACATGCGTCCGGGACGGACGTCGCTGGTGCGCTCAGCGGCTGTTTCAGGACGGGCGGGAAATGCTGTACATCCTGACGTTCTACCTGCCGCGGTTCCTCAATCTGCCTTTCGAGGAGAAGCTCGTGACGGTGTTTCATGAGCTGTACCACATCAGTCCGCTGTTCGATGGAGATATTCGCCGGTTTTCCGGAGCCTGTTACGTGCATACGGGCAGCCAGGCGGCCTACGACCGGCAGATGGCGGTGTTTGCCCGCGAATATCTGGCCGATCTGCCGTCGGATCGGTTTCCGGAATTCCTCCGCTGCGATTTTCGAGAACTGCGAAGGCGTTACGGTGCCGTTGTCGGGCTGCGTCTGGCCGTGCCGCGGCTCATTCCCATGGACAGCACCGAAGACGATGCCGCCTGACGAAGGCCGCCCGGCAGATGCTGTGTGAACACAGCCACATGAGAAAGCTGCCATCCGGCCGTCCCGTTCCGCAGGGGCGGTCCGGAAGGGCCGGCCGGGACCGGTTGGGTCACGGGTGATGAGTCTGTGTCACTGCCAGCATTGCGTCGTGCAGCCGTCCGTTGCTGGCCAGAACAGATGTTTTCTGCAGCGGCAGCGGATGTCCCTGACATGTACTGATTCGGCCGCCGGCTTCTTCGACCAGCAGGGCTCCGGCAGCAAAATCCCAGGGCGACAGTTCGTATTCGAAAAAGGCGCCCAGACAGCCGGCAGCCACCAGGGCCAGATCGAGTGAGGCCGTGCCCATTCGGCGCAGGCCGTGGATTCCCTGACGAAAGCACTGTTCAACGGCACGTAATGTGGCCTGCATCATGGCACCGCGATCGTAATAGAAACCGACACCGACAAGCACATCGTTCATGGAGTCCGCATCGGACACGCGCATGGGATGTCCGTTGTGGAAGGCCCCCTGGCCGCGCGATGCGGTGAACCAGTCTGACCGGGCGGGATTGAACACCACGGCATCCTGTGCCCTTCCGTTTTCGAAAAACGCGATGGATACGGCAAAGTGCGGGATGTCGTGGGTGAAGTTGGTGGTTCCGTCCAGCGGGTCGATGACCCACAGATGCTCTGCGGAAACATCGCCGGATTCCCGTTCTTCTCCCAGGATGCTGTGATCGGGAAAAGCATCCCGGATCACGGAAGCAATGACCCGTTCGGCCTCCAGATCGGCATCGGATACCAGATCGACCGCTCCCTTGTGCCGTACGGACACACCCTGCTGAAAATGTGTCATCAGGACATCGCCGGCAGTCTGAGCGGCCAGACGGGCTGTTTCTGCTGTGGTCACGACGAACGATCTCCCCGACGCATGACAGGAATGAAGACCGACGGATGATACACGGCCCCACCGCAGCGAACACTCCGCCCCGGCGGTCTCCTTTTCCTGTCGCTCATTCCTTCCGCTGATTCCCTCCGCCCCATTGCCGCCGACACCTGCTCGCCGTGGTTCCCGGGCTGATCCGGCCGGCGCCTTTCCAGCCCTGTGTCCGCACACGAAACAGACGGCTGTCGTTCTCTGCTGAGTCAAACCGGCCCGATCGGGGCTGCGTGTGCCGGTTGCGCCGCGGGAACCCCTGCCGAATTGACTCCGCCGGTCACCGGTGCCACAATGAAGTGGTGCAACGGGACGAGGAAATCCTCGGGACGGGAGGCGGCCATCATGGGAGACGAGAGCGTTTTCGATGACGATGTGGACCCGGCTGACGGGGATTCGGCCGTTCTGGGCGGCGTCTCGCAGCCGCGACTGCTGCAGGTGTATTCGACCGAACCGGTGGTTGTCGGATTCGGCGGTGCGTCACTTCCGGACGACCACAATCTGTCTGCCTACCGGGAAGAGCTGCGTGATCTTCTGGAAAAGCACGGTCGGGGCGAACTGGCGTTCGATCTGACGGGAGTGTCCCTGGTGCCGAGCGGCATTGTCGGCCTGTTCGAGAGTCTGGTTCGGGAAGGTGTTCGCGTTTCCGTCTTCAATGCCAGCCGGGAAGTGCGGGAAGTGTTCGCGGTCACTCAGACCGATCAGCGGGTGTCCCTGCACGATGTCGATGTGTCGCCGTCTTCGGACGCTTCCTGAAACGGCCCGCAGTCTGTGGGGACCTTTGGAATTGTCGTCCGATGCCATCCAGTGAAGCCGACCGACAGCTCGTCGCCGGAATTCGGGAGGGAGACCCGGATGCCTGGCAGGAGTGCATCGATCTGTACGAAGGCCGGCTGCTGGCGTATGCCCGAAGCCGCCTGAACGATCGGTCCCTGGCGGAAGACATCGTTCAGGAAACGTTTCTGGGATTCCTGAAGGCGCTGCCCAACTACGACGAAAACACGCCTTTGGAATCGTGGCTGTTTTCCATTGCCGCTCACAAACTGATCGACGCGATGCGGCGGGCGGGCCGCCGTCCTTCGGTACCGCTGATTCTGTCGGAAACGTCGGACGGGTCGTCCCGCGAGCCGACCGGGCGGGGGCGGGCCGCGTCGAGTCTGCTGCGCAGTCGGGAGCGAACCGGAGCGGAAAGCCGGGTGGTGGAAGACTGCCTGCGTGATCTCATCGCCGATTTCAAACGAAACGGTGCGTGGGAACGGCTGCAGTGCGTGGAACTGATTTTCGTTCTGGGCTGGGCGAACCGCGATGTGGCCCGCCGCCTGAACATTTCCGAACAGGCCGTCGCCAATCACAAATTTTTCGTCGTTTCGAAACTCCGCGATGCCGCCCGACAGGCTCGTGTCCGGAACTTTTCCCTGAGCGACCTGGAGGACTGATCGAAGCACCGCACAGAACGGCGCGGTCGTTTCGGAAAGCGGGCCGTTTTTCCGATTCATCCGTTTCGCATCACCGCCATGTCGAAGCGGTGTTGGATGCGGCAGACTGCAGCCCGACGTGCCGGCATCAGCAGCCCCCGGCACGCCGGCGGCATCCTCCGGTTCTCTGGTTCCCCTTCCGGTTCCGGATAAATTCTTTTCCTCTTGGCCGTTCTGGCGGAATGTGATATCAGCGGCGTCGACAATCGCTGCCCGGATTGGAACGGCCTGTCGGAATGGCGACGACGCTGCATGAGCAGCTTAAGGAATACTATGTTCCCGACAAATCCGCTCACGAAGTGGATCTGGACGGATTCCGCATCGATGCGGTGGACGGCAGCGGCCGTCTGATCGAAGTTCAGTGTGCGTCTCTGGCGGCCATTCGCGACAAGATCAAAGTTCTCTGCGACCGCCATCAGATCACGGTCGTCAGGCCGCTGGCGCGAAGAAAAGTCCTGCTGAAAAAGAAGCGGCAGAACGGCAAAGTGGTCAGTCGCCGCTGCAGCCCCGTGCATGAAACCCTGCCCTGGATTTTTCTGGAACTGGTTCACTTCATCGGACCGTTTCCTCACCCGCACCTGACACTCGATATTCTGCTGACCGAACAGGAAGAAGTGCGCGTGCCGCCGAAACGGCGTACCTGGCGGCGCCGGTACCGTGTTCTGGATCGGTCTCTGATCCGCGTTGAGAAAACCGTGTCGGTGCGGACGGCTGACGATCTCTGGCAGCAGCTCGATCTGGAGCTGCCCGACCGCTTCACGACGGCCGACCTGGCCCGGGCCGGCCACATGCCCCGCTGGCTGGCTCAAAAAGCCGCCTGGTGTTTTCGACGGATGCAGCGGATTCACCCCGTGGGCAAACAGGGGAATTCCATCGTGTATTGTGACCATTCGCGTGACGGGGCGGCCGCCAGGCGGAATCGGCCGGCTGCCTGACCCGGCTGGAAATGCACGGCCGTGCGATTCGCGGCGCCTGGCCGAAAACAGAGAACGGACCGGGAACACGGACCGGCCGTCGGGAGTCAGGAGCGGTGCGGACCATTCTGCGCCAGCCGACAGAGAACTTCCGCACCGCGCTGCAGGATGTCATCTTCGGCGGCCAGAGAAATGCGAACGTGCGTGTCCTGTTCGCTGAACACGCTGCCGGGAATGATGAGCAGGTTTTCCTGGATGGCTGCCGCAGTGAATTCCGAGCCGGTACCCCAGGGCGTCTTCAGGAACAGATAAAAGGCTCCCTGGCCGCCGTGAATCTGGAAATCGTTCTGGAGGGCCTTCACCATGAAATCCCGTTTGGCCCGGTATTCGTCCACCCGGGGTGACATGTCCACATCCCAGGCCGTCAGCCCGGCCCACTGGACGGGTGTGGGCGCACACACGAAGGTGAACTGCTGCAGCTTGAGCATCTGCTGCATGATGCGGGCCGGACCATGCACGTATCCCAGCCGGTGGCCTGTCATGGAATGGGATTTGCTGAATCCATCGATGACGATCGTGCGGTCGTTCCATTCGGCCGGGCTGTGAAACGGTTCGTCGTAGCAGAAGATCCGGTAGATCTCATCGCTGATCAGAGCGATATCGCGTTCCGCGGCCAGTTCTGCCAGAGCCCGGACTTCCGCGGCCGACGCCACGGCTCCGGTGGGATTGGCCGGGCTGTTGAACAGGATGGCTTTCGTGCGATCCGTGATGGCGGACTGCACAGCGTCGGCACAGATACGGAAATCCGGGTAGGTGGGGACGCGGACCACCCGCCCGCCGGCCAGTGTGGTCAGGTGTCGGTACATCACAAACCACGGATCGAAGACAATCACTTCGTCCCCCGGGTCGATCAGCGTGCACAGGGCCAGCATGAGAGCTCCGCTGGTCCCCGATGTCACAAAGACCTGTCTGTCGGAATGTCCGTATGTCCGATCCACGTGCTCCTGCAGTTTTGCCAGCAGGGGAGCGATGCCCTGAGTCTGACTGTACGCATTCTTTCCTGCCTGGACGGCCTCGCAGAGAGCCCGACGCACTTCGTCCGGCGTGTCGTAGTGGGGCTGACCGATGCTCAGATTGATCGGATCGGTCATGGTGGCAGCCAGGTCGAACACGCGGCGAATGCCGCTGGCATCGATCTGATGCATGCGTTCGGCAATCCAGTGGTCGGTCATCGATGGAACATCCTTCCTGCGGGGGCGTGCCGGAAACCGCCTCGACCGGCACCGCCGGTGCGGACAGCACAAGAGAACAACCATCCGGAAGCTGCAAGGGAGAAACGGACGTTTTTTCCGAGAATGCGATTTCGCGGAAAGCAGTCTGAAATCGGTCCGGACGCCGGTTTGAAATTCCACGGCGGCGGTTCTAGAGTGATGGCTGCAATGAGCGTTCGCTTTCCCGCGTGCGAACGCTGCCGGGATTTCCGAAACAAAGATTCCCCTGCCGGGCTGCGGACACCTGATTGCGCAGAAGCAGGTCGCTTCATTTCCGTCCGTTTCTCCATGATGTGTTCCAGCGGCTGTCGCTTCGGCAGCGTTTTGTGTTTTTGAGCGTTCTGGCTCGGGGAAAGTGATGAGTAAGAATATTTTCTGTGGAAGTCTGGCCTGGGCAACCACATCGGAAAGTCTGGAGCGGGCCTTCAGTCAGTTCGGGACCGTGACATCAGCCAAGGTCATCACGGACCGGGAAACCGGACGCTCACGCGGGTTCGGATTTGTCGAGATGGAAGACGGAGCCGACGAAGCCATTGCAGCTCTGAACGGCTCCGATCTGGATGGCCGTCAGATCGTGGTCAATGAAGCCCGTCCCCGGGAACGCCGCAGCAGCTATTGAACCGGCGCCGCAGCCGCCAGGTTTCGATGAAGCGAATTTCGCCGCAGGGCGACAGATGCCGCCGGATGTCCTCTGTCAGGCATCAGGATCTGTGTACGTGAACCCGCTGTTTTTCTGCGCGGAGCGCGTTTTTCGGCATTCTCACGGTGACTTGTTTGCCTGCCAGGTGACATAATGGAACAGGATTCTGTTCCAACTGTTGTCGCGGTTTCCGGCCCGGCCGATTCGGCCGGGAGATCGCGGCTGCCGGGCCCCGTTTTTCGAACGCACTGTCTCATCTGTTTGTAAGGAACGTTGTGATGCGAAGAGCCCGCACCCGTTCTTCCGGTGGTTTCACTCTGATCGAACTGCTGGTCGTTCTGTTCATCATTCTCATTCTGATCTCTCTGCTGCTGCCGGCTGTGCAGAATGCCCGACGGGCCGCCCGCCGGACTCAGTGCCTGAATCATCTCAAACAGATCGTGCTGGCGCTGCACGAATATCATGATGCGTTCCTGCTGTTTCCGCCTGGACAGATTTCTGCGGCTGTTCCGGAGCAGGTTGTCATCAACGGGGTCACAGTCAACATCGCTGATCCTGATGAGGCGATCATCAATGTTCAGAATCAGGGATTTCACGGGACGAGCTGGATTCTCCACATTCTGCCTTATCTGGATCGGCAGAACATCTATGAACTGTGGCGCTTCGACTACAATGTCTGGGGCAATTCAGAAATCACACTGAATTTGATCGAATGGACCAATGCCGGAAACGCGCCCGCGCGCTGGGACATTCCCACTTTGTACTGCCCGGCCCGTCGCAGCGGCATGGAGCCAGGCGACAACTCACTGCGCATCGACACGGTGACTCCACTGTTCAACAACGAATTCATCGAAGGAGGAGGCAACGACTACGTCGGATGTGCCGGTGCCGGGCTGCTCTTTTTCCAGGATCAGACCATCAATACACGACGAGCGACATACAATCTCACTCCGGCTCAGATTGCCGACCTGGAAGCTCTGGGACTGACATCTGTCCCGATTTATCAGCGATCCGATCTGCGTGGCTGTTTTGGAGTGAACAGTTCGGTTCGGATTGAAGATATCCGGGACGGCACGACTCAGACGATTCTCATCGCGGAAGCAGAACGGTTCGAGCTGTACACAATCAATGAGGATCTTGCGAATGTTCGGACCTTCGAGCAGTATCCGTCTGACGGCTGGGCATGGGGCGGACCGGCGACCATGTTTTCCACGTACCGGGCTCCCAACAAGCTGGAGCATTTCGAAGCAGCCGGAGGACCGCACGAAAACGGGGTTCAGGTCGGCCTGGCAGACGGATCGGCCCGGCAGATCAGTGAATCAGTGAGTCTGCAGGTCTGGCAGCGTCTCGGAAGTCGGTCGGGAGGGATTCCGGTTGAGGAGTTCTGACAGCCGACTGTTCGGACGGCTGCGTATCGGATACGGACTCTGTCCGTGTCCCAGGACGGGGCGGTGATTCCGTTCCGACGGTCCGGGCACCATTTCTGCTGACGGCGGACGCCTGAGCCGGACGAGAAGAGAATCGGTTCTTCTGCCCCGGTTTCGGAACCTGTGCAGCAGCGCGTACCGGATACGTTGAGGTGGCGCATGACGATTCGATACCAGTGCACTGCCTGTTCATCCGTACTCAGGATCCGTGATGAAAAATCCGGGCAGGAGGCGAAGTGCCCCAGGTGCAGAACCGTTTTTCTGGTTCCTGCCCTGGAAACAGTCGATGAACGAAAACGGAACGGATCTGAAGGTGTTCACGCAGCCGATGACCTGGTGGATATGCCTCCGGAAGTGACACCTCGACCGGTGGTGGAAACAGTGGCGTCGGGAGAAGAGGACTTTGACCCTCTGCACGTCCTGAACAGCGATTCCGACAGCGGATTCGCGCGGCATTCTGCAGCAAAAAGACCGTCGATCGCTGAACTGATGCAGGAACATCAGGAAAAGCGAGCACGTCAGGAAGCACGGCGGGCACAGCAAAGACGACGAACGTCGAAAGCGGCTGTTGTTTCGGCCGGCGATATGGAAACTTCCGGATCGGCCGCCGAAGCCATCACACGAACGTACGAAAAGAAACGCTCTGAGACGTCCGACACTCCGCCAATGACTCGTGAGGAGCGACGGGCAGCAGAGCAGAAAAAGGCCCTGTATCGCTTTCTGATTCGCAATGGCAGTGTTCTGCTGATTGTGGTCGTGGGTGCCTTTTTTTTTCTGCGGTGGTCACTGGCGACGGACTATCCGGATCTGGTGCCAGTCACCGGAGAGGTTCGGTGGTCCGGTGAGTCACTGGCCGGATTCACGATCCGCTTTGTCCCGATCAGACAGCGCGGCTCCGATACGGAACTCAAGGGAGGCCCTTCTTCCGGGAAAATTCAGACTGACGGACGTTTCACTTTGATATACAAGCCTGGAATTCCGGGGGCTCTGCCCGGGCTGCACGAAGTGAAGATTGAAGATTCATACGGACTGCCCAGACCGCTGCCCGAACGTTTTTCCCGGGTGACCGTCAAACCGGGACAGGACAACCATTTCGAATTCGAACTGTAGCGGCGAAGACAGTATCCGCATGACGATTCCGATTGCCATCATCGACTACGGTATGGGAAACCTGCGCAGCGTGCAGAAGGCGATTGAACGCACAGGAGGCTGCGCGGAAATCGTGCGGGATGCGGCCGCCGTACAGAAAGCGGAAAAACTCATTCTTCCGGGCGTCGGTGCGTTTCGCGATGCTATGTCGGCTCTGAACGAACAGGATCTGACTGGTCCGATTCGTGATCACATCGCGGCAGATCGGCCGTTTCTGGGAATCTGCCTGGGGCTGCAGCTGCTGTTCGATGTGTCGTTCGAAGACGGCGAACATGAAGGGCTGGGAATCGTTCCCGGAGAGGTCCGCCGGTTCGATCTGCCGCCCGAATACAAAATTCCTCACATGGGCTGGAACCGCGTGAAACCGGTTCGCCCCGTGCCTCTGCTGAACGGCTGCCCGCCGGACCCCTGGTTCTACTTCGTTCACAGCTATCATGTGGTGCCGGCCGATGAGGGATGGACTGCGGCAACCACCGATTACGGTCGGGATTTCGTGTCGATGATCGGTCGCGGGCAGGTGGCTGCCGTGCAGTTCCATCCGGAGAAAAGCCAGTCGGCCGGAATGGCGCTGCTGAAGCAGTTCGTCCAGGGGCAGGCTGTCGCGACCACCGCGGACTGATCGTGTTTTCTGATGTCTCCATGAGGTGAACAGCATCGATGCAGATTTATCCGGCCATCGATATTCGCGGCGGGCGATGCGTTCGTCTGCGACAGGGCAACTACAATGAGGAAACCGTCTTCGGTGACGATCCGCTCGAAATGGCCCTCAGATGGAAGAATCAGGGAGCTCCCTGGCTGCATCTGGTCGACCTGGACGGTGCCCGTGCAGGTCACCCGGTCAATCACGATGTCGTGCGCAATATCGTCGAAGGCACCGGCCTGCCGTGCCAGATGGGAGGAGGCATCCGCAGCGAAGACAGCATCCGGATGGCTCTGGAAGAGCTGAAACTGGCCCGTGTCATCATCGGAACACGGGCCCTGCGCGAACCGGAATGGTTCATCGCCATGTGCCAATCCTGGCCGGGCCGGCTGGCACTGGGGCTGGATGCCCGCGATTCGATGGTGGCAACCGACGGCTGGATGAATGTGTCTCAGGTGTCTGCCATGGAACTGGCCAGGAAGTTCGTCGGTGTGCCTCTGGCAGCCGTGATCTATACGAACATCGCCAATGACGGCATGATGCAGGGCATCGATCCGGACACACTGGATGATCTGGTGGCGCTGGCCCGGATGGGACTTCCTGTCATCGCGTCCGGCGGCGTGGCTTCCCTGGACGACATCCGCCGACTGCAGGCCATTGCAGACGATGAACCTGGACTGATCGGCGTGATCACCGGGCGTGCCATCTACGAAGGGACCGTCGACGTGGCGGAAGCCTGCCGGCTGACCGCATCGTGAGGAACGGCCCGGCAGGCAGGGGATGGTGATGGGTTCGGTGTCCGAACAGGTGAAACGACAGGCCGCCCGCCTGGGATTCGATCTTGCCGGAATCGCACCGGCTGTTTCGCCACCCGGATTTCATCCGCTGCTCGAATGGCTGAATCGCGGGTATGCGGCCGACATGGTGTGGATGGAACGTCGTCAGGACGCGTACCGACATCCCGATGGAGTGCTGCCTGGCACCCGCAGCGTGATCGTCACGGCTGTCAATTATCACAGCGAATCCCCGGTTCCCGGCACCGCCCGCATCGCCCGATACGCCTTGAGTGGCCGGGATTATCACGATGTGCTGCGTCAGCGGCTGCAGTGCCTGGCGGAGGAACTGCGAGAGCTTCTTCCGGAAGCCCGGACGCGTGTGGTTGTCGACACTGCTCCGCTGCTGGAACGGGACTTCGCCCGTCTGGCGGGAATCGGTTGGTTCGGCCGCAACACCATGCTGATCAGCCGCCGGCTGGGAAGCTGGTTCTTTCTGGGAGCGATCCTGACGTCCGCCGAACTGGACTACGATGAACCCTTTTCAGCCGACTACTGCGGCACGTGCACGCGCTGTCTGGACGCGTGTCCCACGCAGGCATTTCCGGAACCCTATGTGCTCGACTCCCGTCGCTGCATCAGTTACCACACGATCGAAAACCGCAGCGGGTCGATTCCGGATGATCTGGCCGAGCGATTCGGCGACTGGGTATTCGGCTGCGACATCTGTCAGGAAGTCTGTCCCTGGAACCGGTTTGCGCCGGAAGACAGCATCCCGGAGTTTCGTCCACGGCCGGATCTGCAGAATCTCACGGCGGACGATCTTCTCAGTCTTTCCGACGAACAGTTTTCGGAACGCTTCAGCGGAACTCCCCTGGAACGCACCGGTCTGGCAGCTCTGCAGCGCAATGCAGCAATCGTTGCCCGCAATCAGCAGCGCGTGCCGTCCTGATGTGGCAGGAGCGTCGGCCCGTGTGTTCGAGGCTCCGGGGCACCCGCGGAGCTCCGGCAGGGTTCCTGTTCCGGAATTCCGGTAACGCTGCCATAATCCGGCGGGCCGATTTCCACTGTCAGGGAGGACACGATGGATCTGACGATGTTTCCGACTCTCCTGGCTCAGGAGGCATCACCAGGAACCGGCGAAACGGCCGGATCGCTGCTGGAACAGTTTCGGCAGGAATACCTGTCCGCTGACCAACTGCTGGATATGGCGGCAGCGTGGGGGCCGCGGCTGCTGGCAGCCGTGGCCGTGTTCGTGGTCGGCCGCTGGTTCATCCGCATCATCATTGGAATGATCATCCGTGCGGGCCGCCGGGCCGGGACGGATGAAACCCTGCTGGGGTTTCTGCGGCACGCGGTGCATCTGCTGCTGCTGGTGATTGTCTGTATTGCTGCCCTGAGCTGTCTGGGAGTGGATACGACGTCGCTGAGCGCCGTTCTGGCGGCGGCCGGTTTCGCCGTCGGGATGGCGATGCAGGGATCGCTGGGAAACATCGCCTCGGGCGTCATGCTGGTCGTCTTCAAGCCGTTTCGAGTCGGCGACTATGTTGATCTGAGCGGTGTCGCCGGGACGGTGGTCGAGATTCAGATGTTCAGCACCGTGCTGGTCACACCGGACAACGTGCGGGTGGTCGTTCCCAATGCGAACATCACGGGATCTGCCATCAGCAACTTTTCGGCGGAAAAAAGCCGGCGCATCGATCTGACGGTCGACTGCGGATACAGCGACGACCTGAAAGCGGTCCGCGCGTTTCTGCAGGATCTGGTCGATTCGGATCCGAGAATTCTGAGGGATCCGGAACCGGTGGTGGCTGTTTCAGAACTGGCCGACAGCAGTGTGCGGTTCGTGGTGAGACCGTGGGTCGACCGAGCCGATTACTGGGCCGTTCGGTTCGATCTGACCGAACGCATCAAACTGGGCTTCGACGAACGCGGATTCACATTTCCGTTTCCGTCTCGTGATGTGTTCATGCATCAGCCTGATGCCGCGTGACGGACGTCGACTTCTTCCGGAATCCAGGGAGCCTGCAGAAAATAGTGCGTTTCAGAGACTTCCGGAATGCCATCCGGCCCGACGGTCCGCGACGGTCCGCGCGTCTGGCAACTCGTATTGTGGCGTTTGACCGTTTGGGATATTGGTACACACATCCTGCCGTCGCGGCGGGATCTCACTTCCCGGCCTCTGTCCGTCTCCGCCCGTCCGGGCCTCTCTCTCAACTCTCACCATCTTTTTCTGTTCGTCACCGGCTCAGCAGGATCCGGTGATCGGGACAGCTCTCGGCGCGACGTAATGCAGTTACGACCGGAAATTCCGCCAGCCGTGATGAAACTGCTGATTTCGGCTGCTGCGCTGATTCTTCTGCAGCCGGGTGAAGGGATTCGCGCGGAATCGGTTCCGGAAACGGTGGTGGATATCCGTGTGGAAGGCAATGAAACGATTGCGTCTTCGGCCATTCTGCAGAAGATCGGCATCCAGCCGGGGCGGCGCGTGACGGCAGAAATGATCCGTGAAGACAAGCGGGAGCTGCTGCGTACCCGCTGGTTTTCACAGGTCGACAGCCGCATCGACGATACGGAGGACGGTCCCGTCCTGGTGTTCCATGTGCGGGAACGGCCGATCGTTCGAAAAGTGGAATTCCGCGGCAACCGAAAGATCAAAGACAAGGTTCTGCGGGGCTGGACCGGACTGGACGTCGGCAGCCCGTTCGATCATCTGGCCAATCGGGAAGCCGTTCATCGGATCGAACAGGAATACCGCGACAAGGGGTATTTCCACGTTCAGGTGAAGCTGGTGCGGGGGGGGGAACCGGGCGACCGGGACGTGATTTTCGAGATCCATGAAGGTCCGATCGTGCGGGTCACACGGCGGGACTTCAAAGGCGTCGAACAGGTCTGGGACAGGCGTCTGAAAACGAAACTCGTGACAAAAGCGGCTCTGTTCGGCCTGTTTCGCGGCATCTACCGTCCGGAAACGCTGGCCCAGGACGAAGCAGCGCTGATCAGCTACTACCGCAGCCTGGGATACTTCGATGCGACGGTGAAGGCGGAGGAATTCTTTTCTTCCGACGGATCTGCAGTGCGTGTCGTGTACACCGTGCACGAAGGAGTGCGTTACCGCGTGGGGCGTATCACGCTGGAAGGCAATGATCTGTTTTCTGCGGAAGAACTGCGGAAAGATGCGCGTGTTCAGGAAGGGTCCTGGTTCAGTTCGGCCGATCTGACGAAGGACGTACGCAAAATGCTGGAACCGTACTGGGACCGCGGGCACACCTACGCGAAGATCGTCCCGGAACCGCTGTTCACCGAAGAACCGGGGATCGTCAATCTGAAGTTTCTGATCGATGAAGACCGGCCGCGCTACATACGCTTTGTCGTTCCGCAGATTGCAGGCGACAGTCCCTACACCCAGGAATCCGTCATTCTGGACCGGCTGCAGCTGCGTCCCGGCGATCTGGCTGATCCCCGGCTGATCAATCGGGCTCGCAGCCGGATCAACGGAGGCGGCCTGTTTTCGGGAGTCCAGGTCACGGCCACGCCGGTCGATCCGGAAACGTCGATGTTCACAGCGGGAATCATGAATGGAGACGACCGGATCTTTCGAGGTCAGCAGTCTGCCCGCCGACAGCCGGATGCCGGATGGTCGGACGCGTTTTCGTCGGCAGATCAGGCCGTGCGCCGGACACTGGGCGGTCATTCGGTGTTCCATCGCCGGACATCGGATTCCGACCGCCGGACCTTCACGGAATCTTCGTCCGTTCCAGCGTTCCGCCGGCCGAGCCGATCTTCAGAGCAGTCTCAGGACCGGTCTGACAGGCGGATGTCCGGGTTTCTGTATCGGACAGCCGATCCGGAAGTGCTGCGGCGTCCGTGGGGCGAACCACTGATGGTGCGGATGTCCCTTCGACCGGAGATTCCTGTGGTGCGGGCCCAGAATCCTGGAGATTTCATGCGTTCCAACCCGGTTCTGCAGGGATCTCCCTACACGAATGATCTGCAGGCCGTTCCACCAGGATGGGTGGATGTGGACGCCATCGCCACGGAAGGACGCACGGGCCGTCTGATGTTCGGTGCCGGTGTCAACAGCAACAATGGGGTCAACGGATCCTTCATCTGGGAAGAAAACAATTTCGACCTGTTCAATCCTCCACGAACATTCGCGGACGTCATCAACGGCCGCGCTTTTCGCGGTCGCGGACAGCGATTTCGGCTGGAAGCGGTTCCCGGCATCGTCGTCAGTCGATATGCCGTGAACTGGATTGATCAGTATTTCATGCACACGGACAATTCCCTGAGCCTCAGCGGGTTTCTGTACAACCGCTTTTTCGATGCCTGGGATGAGGAACGGGGAGGCGGCCGTGTGGGCATCGGCAGGCAGCTGAATCCCACGGATTCGGTCAGCGCCACGATTCGGCTGGAAGAGGTCGTTATTTCGAATCCGCGGGCTCCGGTTCCCGGTGTGCTCGCACAGGTGGTGGGAAGCAATTTTCTGTCCACGGTACGTCTGTCCGCCCAGAACGATACCCGGGATGCCGTGATTCTGCCGTCGGACGGACACTATCTGGAAGGTGGGTTCGAACAGGCGTTCGGGGACTTCACCTTTTCGCGGCTCGATCTTCAGGGGCGCCAGTACTTCACTCTGTACCGCCGGCCGGATGACAGCGGCCGACAGGTGCTCATGCTGTCGACGAATCTGGGGTTCGCCACAGCAGACACGCCGGTGTTCGAACGGTATTTCGCCGGTGGATTCCAGTCGTTTCGAGGATTCGCCTATCGCGGAGTCAGCCCGCGGGTGGGAGCTGTGGAAATCGGCGGCACGTTTCAGGCCCTGGCATCGATCGAATACCGCGTTCCGGTGACTGCGGACGATATGGTCCAGATCGTCACGTTCGCTGATCTGGGAACGGTGGACAACCGGGTTTCCTTCGATCAGTTCCGGGCCACCGTGGGGCTGGGGCTGCGGGTGACCATTCCGGCCATGGGGCAGGTGCCGCTGGCGTTCGATTTCGGGTTTCCCGTGGCCAGCGAAGTGTTTGACGACGAGCGGATCTTCAGTTTCTACGTGGGCATCCTGAACTGATCCGTCGGACGCCGCCTGTTCTGTGTCTGCCGCGACGCTAAACTGCACGCATGATCGTGGAAGGCATTGTGACCAGCCTGGACACTCAGGCGCGGCTGAACGTGGCTCCGATGGGAGCCGTTGTGGAAGGTGATTTCGAATCGCTTTGCCTGCGGCCGTTTCAGTCGTCAGGAACATTCCGCAATCTCATGGAAACGCGGTGCGGCGTTTTTCATGTCGTGGACACGGTTGACCTGCTTGCCCGGACGGCCATCGGCCGGCAGGACCCGCTGCCTCCGACACGCTGCGCCACCACCGTGTCGGGCCGCATTCTGGAAAACTGCTGCCGCTGGTTCGAATTTCGGATCCATGACTGCGATCTGACGGATGAACGTGCCACCATGCCGGCTCAGATCGTCGCCCGCGGCAGTGTCCGGCCGTTCCTGGGATTCAATCGGGCTCGCCATGCCGTACTGGAAGCGGCCATCCTGGCCACTCGGGTCCACCTGCTGCCGGAAGCGCAGTGGCGCTACCGGATGGCTTTTCTGAAACCGGCTGTGGAAAAGACGGGCGGACCGGCCGAGAAGGAGGCATTTGCGCTGCTGGAAAACCACATGACTGCATTCGGTCAGAAGTCTCCATGAACGGTATCGAGGCTGTCACCGGTTCCCGGCTGCATTTCGGCCTGATCTGTGCGCCTCCGGGAACTCCCATGCGTTTCGGAGGAATCGGCATGATGATTCGTCGGCCGGGCTGGCGGCTTCACGTGACCGGTGCCGAGCGACACGAATGTCAGGCGGCATCGCCGGAAGTCTGCCACCGTGTTCATCGGCTTCTGCAGCAGATCCATCTGCCGCGGGACCGGACGGGCGGATTTCACGTGTCCATTCACGAGGACATTCCGCTGCATCAGGGACTGGGATCCGGGACGCAGCTGGCACTGGCGGTGGCGGCCGCCGTCACCATCGCCGCCGGTGGATGCCGACCGGATTCGTCCTGGGACATGGCACGAAGCCTGCAGCGGGGGCGGCGTTCGGCCGTGGGCATTGCCGGATTCGACCGGGGCGGGTGGATTGTGGATTTCGGATGCCCATCGACCGCCCACCGACGAACGCAGCGTTATGACGTTCCGGAAAGCTGGCGCATCGTTCTGGTAAGACCCCGCGGAATGTCGGGACTGTCGGGAAATGATGAGGAATCCGTTTTTCGGCGGCAGAATCCGATGTCTGTGGAGACCGTGCGGCGGCAGTCGCATCTCATTGAGGATGTCATCGTCCCGGCTCTGCAGGCGGCGGATTTCGATACGTTCAGTCGAGGGCTCCACGAGTACGGTCTGGCGGTCGGCCGCTTCTTTGCTCCTCTTCAGGGAGGCCTGTTTTCCAGTGAAGTGATTCGCCGGCTGGCTGAAGCCCGGGAGACCCGTGACCTGCCGATTGTTCAGTCCTCCTGGGGGCCCGTGGCGGCCATCATGGCGCGTTCGGAATCTCACGCCGAAGACGTGTGTCGGCGGGTGCGGCAGTCGGAAGCCGGTGATCGGGTGGACTGTCAGACAGCAATGCCGCTGAATGCCGGCGCCGTTTTCCGCAGTGCGGCTCCGGAACATCCCGATCATGTGGCCCGCGGATAGTGGCGCGCCAGACGCTGCGGAGACACGCCCAGATGCACGGCCGCCAGGAGACTCCAGTTGCGCAGCGTCTGGCGGACGGCCCCCTGACGGACCCACCTGCGGGCGGACACGGTCAGAGGCCGGTCGATGCAGACGAGTGTGCCGCGACGATTCAGTTGTTTGGCCAGGTAGAGATCTTCCATGATGTCCAGCAGCGGGAACCCTCCGATCGAATGAAACACGCGGCGGCGGGTGAAAATGGCCTGGTCGCCATACGGCCATCGCAGCATGCGGGCCCGCAGAAGATTTCCGAATTCGATCCAGCGAAACACGCGGGCGGGGTGGTCGATGCGCTGTCGAAAAAATCCACCGACGGCCGCGGGACACTGCTGCAGCGAACGGACGACCACGGGCACGGCATCAGCCGGCAGCCGGCAGTCGGCATGCAGGAACAGAAACACATCTCCGGTCGCCGCGTCAGCGCCGGCATTCTGCTGAACGGCGCGTCCCGGTGCAGACCGCACCAGACGGGCTCCGGCCGCCACAGCAAGGTCGGCTGTTCCGTCGGTGCTGCCGCCGTCGGCCACGAGAACCTCATCGGCACCGGCCCGCAGAGCACTTTCCACGGCGGCTCCGACGCACGAGTGTTCGTTGAGAGTCGGAATGATGACGGACGTTTTCATGATCGTCCTGAAACGCCGACGGACGCGATTCTGCCGCACACATCCGGACACGAATCGCGTCTATTCGGAACTGAGAGTGTCGATTCCGTTCAGCAGATCCTGAGTGATCCGTTTCAGCCGCACCGGGTCGGTCACTTTCCGTCCGCTGCGGTCGGTGACATAGAACACGTCGACCACCTGATCGATGTTCGTGGCGATTCGGGCCAGGCGGACGGACAACTGATGCTGGTAGAGAGTTTCCGCCAGAGTGTACAGCAGTCCGGGCGTGTCCATGGCGAACACATCGATCACGGTGTGCTGTTCGGAACAGTCGTTGTCGATGCTCACTTTGGGATCGACGGCTACCAGAGTCTGATCACGTCCTGCAGCCTGAAACAGGCTGCTGCGGCGAAAGATGCTGTCCACCGTCCGCTGTCCGATGAGAACTTCCCGAACGGCCTGCGTCACGTGGTCCATCCGGTGTCGCGGGACTTCGCCCGTGAAGTCATTGTCCGTGACGACGAATCCGGCCACGATGCGGCCGCTGGCAGCACTGCAGGACACCGCAGTATGAATGTTGTTCCTCAGACCGCTCAGAATGCCCGTTACTTTGTGGAAAAAACCGTCTTCGTACATGGGCGCGGCAATGACTCGATAGCGCACCGTGTCCGATTCTTCATCGTATGACGATCGAAAGACGATTTCGTCGTCCTCCAGTTTTCTCAGAATGTCCAGATCGCGGGCGATCTGCTGCGGGTCTTCGGTCATCAGATAGAAGGCCGGCAGAGCATCGAGCTGTTCGTCGATCCATGCCGGCAGGTGCTCGGCCGGCGCGTCATCCGGATTCTGATCACGACCCGAGCGCTGGTGTTCCGGAACAATGGCTTCGTGCACGTGTTCGCGGATGATCTGAATTCGTTCCCGTTCCAGATGGTTCGACGGGCGACCGCTGATGATCTGCATCGTGCGGTCGTACAGGTCGGCCAGCAGGTCGGCTTTCCAGTCGGTCCACACGCCCGGACCGACGGCTTTGATATCGGCCACGCACAGAACATACAGCATACGGAGCCGTTCGGGGGATCCGACCATGCGGGCGAATTCATTGATCAGGGCGGCGTCCGTGTAGTCTCGGCGCAGAGCCAGATCCGGCATGAACAGGTGCTGCCGAACCAGAAAGGCCATCATCTGTTTCTTGTTTTCGGCCATCTGCAGCCGGCGGCCGACTTCTTCGCACAGAGCTTCTCCGATGACCGAATGGTCTCCCTCACGCCCCTTGCCGATGTCGTGCATCAGCAGAGACAGATGGAGGGTGGCTTTGTGCCGGACACTGCGGTACGCCGACCCGACGGATGAATCGTCATGTTCCAGAGCGACCACTTCATCGATCGTTTTCAGCGTGTGTTCGTCCACGGTGTAGCTGTGATACTGATTGAACTGCATCAGACAGCGGATTTCCTGGAATGGCGGAATGAGCCATTCCAGGACGCCCGTTTCGTGAAGCTGCCGCAGAACGGCCGGAAGTCCCGGCCCGGACCGCAGAATGCGGCGAAACTGGCTGCAGTGCCGCCGTTCCGGTTCGTCCGGAAAGGAATCGACCAGTCGGGAAATGGCCAGACGCAGGTCGGATGACAGCGACACGCCTCGTTCGGCCGCCTGGACGAACACGTCGAGAACACCGGTCGGGTTCCTTTTGAGACTCTTCAGCCCTTCCTCCGTGATGTTGATGACGCCGCTGTGAAGCGGCAGGCCCGGCAGGCCCGATCCCGGCAGCAGGGCCGTGCGCAGGCGGGTGAGCAGACCGGTGGTCCGCTGAGTCTCGGAGATGCGCCGCGAAATTTCCGCGACCGGCGCGGTATGCTGAAAATACTTCTGCATGGCGGCCGATGCCGCGGCCCGCAGGTCGGTCGCCTGAGGATCGCGTTCCCGGACCATATCGAGCTGGATTTCCCGGGTGAGCACATCCTGTTTCATTCCGGTGCGGCAGTGAAGGTCCAGACGGATTCCCGTCAGGAATTCATCGGCCATCTGCAGGGCCGCCAGTTCCTGAGTCCGCAGAGTTTCATACTGCAGCAGGGTGGCCGGATCGGCGTCGTCGTATCGGGCATAGGCGATCCAGCGGAGCAGGTGCAGGTCGCGCAGTCCGCCCGGCGACTTCTTCACATCCGGTTCAAGCTGATTGACCGAATCCCCGCGGGCCGACCATTCTTCACGCCGGGCCACCACGCAGCGGGCGACGAAATGTTCGCTGCGATCCCGAAACACGCGCCGATCCAGCCGGTCCCGCAGATCTTCCAGAAGCCGTTCGTCACCGATCAGTCGTCTCATGTCGATCAGCGATGTGGCGAACTGAATGTCGTCCGATGCGAACCGAATGACGTCGGCCGGTGTGCGGATGCTGTGTCCCAGTTCCATTCCGGTATCCCAGCAGTCGCGTACGAAGTCATTCAGTGCAGCAGCCAGCCCGGAACTGCGGCTGTCTGTAATGAGCAGCAGATCGACGTCGGAAAACGGAGCCGGCCGCCGCCGGCCGTTGCCGCCGACACAGGCCACCAGAAACCGCGATGCATGTTCGTCGATTCCGTGTTCTTCCAGCCGCTGTCGGACCATGGCCTGCAGAAGCGCATCGAGCCCGTCCGACAGCCATTCGCAGATTTCGGTGGGTCGGCAGCCGCTTTTCAGCCGGTCCGCCACGTCGGCACGCAGCCGGGCCAGGTGACGGCGGCGATCGCTGCTGCAGGTGACATCGAAGGACAGGGCAGTGTGATTCACGAAATCGCCTGACATCGGAAGACCAGTGGACCGAACATCACCTCAGACGGGCAGACAACCCCGGGCACGCGCGGTCCGCGGAGATCCGGGAGATCAGATCACGAAGAGGTCAGCGGCGTGATTGCAATGGTCACTTCGCAACGGCCGGCCCGGACGGTTTTTCCCTGTTCGGGACGACGGTCCTGGCGTTTCACAGCATCGGAAAGCGTCTGTTCCCGAATGTAGTTCTGCCACTGGTCCATCATCGCTTCCAGATGATTGTCGTCGGAGAACCACGAGATCTCAATGCGGTCCTGAATATCCAGCCCTGCTTCCTTGCGAAGCTGCTGAACATGCCGCACGAAATCGCGGGACATGCCTTCTCGAATGAGATCGTCCGTGAGAACCGTGTTCATGGCGATCTGAACGCCTGCTTCGTCGGCGCACACCCAGTCGGCCGCCTGCTGTGTGCTGATCAGAACATCGTCCGGCGTCAGTTCGACCGGATGCCCCTCCACGTCGACAGTGACCGTGTCTCCGCGACGCAGCGGACTGAGGACCGCGTCGCCCAGTTCCGGAAGCAGTCGGCGCAGGTGTCCCAGCAGCCGGCCGTATCGGGGCCCCAGCGTTCTCAGGTTGGGTTTGTAGGAATACCCGACCTTGTCGTCGAGGTTTTCCTGGCGGGTGATGCGGCGGACATTGAGTTCTTCGGCGATCACATCAGAAAGCTGTTCGACAGCTTCCGCCTGCTGCGGATCCGCCGCAGCGAACTGCAGTTCTGACAGCGGCTGGCGAACCCGCAGACCGTTTTCTTCGCGGAGCTGATGTCCCAGCCGGACCACGCGCTGCGCCGCCTGCATGCGGCGATTCAGATCCTCGTCCAGCCGGTCCCGGCGCACTTCCGGGTAATCGCACAGATGCACGCTGGCCGGCAGTCCGTCCGGTGCGTCCTGATCGCCGGATTCCGCGTCGCAGCCGCGTCCCAGAACGAGATTCCGGTAGATGCGTTCAGCCAGAAACGGAATGCAGGGGGCCAGGAGCCGGCTGAGTGTTGTCAGGACTTCGTACAGAGTTTCGTAGGCCGAAATCTTGTCCGTGTCACTGGCATCCCGTGATCTCCAGAAACGTTTCCGGCTGCGGCGGATATACCAGTTGCTCAGATCATCGACGAACTGTTCGGCCGCGGTACAGAATGCGGCGACATTGAAATCCGTGAATTCCCGCCGTGCTGTTTCTGTGAGTGCCTGAAGACGGGACAGAATCCAGCGGTCGATTTCCGGACGATCGGTGACAGGAACGGTTTCCGCACCGGCGACATGCCCGCCTGTCGCGGCCAGGGTTCGCAGAGCTTCGGATGGAACAAACCGGTCTGCCACCGCGTAGTCCACGAAAAATCGATAACAGTTCCACAAAGGAATCAGAATGCGGCGACGCACATCATCGGCCGGGCCGCTGGTGACACGGGCGGTCCGTACACCTTCAGGAGTTTCCTGCACCGGTCCGTCCGGTGTCTGCAGCGTGACCGGTTCATCCGGATGCCGTGTCCCGAATCGCAGATCGGTGGCCGGGTTCTGAGCCAGATACATCCAGCGCATCGTGTCAACGCCCAGCTGTTCCGCGGCTTCTTCGAACCAGATCGCCGTGCCGTCGGATTTGTGCATCGGCCGGCCGTCTTCATTCTGCACCAGCCGGTGTCCCAGCAGCGTTTTGAAAGGACGTTTTTCCCGGGCGCTGTCGGTTTCGTCGTGACGCATCATCGTCGACAGAGCCAGCATGCTGTAGAACCAGTTGCGGAACTGGCCGGGGAAGCATTCGGTCACCAGATCGGCCGGATACCATTTCTGCCATTCCTGGCGGTCGTGGTTGTAGTGCATGGTGCTGAACGGAACGATGCCCGCATCCAGCCATGGATTGCCCACATCTTCGATCCGCGTCATCAGATTTCCGGTCCGCGGACTGCGAATCCGCACCCGGTCGATCCATGGACGATGCGGCGTGTGTCCTTCGAAGTCCTCCCAGCCTTCAACGGCGCGTTCCTTCAGTTCCGCCAGAGAACCGATCACTTCGAAATCTCCGGTCTGTTCGTCCACCCAGATGGGCAGTGCCAGCCCCCAGAACCGTTTTTTGGAAATCATCCAGTCGCCCATGTTCGTCAGCCATTCGATCTCTCGATCCTTTCCGTCGATGCTTTCGGGCAGCCAGCGGATTTCCCGCGTGACCTCCTTGATTTCATCGCGCCAGTCCATGTTGATGAACCATTCGTCGACCAGCCGGAACACGAGTTCATCACCCGTCCGCCAGCAGTGCGGATAGACGTGCGGGTAGATTTCCACAGCCACCAGCAGGCCTTTTTCGCGCAGCCGATCGATGACCAGATCGGCCGTTTCCGGGCTGATCGCTTCCCGGCCGGAAAATTCCCCGAATTCCTCCCGATAGGTTCCGTCTTCCTTCAGAGGAGCGATGACCGGCATTCCCAGAGCCGTACCGATGCGGTAATCGATGTCCCCGCAGCCGGGTGCCATGTGAACGATCCCGGTGCCTTCTCCGGCCACGACATGCGGATTGCCGCGGGAATCACGACCGCCGTCCACGACCCGGTGCCAGGCGGCTCCGCTGCATTCGACCGTCGTTTCTTCTGCCGGACATCCGCCGGGCATCTGCTGAGCCGGAAGGTCGTCGAAGGGGCCTTCGTAACGCCAGCCGACCAGCTCCGACCCCGGTACCGTGCCCAGTTCTTCAAAACCGCCCTGTTCTTTGAAAATCTGAGCGATCGTTTTCAGCCGCGGAACATCCGACGGCCATTTCCATTCCGGTCGTCCGAACCCCTCCCGAAACTCGGTGGCCAGACGCTGAAAATTCAGATTGTCTTTCGCGAAATAGTACACGGCATCGTCCCGCAGCGCCCGAATCCGCACGTATTCCAGATCCGGATTGACGGCGGCTCCCACATTGCTGGTCAGAGTCCAGGGCGTGGTCGTCCAGATGAGCAGGTATTCCGGGCGGCCGCTTTCGTCACGGCGCGGTGCTCCGTTCGCATCTTTCAGCGGAAACCGGACGAACACGCTTTTGTGCGTCGTCAGCCGGCGGCCTTCGGCGATTTCCATCTGAGAATACGCGCTGCCTCCGCGACCGGACCACGGCATCACATCGTGGCCCTGATAGATCTTGCCGCGCTGAAAGCACTTCTTCAGAAACGTCCAGATCGTTTCGTTGTTTTCCGTGCTGAACGTGAAATAACTGCCGCCCCATTCCGGACAGCCCAGCCGTTCCACGAGCTGATGGGTGCGTCCGGTCGCCCGGACACCGCTGGGAGCGGTGATCGTGATTTCTTCATCTGTTCCCAGAGTGTCGGCCAGACGGCGCAGCTGGTCCGGATCGTCCCAGTCCATCCAGTATCCCAGACGCATGGACTGTTCGGTCTGACGGGCCGCGAACCGCAAAACCCGCCGCTTGCATTCGTTGACAAAACGGTCGATCCCGAACTCACGGACAGCGGATTTCGTTCCCAGACCCAGTTCCTTTTCGACTTCGACTTCCACCCACAGTCCCTGGCAGTCGAAGCCGTTCTGGTACCGCAGTTCGTGCCCGGTCATCGCGAAGAAACGCTGGTAGGTGTCTTTGTACGTGCGTCCCCAGGCGTGGTGAACACCCATCGGATTGTTGGCAGTGATGGGACCATCCAGAAAACTCCATCGTGGTCCGCCGGCGTTCTTTTTTCGCAGACGCTGAAACGTCTGCTGCTGTTTCCAGAGCTTCAGGACGGAATGCTCACCAGGGATGAAATCGCTGTCGGAAACGGGCTGAAACATGAAAGGCATCGATTCAGGGAAGCGGATACTGCAGACGGATTTCACTTTTCGTTCGGCTGGTGCGCTGTCCGGGCAGCAGGCCGGGAACCATCATCGCGATACGCCGATCAGACACGAACGACCGGAACATTTCGGCGTCTGTCTTCCGGCGTGGACCGATGACACCGGGCTCCGAGGCGTCTGCTCTGTACGCGGCGCCGGCACGGCAGTCCGCCGCGGATCCGGCTGTGCGCCCCGGGACACCGATTTCGGCTCCGCGACGAAGCCGGGATTCTATGCCAAAACCAGGACAGGTTCGAATCCTTCCTGCCCGGTTCCCTGTGATCGGAACAGCATCATCGGAACATCCGGACGGCACTGCTGCCGCCTGCGGGGATTCCGGACGGAAACAGCGGCCGTTGGACAATCCCGAAGTCATGCGGCAGAATGCCAGGCCCGGCTGACACAATGATTTTCTTTGGAGGAATCCATGTCTGAGAGCAGCAGCATCGACAGCGTTCTGAAGGAAACACGGACATTCGCCCCGCCGGCCGCCTTCACCGCTCAGGCGAACATCCGCAGCGAGGAACAGTACAACACGATGTGGCAAAGGGCCAAAGACGACCCCGCCGGATTCTGGGGAGATCTGGCCCGGGAACATCTGCACTGGTTCCGGCCCTTCGACACGGTGCTGGAAGGCGAAATGCCGGAAACCCGCTGGTTCTCCGGCGGCACCATCAACGCCAGCTACAACTGTCTGGATCGCCACCTGGAAACCGAACGCCGCAACAAGGCGGCCATCATCTGGGAAGGGGAACCTGGCGACACGCGCGTCCTGCGGTATCAGGATCTGCACCGGGAAGTCTGTCGTTTCGCCAATGTGCTGAAAGGCCTTGGAGTGGAAAAGGGCGACCGGATCACGCTGTACATGCCCATGATTCCGGAACTGACGATCGCCATGCTGGCCTGTGCCCGCATCGGTGCGGTCCATTCCATCATTTTCGGCGGGTTCAGTGCCGATGCTGTGGCCGACCGCAATAACGATGCTCAGGCCCGGATCGTCATCACGGCCGACGGCGGCTGGCGGCGCGGCCGGGAAGTGCCGCTGAAGGCTGCCGTGGACGCGGCTCTGGAAAAATCGCCGACCGTGGAAAAAGTCGTCGTCGTCCGACGCACCGGAGGGGAAGTGGACATGGTGCCCGATCGGGATTTCTGGTGGCATGAACTGACAGAAGGCGCATCGGCCGACTGCGATGCTGTGGAAGTGGACGCGGAACATCCGCTGTTCATCCTGTACACGTCCGGAAGCACCGGAAAACCCAAAGGGGTTCTGCATTCGACGGCCGGATATCTTCTCGGAACCACGATGACAACACAGTGGGTGTTCGATCTGAAGGAAGACGACACCTACTGGTGCACAGCGGATATCGGGTGGATCACCGGACACAGTTACATCACCTACGGTCCTTTGTCCAACGGAGCGACCGTGGTGATGTATGAAGGAGCGCCCAACTGGCCGGATGAAGGACGCTTCTGGGAAATCGTGGAAAAGTACCGTGTGAGCATCTTCTACACGGCGCCCACGGCCATCCGAGCCTTCATCAAATGGGGAAACCAGTGGCCGGAAAAATACGATCTGTCCAGCCTGCGGCTGCTGGGAACCGTCGGCGAACCGATCAACCCGGAAGCCTGGATGTGGTACCGCGAAGTCATCGGCCAGGAACGCTGCCCGATTGTCGACACCTGGTGGCAGACGGAAACCGGCGGCATCATGATCAGTCCCCTGCCGGGAATCACGGCCACCAAACCGGGAAGCTGCGGGCGTCCGCTGCCGGGAGTCGTTCCGGACATCGTGTCTTCCGACGGAACCAGTCTGCCGGCCAACGAGGGCGGACTGCTGGTCATGCGGCAGCCCTGGCCGCACATGCTGCGGACGCTTTACGGCGACCACGAACGCTTCAAACAGGTCTATTTCAGCGAAATCCCGGGATGCTACTTCGCCGGGGACGGAGCCCGGCGGGACGAAGACGGGTACATCTGGGTCATGGGACGTGTCGATGATGTGATCAATGTGTCCGGACACCGGCTGAGCACCATGGAAATCGAAAGTGCCCTGGTCGCTCATGAACGCGTGGCCGAAGCAGCCGTCGTCGGGTTCCCGCATGAAATCAAAGGAGAAGGGATCTTCTGCTTCGTCACTCTGAAAGATGGAGAAGGCGACGAAGCCCTCCAGCAGGAACTGACTCAGCACGTGCGAGACCAGATCGGAGCACTGGCCACTCCCGATCGTGTGCGTTTTGCACCGGCGCTGCCCAAGACCCGCAGCGGAAAAATCATGCGGCGTCTGCTGAGAGACATCGCGGCCGGCCGGGAATCCGTGCAGGACACGACCACACTGGAAGATCTCAGCGTCCTGGCCCGGCTGCGCGACGAAGAAGAGTAACGCGCGGCGTTCGTCCGGTCACGTTTTGGGACGCGGCGAAGGGCCGGTCGGTTCGGAAGGTCGCTGCGCCGTGACAATGCGGTCTGTGCCGCGAAAGTCCTGAAAGATGGTCGGAGCGGCCAGGCCGTGTTCGGTCAGCAGGGCCTGAATGGTGCGACACTGAGCCGGGTCGCATTCCAGGCCGATCCAGCCGGACGGCCGAAGAATACGGGCCGCGTGCGGAATGAGCTGTCGAATGAGATCCAGGCCGTCGGGACCGGATACCAGTGCCTCGCGCGGTTCATACTGGGCCACTTCCGGCTGCAGGCGGTCCAGTTCGTCGGTCCGCACATAGGGCGGGTTGCTGAGAAACCCGTCGACGGAAGCATCCGGAATATCGGCCAGCGCCGCAGACGCATCGGCATGAAGGAACCGGATCCGGTCGGCCACACCGAACCGGGCTGCGTTCTGTCGGGCCACGTCGCCGCACACTGCGGAAATGTCGCAGGCGGTAACGCGGCACTGCGGCTTCTGCACGGCCAGGGTGACGGCGATGCAGCCTGAACCGAATCCCGCTTCCACTAAGTGAGCCGGTCGGTCGTCAGGTATCTGTTCGAGTGCCAGATCGATCAGAGTTTCCGTTTCCGGGCGTGGAATGAGGACTCCGGGGACCACATGAAACGTGCGGCCGTAGAATTCGCGTTCTCCGATGATGTAGGCCAGCGGTTCGCGGGCAGCCCGGCGCCGGACCGCTTCGCGCATGCGGGACCGTTCGGTTTCCGTCAGGGGGACGTCGTAGTCTGTGTACAGGCGAATCCGGGGGCACCGGCGGGCATGAGCACACAGCAGTTCGGCTTCCAGACGGGCCGCTTCCACACCGCGCGTTTCCAGATAATCTGTCGTCCAGCGGAGAATGCGGCGGACTGTCCAGTCGCTGTCTGCCGATGCCGACCGGTCCATGAGATCCCTTCTGTTCAGCCGCCGCCCAGGTCGCCTCGAAGCCGTTCCTGACGATCGAATTCAAGCAGCCCTTCGATCAGTTCGGACAGTTCGCCGGCGATGATCCGGTCGAGTTTGTGCAGAGTCAGTCCGCAGCGGTGATCGGTGACGCGGTTCTGAGGGAAGTTGTAGGTACGGATCCGCTGGCTGCGGTCGCCGGATCCCACCAGAGTGCGGCGCGTTTCCGCCCGCTCACTGGCAGCCTGCTGCTGCTGACGTTCGAGAATGCGGCTGCGGAGCACTTTCAGGGCCTTGGCGCGGTTCTTGTGCTGACTTTTCTCATCCTGAATCTTCACGACGATACCGGTCGGAAGATGAGTGATCCGCACAGCACTTTCCGTTTTGTTGACTTTCTGTCCGCCCGGTCCGCCGGCCCGCATCGTGTCGATCTGCAGATCTTCCGGATGAATGTCGACTTCCACTTCAGTGGCTTCCGGAAGCACGGCCACTGTCGCGGCACTCGTGTGGATTCGTCCCTGTGTTTCCGTTTCCGGAACCCGCTGCACCCGATGGCCGCCGCTTTCGAACTGCAGTTCATGAAAGGCACCATCACCGGAAATCGACAGAACGACTTCCCGCACGCCGCCCAGTTCCGTGGGCGTGAACTGAAGCACTTCGACTTTCCACGACTTCGATTCGCAGTAGCGGGTGTACATTTCGTACAGATCGCGGGCGAACAAAGCCGCCTCATCGCCCCCCGTCCCGGCCCGGATTTCCATGATCAGAGATCCGCGGGTGATGGAATCGCCGGCGGTGGCCAGATCTTCCAGTTCGGCCTGCAGGCGGTCCCGTTTTTCCAGCAGCTCATCGAGTTCCTGCTGAGCGTACGCGCGGGAATCTTCGTCGGTTTCTTCGGCCACCATCATTCGGGCCGCTTCGATGTCGCCTTCGAGTTCCCGGAAGGAACGGACGGCATCGGCCACGCGCGCCAGGCCGCCCATTTCCTTCTGAATGTCCAGCAGGCGATCCACGTCTGAGGTGACGGCGGGATCCAGCAGCAGCCGCTGCAGTTCTTCGTACCGATCGAATTTCTGCTGCAGACTGGGAAACATGTCCCGCATCCTGATTCATCGTGCACAGAAAAGCCAAACACCCCGACAGTCAGATACGGTCGAGGTGTTCATACCGGCAGCGGGACGATCGCCCCCGGAAAAAAGACGTGCGCAGATGTCTGCACATCCCGGAGGCGGCTGTCCGGCCTTCAGGATTCTGCGGCAGCGGCTGCCCGCCCCCACTTTTTCTGGAATTTTTCCACGCGGCCGGCAGAATCCACGAACTTCATCTTTCCCGTATAGAACGGGTGCGACGCCGAACTGATTTCCACCTTCACCAGCGGGTATTCCTGTCCGTCCTCCCACGTGTCCGTTTCTTTGGAAACAATGGTGGATCGAATCAGAAATCGTGTTCCCGTGGACGTATCCAGGAAGATCACGGGACGGTACTCGGGATGGATGTCCTTCTTCATGGTTCGTGCGCCTTGTTTCCGCGGAGGCAGTTTGCGGGGGCAGTCGGAGCCGTTTCCGCAGGCGGCCACACCCCGGTGGCTGCCGCACACCGAGCGTGCCGAAATCGAAGCGAAGCAGTGTAAACGGCGCTTTGGAGCCGTACAAGGCTGAATCACTACGGACCGCGAATATACAGGACCCTCTGGCCACCATCCCGCCCCGCCGGGGCTCGGGACGATGGCCAGACACGGCTTGTGAGCTTTCGGGGGATCTGGGATGATGGAGTCACCTGCCTGAATCCGCGTCCGGCCCGGCCTGTTTTCTCGCCGGGTGTGCTGTCTTCGTCCGCTGATCGTATGCCGACTCTGCCTCCGTCCGGAATCGATGTGTTGCCGAAACCAGAAGCGGCCGTTCCGAACAGAAGGAAGCGGGCCGGCGGGCTGCTGGCTGGTCTGCTGACCGCCTTTCTGCTGTCGGCCGGATGCCGGTCAGCGAACTGGGCACTGACGGCGGCCGCCGATCGTCCCCGGGCTCATCGGATCGAAGCGGCCGGATTCGTCGTGCTCAGCGATATCGGAATCGCAGAAGACGCCCCCCTTCTGCAGGAACTGCGTGACCTGCGGGATGATGTGATGAAGACGCTGCAGCTTCCGCCGCCGCGTGATCCGGTTATCGTGTATCTGTTCGACAGCGAAGGGGCCTACCGTCGCTACATGAAAAAGACATGGCCCGATCTGCCATCGCGGCGGGCGTACTTCATCGGAACATCGCGCGAACTGGCCGTGTATTCCTTTCACGGACCGCGGATGCAGGAAGACCTGCGTCACGAACTCACACACGGCATTCTGCATGCCTCGCTGAACACCGTGCCACTGTGGCTCGATGAAGGCCTGGCCGAATACTTCGAAGCGGGCGGATCGGAAACCGGAGCCCCGCATCCGGACCATCTGCGGACACTGCGCCGGATGCAGCGACGCCGTCACCGGCCGTCGATTGCCCGGCTGGAAGCGATCACCGACTTCCGCGAATTCGACAATGAAGCCTATGCGGAAAGCTGGGGATGGGTTCACTACATGCTGCATGGTGGTCCCCGCGGGCGGGAAGTGCTGATCGATTACCTGGCAGAACTGCGCGATGCGGGAACGGCCGCGTCGCTGGCTGCCCGTTTCCCGGCCGATGCGGACACGGCCGCTTATCAGCTTGTCACGTGGGTCGGCCAGCTCATCGAATCCGAAAAACCTTCGGGAATTCGTCTGTGAGGCACGTGTGTTCTGTACAAAACTGTCGCACAGTCCGACTGCCCGGGGCAGCCGTTACAGGCTGCATAATCTGCCTCGGTCATCAGATGGCCGGAATGTTCGCGTTTTGACCGCAGTCTGCCGGCGGGGTAGAATCCGGGCAGAGATCTGTCGGCCGGGAACCGGAAAACGGAACCGAATCTGGTCTCAGGAAGTTCAGCCGGCCGGGATTCGGTGGATTCGAAACGGGGTTTCGAGCGAACGGCGAAACGGTGTCCGCCGGATCGGAGGTTATGCTGCGGCCGGACAGGCGACAGGCTGTGCCCGGGTTGTCCTGGTGATCTGTTTTGTCGTTTTGGGGGCGCGTGTTCACGGTCCGTGCTGCGTGCTGTCGGAAAGCCTGACGAACAACCATGAGTGTTCCTTCCGGACCGAACATCGAATCGTCGGAAACGTCACAGACGGATCCGGCCGGCGCAGCCGATGTTCCGCTGGCCAGTCTGCCGCTGGTGGCGGATCGTCAGCAGACGGTCGTGTCATCGGGGTCGTCGCCGGGGGAAACCACCGAAGCAACCCGCAGTGATGTGGTCGTCGAAACCGGCGGGGCGTTTCCATCGGAACTGCTGTTCGGCACGGAGGGCTCCGACCACATTCCCGGCGGGATTCGGCTGGGGCATTTCGAAATCAGCCGGCGGATCGGGGCAGGAGGCATGGGCTATGTCTTTCTGGCCCATGACGTGCTGCTGCGCCGTCCTGTCGCCCTGAAGGTGCTCAAACCGACCGCAGCTCACGACAGAGCCATGCTGTCCCGGTTTCAGAATGAAGCGCGATCGGCCGCGCTGCTGCAGCACGACAACATCGCTCAGGTCTACTACATCGGGGAAGACCGCGGGCTGCATTACATCGCCAGTGAATACGTGGAAGGCCGCACGGTTCGGGACCTGATCGCCGAACAGGGAACTCTGTCGCCGGAAGATGTGGTGAACTATGCCATCCAGACCACACTGGCTCTGAACCACATGCATTCGACGGGAGTCATCCATCGGGACATCAAGCCGTCCAACCTGATCGTGACCGCAGACGGACGCGTCAAGATTGTCGATCTGGGACTTGCCCGGCGTGACAGCCCGGATTCCGTGTGCGATATCACCGTGGCCGGGAGCACCCTGGGAACATTCGATTATCTGGCTCCTGAACAGGCACGGGATCCGCGGCAGGCCGATATTCGCAGCGACCTGTATTCTCTGGGGTGCACGCTGTACCACATGCTCACCGGGCAGCCCCCGTATCCGGAAGGAACCGCTCTGCAGAAGCTGCTGGATCACCAGGGCAAGGAAGCTCCGGACCCGGCGGACATCAATGACAAAGTTCCGGAAGAGCTGGCGGATATCGTGCTGACACTGCTGAAAACCGACCCGGAAGATCGGTATCAGACACCTTCCGAACTGCTGACCGATCTGATCGATGTGGCCGGACTGATGGGACTGCAGGGCATCCCCGCTGATGGCGTCGTCTGGAAGAATTCCGGAAACCGTACGGAACACCGCAGTTCCGGATCGCTGCTGATGGCCACAGCCGTGCTGGCAATCTGCGCGGCCGCTCTGATCATGCATCTGGTCCCCCCCGCCCGGTCGACGACAACCTCCATTCCTCCGGTCGACCCGCCGCGTTTCCAGCGTCCGGTCCGGGTGGAAACGGACGGTGACGGAACCGGAGCCGGCCGCATTCCGCCGATACTCCCCGGAAGTTTCGGCCGCATGCCCGATCTGCTGATTCTGCCAGGCACCGCGGCACCGGTCGCTTCGGCTGTCCTGCAGTGGCCATCCGATCTGTCCGATCCATCCGCAGCCGAACCGGCAGCCGTACCGATCCCGCCGCGTACAGACGTGTTCGTGGCGCTGGCCCCGGACGGCACCCGGACCCCCTTTTCCACGCTCCGTCAGGCACTGTCGCACATCCGATCCGTCGGCGGGACCGGACACGTAGTGGAACTGGACTATTCCGGCCTGCCTCCGGAACCGGTTCACAGTCTGCCGCGGCTGGATGGTGTCACGGTCCGCATTTCTGCGGCACGTGGCCGGCAGCCGGTCATCGAATACCGCGGAGATCCGGATCAGCCGGGCATGACAAGTCTGTTTCGCCTGCTGAACGGATCATCCCTGACCCTCGAGAACGTCACTCTGCGTCTGATTCCGGACCCCGAACGAACCAACCTTCCCTGGACGCTGTTCGACTGCACCGGGACAGCTCATCTGGATCTCCGAAACTGTGCGATCCAGGTGGATTCGGAACCGGGAACCCGGACAGACGTGTTTCGTTTCAACGAAACCCCGTCGTCCGTGATGCCTCCGGAAATCACCGTCCGTCTGGACAGTCTCGCGGTCAGCGGCAGTGCTGATCTGTTCCGCGTTGCTGCTCAGATTTCCGCCTTCCTGCAGATGGATAACTGCGGAGTCGCCGTGACGGGCAGCCTCATTCACAATACGGGAGGAACGACGGCCGGTCCGGCTGGAACGGTCCGGCTGGAACTGAATCATGTAACAGCCATCACGGGCGCACCGCTGCTTCGCATCATCGAACCGGAAGGGGCTCCGCAGCGAGTGGTTTCGGTTCTCGATGTGACCAGCCGGGCATCTGTGTTCTGTGCATCCGGCGAAAACGGAATTCTGGTGGAATCGCGTGGACCGGAACGACTCGACGAACTCCAGGAACAGCTCATCTGGACCGGCGACTTCGGACTGTACGCCGGTTATTCGGCATTCTGGATTCTGGTTTCCCGCGACAGCGGTCCGGCCGGAGAAACATTCCGCTTCAGCGACTGGCAGGCCTGGTGGAATCGGCACAGCGAAGGAGCCGAACGGAATGCCCAGCAGTTCGAATGGACGGATGCCGCCTGGCGTTCGTCAGCAGGAATGGCGCGGGATCTGAGACTGTTTCGGACGGAGTGGTTCGCTGTCGATCCGGCCCGTTTTCATACCACGCGCGAACTGCCGCTGGCGGACGGACGGGAGATTCCCGGAGCAGCCGTTCATCGCCTGCCGGAACTGCCCGCCTGGCTGCCGGGACGTCCTGGCGATCCGGAACTATAACGAACGCCTGAATTGGAAATCCCGATCCGAATTCATCGTGCCCGCTGACCACCTCAGTGACTGCCTGTGTACCAGATAGTCACCTCGATGAGGGAAAGGGATTGTCCTGCGGCAGCGGTCTTCAGTTCCCCCGATTTCCCGGTGCACAAACAGACAGCAGGCCTGCAGGACCTGTTGCCGGCAGAGAACCCGGCGAGAAACGTGCCAGCCGAGGAATGCGACTTTCAGGCCGCATCACTCGCCACCCTGAACAGATGAACTCTCTGAGTTCTCTTCTCTGGTGTTCGCGGGGGCTGAGACTGGGGCAGGCCCTGAAGATGTCGAACCGGCGCTCTGGCAGCCATTGCCGGCGGTGGGGACAATGTGTGCGGTGCCCGTACGCTGCGGCCCTCACCCCGGTCCTCTCCCGCAGGAGAGGGAGACATCCCCTTACCTCGGCCGTCTGCTGCAGGAGAGGGAGGCAGTGTGTGTGGAGCCGGACGAGGAGGCTCGGGAAGCGGTCGGCAGAGACAGGCGCGGATGACGGGAGTTCACGTCAGGACGGTTCATGCAGGGCGTCGGCGGATGCCGGGACGGTCGGTTCGGCGGACTCCGCAGTCGGCCCGCCGGCGTAGCGTTCGGCCGGGATTTTGGGTCCGCGAAGCACATTTTCCGTCACCTGCTCGATGCGCAGGAGCTGTTCGCCCAGCACGTTGATGCGGTGGGACACTTCGTAGTTGTTCTGTTCGATGCCGCCGGATACCAGATTGATGACTCCCAGAAACAGGAGCATCTGAGCGACGGTCGTGACCAGCCAGCCGGTGGGCGTGTATTCCGACATGCCGCCGAAGTGACCGTAGATCACGATGGCCGTTCCCACGGTCAGTCCGAGCACGCCGATGTAGGCCAGAATCTGACCGGTCAGAGACGTCAGGCTGGAACGGGGTGGCGGAGTCAGATCGAAGTGCGGTCCCCGCATGCCGATCGCTTCGTGCGCTTCGTCGACGTAGCGCTGGCGGGAACGGCCCTGACCGCGTACGCGGGTTCCGCTGTCGGCCAGTTCATGCATCGACTGTGCCGAATCGATTCGGAAGCGTCGCGCCGACGTGGCATCCTGGGCCCGCGGGTCGACAGCCTGTTCATCGGCTGACGAATCCGGGGATACGGCCGCATCTGCGGGGCCGGAGATCGAAACGGGCCCTGGCTGGTCGAGCCGATAGGTTTTCTTCACGGTGTCCATCCCCTGAAAAGTGGAGTCCGGAACCGGACGGGGTTCTGCGGAATCGGAACCAGGCGGTGACGCCGGTCCAGCAGTCGCGCGGCGCGGCAGCGCGCGGCGGACCGCGCGACGGGATTTTGAAGGAGGGGCAGAAGGCGGGTCACCGGCCGAGTGGTCCGTCGCGGCCGGCTGGTGCGCCGCAGCCGGTGGTCCGGATGCGGCGGACGAAGCGGGTGCATCAGCATCGGCATCAGACCGGCTGTCGACGGAGACGACTGCTTCCGGTTCTGAATCCCGAGTCGCACCGGAAGAGACGGCATCGGTGTCGGACGAGCGTGTATCGGATGGAGCCGTATCAGACGATGCGGCCGAAGGAGCGGTCGGAAGCGGGTCCGCGGCAGAAGGTTCATCAGATTCTGCGTCAGAATCATCAGCGGCGGACTGCGACGCATCCGTGCGCTGCTTTCTTCTCAGCGCTTCGGTGAGGCTGAGGATTTCGGATGATCGGCCGCGATCGGTCTGTTCATGTTGCTGCGGATCTTCGGAGGAGATCTTTGCGTCAGCCGCCCCGGAATCCTCGGATGATGTTTCGGAGACAGGATCGCCGGCGTCCTTCAGAGGAGGAATGGAGGGAAACCGGGAGATTTCGTCCAGCAGATCGGCAGATGACCATTTCTGGAGGATATCGCGCGCCTGCCGCACCACGGCACTCTGGTTCGTGCCGGTTCCCCAGAACGCCTTGCAGTGAGAACAGCGCAGCCGACCGCTTTCGGGGTCGGTTTCAGCGGGAGCATCCGTGCTGCATTGCTGACATTTCATGAATCTGATCCGGTCTGCAGGCTGAGCAGACGGGGGTGTTCTAATCGGGCATCGCCATTCGCGGCAAGATCAGTCCTCATCCCGCTTTGGGAAAATCCGGGCGAGTCCGGGCAGTCTTCCCGACCCCAACAGACTGCCACAAACCGCACGGTCGAAGCGTTCGGCCGAGGGATTCTGTAAGTTGAATCGCTTGAAACTGCCGACGACTCATTCCAGACTGTGGTAAGTTTTCATGCTGCGCGACCGGAAAAGTCCGCCTGTCCTGATTCTGTGGAATGCCTCTGCCTGAACCAACGACCGTTCTGAATGGCTGAATCCAGGCCCGGGACGGGACTTCGCCAATTCACGCCGCACGAAAACAGCGACCTGCTTTGACTGGGTGATCTGCCGCACTGACTGGGTGCCGTCGGGGGACGGAGCGGCGGCAGACCGGAGCAGGATCGCCGAATCGTTCTTCCGCTGTCATGCAGTCATGCGGCGGAGGAACCGGGGAAGTGGGGTTGGCTATGTCGACGATGGTTTCTGCGCACACTGCGGATCGGACAGCGACGGCGGATCAGCCGGAATTCGAAGTTCCGCGGCATCTGGAATATCCGGATATCCCCGCCTGGGGGCTCATGGACCGGGCGGCCGAACTGATGCCGGGCCGGCTGGCCTGTCACTACAACGATCTGGAGTGGTCCTGGGAAGAACTCAACCTGGATGCCATGCGCTGCGCCGACATGCTGCGGCGTCTGGGAATTGAGCCGGGCGATCGTGTCGGAATCCTGCTGCCCAACTGTCCGGAATACATCATCGCTTTGAACGGCATCTGGCGGGCCGGCGGGATTGCCGTGGCCATCAGTCCGCTGTCGGTGGTGGACGATGTGGATCGTCTTCTGGAACTGACCGAATGCCGTACGGTCATCTGTCTGGACATGCTGGCTCATCTGCTGACCGGCCAGGCTCGTCCGGAACGCACTCTGTACGTGTCGCTGCGACCGCGGCTGCCGCTGTTTCAGCAGATCGGTTACCTGTTTCTGCGACGTCGGCGAACGGGAAGCTGGTGGCTGTCGGTCAGCGACCGGGTGAGCTGGTTCTGGGATGAAATGAAAGAAGCGGTCCCCGTGCGGACTCCGCGGGTGATCCAGCAGCGGAACGATCCGGCCTATATTCTGGCGACCGGCGGCACCACGGGAGACCCCAAGGCCGTGACACTCAGCCACGGCAACCTGGTCAGCAATGCCTGGCAGCAGTACTACTGGGCCGGCGGAGTCATTGGGAAGGAATCCATGCTGGCGGTGCTGCCCTTCTTTCACAGTTATGGCCTGTCGGCCACTGTGCTCAGCGGGGCCGCCTGCGTGGCGTCGCTGTATCTGGACCACCGGTTCAGTGTGCGGCAGACCATTCGTCTCATCGAAAAACACCGCCCCACCATTTTTCACGCCGTGCCGGCCATGCTGGTGGCTTTGAACGCTCACCTGCGCCGCTATCCGGCCGACCTGAGTTCGCTGAAGTGGGTCATGAGTGGCGGAGCGAGTCTGCCGCAGGATGTGGCCCGGGAATTCGCGTCGCATACCGGGGGGCTGGTCGTCGAGGGATACGGCCTGTCAGAAGCGTCTCCCGTGACGCATGCCGGACCGCTGAATTTTCCGTCGGAACCCGGCACGATCGGCCTGCCGATGCCCGATACCGAGTGCCGCATTGTCAGTCCGGAGGACGAAACAACGGATGTTCCGGACGGGGAAACCGGTGAACTTCTCGTCCGCGGTCCCCAGGTGATGCTGGGCTACTGGAAGAACGAAGAAGCCACACGTCAGGCGATTCGTGACGGCTGGCTGTATACGGGCGATCTGGCCGTCAGACAGCCGGACGGGTTCTACCGGATTGTTGAGCGGAAAAAGGATCTGATCATCACATCCGGATTCAACGTGTATCCTCAGGAAGTCGAGGAAGCTCTGCTGACCTGTCCGGGAGTCGCCGAAGCGGCGGTGGTGGGGGTGCCCGATGAAAAACGGGGGGAACTGGTCAAAGCGTTTCTCGTGATGGAATCCCGCCGACTGTGGGATGAAGACGCCATCATGGCCTGGTGTCGCAAACATCTGGCCGCTCACAAACGCCCCCGCGTGATCGAACACTGCCCGGACGGCCTGCCCCGCAATTTTCTCGGTAAACTGCTCCGCCGGAAACTCCGGGAACCGGAAGCGGCATCGCAGGCCCCGGCAGAGGATCCCTCGTCTTCCTGATTCCCTCTGTCCGGAATCCTGTTCGCTCCCGGAACACTCAGCGGTATGGACCGTTCGGTGTCCGGCTGCGTGCTCCCGCGTCCCGGAATTCCGCCTCGCGCGGCACAGCAAACGCGGTCTGCAGAACGGTGCTGTGCCGGCATCCGTGGTGGGCAACCA
>WFTL01000174.1 GCA_015485495.1 Planctomycetaceae bacterium
GAAGGCGCAGCGAGCCCCAGTGCACCGGACCGCGGAATGCCGGACGGACAACCGTATCGGCATCGGTCGTCGTTCCGCAGTGGTGATCGGCGGGATCCGTGCTGGAAACAGAACCGCGAATGGGGCTACTCCGGCGGAGGCTGTGCGGGGCAGTGTGTCTGTCGATCTGCCGCTCGTCCGTTTCGGCAGCAGACGTCAGATAACAGACGCGACGGACGAATGTCCAGAGCGGGCCGGTGCTGTTCGGGCTTTCCTGTGTACGCGACGGTACGCAGAACGTCCGTTGTCAGATCGGCGCGGTGTCCGGCCGGCTGTCGCGGCCGTGGTCCGGAGCAGACAGTCCGCATAATCCCTACAGGTCGTCGCACCGTTTCGCTCCGGGCCGCACGTTTCCTGTCCGTTTTGCAGCGACCGGATGTCCTCGACGTAGTGTACCTGCGGAAGTTTCTCGTTTTCTGCGGCGATTTCCCTGTGCCGTCACCGGCGGTGATGTCGCGATGCGGCAGGCTCTCCTGCCGGGCAGCAGCCTGCGGCCGCATTGTCCGGAACGTCCGCAGAAGGACACGTTCGCCGCGGCCTGCGTATTTGCGAATTGTTCATGAATGGCCAGCCAGACATGGTTCCGGCAGACGGCCGCCGGCCGATCCGCATCGCCGCGGCTGTCGTTCTGGCGACACTGCTGTGCGGACTGTTCAGTGCGCTTCTCGACACGACCGTCCGGCAGTGGCTGTCCGACCCGGTCTTTCGATACGGTCTGTGGATTCCCTTTCTGGCCGCCGCGCTGACGTGGTTCCGATGGACGCGTCTGCAGGTCGGAATCATTGATTTCGACAGGCGCGGCGTGTGGCTGCTGGCGGCCGGTGTGCTGCTGCACGGAGCGGCTGTTTTCGGGGCGGTTCCCTATGCGGATGTGATCGCCTTTCTTCTTTGCATGGCCGGAAGCATCCGGCTGCTTGCCGGACAGCAGATGCTGTTCGCATTGTGGCCGGTGATCGGACTGGTATGGCTCATGTTCCCGCTTCCGGACCCCCTGGGCCGGTTCGCGGCCGAATCCCTGCAGCGCGACGGGGCCGGGCGGGCTGCCTGGTGTCTGCAGCTTCTCGGGCTTCCGGCGATTGCACAGGACCGCTCGATTCACATGGCGGCCGGTATCCTGCCGGCTGCGGAAGCGTTTTCCGGTATTCGGATCGTGATGCCCTTTCTGGCCGCCGCGACTGTGTACGTGATCGTCAGCAGACGTGCTTCCTGGGAAAAACTGCTGCTGACGTTCAGTGCGGTTCCGATTGCGATTGCGTTCAGTACCGTCCATCTGACGGTCACAGGTGCTGTCCTGTCGGCGGGATACCAGAAAGCAACGGTTCGATTCCTTGCTGAAGCCGGCGGCTGGCTGATGCTGCCTGTCGGACTGCTGATGCTGTTTTTCGAGTGCCGACTGATCGACTGGATTCTGATCGAGCCGAAAATGCTGTCTGCCCGTGTGGCGCCTCCTGTTTACGACATGGCGCCGAATCCGGCACCAGATCCGCCGCCCCGGCACGCGTCCGCTGAAGCCGCTGAAGGAACGGTGACTCCTTCAGCCGCAGGTTCTTCGTGCGTCTGAAAGGGGCCGTTTGTCATGACACGTGTCCTGGACAGTCCGCCGACACCGCATCGAGTGCTCAGCCTGAAGGCGGCCGTCGTTTTCACCTGTATCGTTGTGGCCGGATCGGTCGGCCTGGGCCATCTGCACCGTCGGCAGGTGGCGGCGACGGTGCACCATCTGAAAAAGACGGCGGACGACGCCGTTGATGCCGGCCGGGCAGAGGATGCCATCCGGGCACTGGAACTGTACCTGACATTTCGCGGAGATCCGGATGCTGTGCGGACTCTGGCCATCCTGCTGGATGACAGTGCGCCCGACGAGGAAACGCGGAAAACCGCCTGGATGATGATGGATGAGATTCTTCTGGATCATCCGGAAGATGCCGAACTGCGTCTCCGTCAGGTTCGGCTGGCTCTGAAGCTGCAGCATCTGCCCGATGCGGAATCTCATCTGACCCTGCTCAGAAAACAGCGTCCGGATGACCCCGATGTTTTTCGTCTGAGCGGTCTGGTGGCTGCCCGTATGGAGCGTCCGGAAAAAGCAGAAGCATTTCTGCGGCGGGCAATCCGTCTGGGGACGGACCAGGCGGACACCTGGACTGTTCTGGCCATGCTTCTGGAAGACCGGCACGCTTCGGAAGCAGAAGTCGAATCGCTGCTGCGGGAAGCCTGTGACCGGTCCGGAACTCCCGAAAGCATCTGCACTCTGGCTGTCTGGCTGAAACAGCGAGGTCGGCTGCGAAAGTCGCTGCAGGAAGTTCGGGCCGGTGTGAGCATGTTTCCGGATCACGAGCCGCTGAACACACTGCTGCTGGACCTGGTTCAGGACATGCCGGCTTCTGACATCACGGCTGCCGACCGGACGTTCGTGGTCGGGCATTTGCGTGAGCAGAGCCGGCAGCATCCTGACAGAAATGCGCTGCGGCTGCTGGCGGCCCATGCCCTGTGGTGGAACGGACAGCAGGACCAGGCGATGCAGACTCTGCAGTCCGGGCTTCCCGGCGATGGAGATTCCTGGGACCTGCATGCAGCTCTGACGGACTATCTGGTCCGTCTGAAGCGTCCGGAGGCAGCGCGTGATGTGTTTGCGTCGATCCCCAGGATGAAACCGAATGCCGCGCACTGGTGGTTTCTGCAGGGGCGCGTGCAGATGGGGTTCGACCGGTGGCGGCAGGCGATGGAATCGCTGGAGCGGGCTTTGGGGTTCGCGGCGGCCGATTCGCGTCTCCGACAGCAGATCGTGCTGTGTGAGGCGATCTGCTGTCGGAAACGGGGACACAGTCTGGAGGCCGTGGAGGCCTGCCGTTCCGTCCTCCAGTCGGATCCGGACTCGCTGGAAGCGCGCCTGGGACTGGCGGCGGCGTGGCTGGAATCGGGACACATCGATCGAGCCATCGCGGTGTACCGACAGATGCCGGAGGAAGACGGCGTGGCGCCTCTGCTGGCCAGCCTTCTGATTCAGAACATCCTCGAACAGCCTCCTCTCAAACGCCGCTGGAATGAAGTGGAACGTCTTCTGGACGACCTGGATTCGCCGGTTCGCGATGAATCGCAGAGAATCGTTCTGCAGGCCGATCTTCTGTTTGCTCAGGGGCATCCGGCCCGGGCACTGGACCGGCTGGACCAGGCCGTCCTGGACCGTCCCGGAGACCACCTGATCAGGGCTGCTCGTCGGAAAATCCTGGAAGACCGAGAAGGATCTCTGCTGGATTTCATGCGGCAGACGACGGAGCGAACTCCGAACAGCCTGGAAGCACACATCACGGCTCTGCGCCTGCTGGGACATCGCGGCGATCTGGAAGACGCTCTGGCATGGCTGGACCGTCTGCGGCGTTCTGGAAAAAATTCCGCCAGTCGGACGCGGCGGCCGATCACCGCCGCCAGAGCGGCTGAAGCGGCAGCGGCCGATCTGGAACAGAGCGGACTTTCAGAAATCGCGGCCGCGCTGCGACAGGACAGTCTGAATTCCTGGCGGCAGGCGGCCGAACAGTCGGCGGACTGCTGGCCGGATCTGGCCGGCGGCATGGCCAGACAGCGCGGGGTGAATGCGGTACGTGACATTCTGGGGCAGTTGCCTCCGGACCTGGACGGCGCCGTCCGGGCGCAGTGCTGGCTGGAGGCGGTGCGCAATACGACTGCTGAACATGCGGTCTTCAGGCAGGAGGCCGGACGGGTGCTGCGGCATCTGACGGAAACCGATTCGGTGAATCCGGAGGTGAAGAAGGCGTACGCGGAATACCTGATTCAGTCCGGCCGGATGCAGGACGCTCTGAAGGTGTTTCGCGGCGTGCTGATGCAGGCCGCGGACGACGTGCACAGTCTGGCCCGCTGTGCGTGGATTCTGGCGATGCAGGGAGAATCGCTGCAGGAAGCGGACCGACTGTCGGTGCGGGCCGCGGTTCTGGCTCCGGAAGACCCGGATGTTCTCACAGTGCGGGGACTGGTCCTGGCAGCCAGCCGGGTTCCGGAACAGTCGCTGTCGGTTCTGCGGTCGATGGCACCGGAACAACGATCGGGACCGTCCCGGGTCTGCGAAGCCTGGGCTCTGTGGCAGACGGGACGATCCGACGCTGCTGCGCGACTCATCCGCACCGTCTGTCATCACCACCGTCCGGATCTCTGGACACCTGCCGATCAGAAACTTCTGAACGACATGAAAGCGCGCGTGCGGTCGTCGGATGAAAGTGGTCTGAAGCGGCTGTAACCGTTTCCGCCGGCCGCTACAGTGTTCGCTGTGGCGGCCGCACGGTGCGGCCCGGGACGGCTGTTCAGCAGTTCATCAGACGGACAGTTTTCGGCATGAACCCGGATACGGACAACCGCCAGGCCCGGCCGCCGGAGATGCTGACGATTCCTGCTCGCGACGGTTACCCCCTGTCGGCGGCGCGCTTTCGGCCACACGATGACGATTCAGAAACGAACGGTGTCGCGGTGTTCTGTGCCGCAACGGGGACGCCCCAGACGCTGTACTATCGCTGTGCCCGGTATTTTGCAGAGCGGGGGATGACGGCGTACGCGTGGGACTATCGCGGCATCGGCCGTTCCGCTCCTGCGGTGTTGCGGGGATTCGATGCGTCTGTTGCGACGCTGGCCGAACGGGACATTCCGGCGGTGCTCGATTTCGTTCATCAGGCCCATCCATCCGCGGACCTGAATTACATCGGGCACAGTGTCGGCGGACAGCTCATGGGGATGGCGGAAAACGCCTCACTGATCACGCGCGCTGTTTTCTGTTCGTCTCAGAACGGTTACTGGAAGCTGCAGGGACGACATCAGAAGTATGCCGTCTGGCTGGCGGCTCATGTTGTGCTGCCGGGCCTGACCCGACTGGTCGGGTATTTCCCCTGGAAACGGCTGTCAGGAGGCGAGAACCTGCCTGCGCCGATGGCTTTGCAGTGGGCGAAGTGGTGTCGTTCTCCGAACTACCTGTTCGATGATGACAGCCTGCCGCATCGAGAGCGGTATGCGCAGTTTCGGGCACCCATACTGGCCTGGTGTTTCACCGATGACGACTGGGGAACGCCGGCCGCCGTTCACAGTCTGATGAGTCATTACAGAAACGCGGACGTGTGTTATCGCGAAGTGGCACCTGCAGACGTGGGGCGGCAGAAAATCGGTCACTTCGGATACTTTCGCCGCGGCAGTGAACCGCTCTGGGACGAAACGCTGCAGTGGCTGCAGACGCCCAGCGGGCTGAGCCATTCTGAGAACAGCCCGCCTGTCACCGAATCCTGATGCGCCACGGCACCTCGTCTGCTGCCGTCACGGTTCCGATTTCTGCGGCCATCATGCCGGCTGCCTGCATGCGGTGGGAAAAGGAATCGGCCACGGTGTTCGGGACAGCCAGCAGCAGGCCGCCGCATGTCTGCGGATCCAGAAACAGGTCGGGACACAGGCCACGGTCCATCCGGACGCCGGTGAGGAAACGGCGGTTGGCCGGCAGCAGGGTACTGCGGATTCCTTTTTCCAGCATGGCCTGTGTTCCGGGCAGCAGCGGGATGGCATCATGCTGCAGGTCCACCGCCACGTCATCGGTGAGCATTTCCTGAAGATGTCCCAGCAGGCCGAATCCCGTGACGTCCGTTCCCGCGGTCACGCCGCAGTCGACAGCGATGGCGGCCGCCGCACCGCCGGGACGCAGCATGGAAGCCAGCAGGCATTCATAGCTGTCGTGAGGACACTGGCCGCGCATGAAAGCGGCCAGCAGAATCCCGCTGCCCAGTGGTTTGGTGAGGAACAGCCGATCGCCCGGACGCATTCCCTGTTTACGGATCCGCTGCCGGCCGAGCGGCCGTCCGAAGACGGTGAATCCGGCTTCCGGACGAGGGCCGGTGATCGTGTGTCCTCCGATCAGTTCAGCGCCCATGCGGTCCAGTTCGCCCCGGGCACCGCTCAGCAGATCCCTCAGCATGTCCTGCTGAGTTGCTTCATCACCTTCCGGCAGAACGACGATCGCTTCCGCAGCGAACGGGCGGGCTCCGGAGGCATCCAGATCGCTGACCGCATGCAGGGCCGCGATGCGGCCGCTGAGCCAGAAATCGGGCAGAGGCAGCGCGAAAAAGTCGGTGCTGACCAGAACATCGTCGCTGTCGGTGGTGTGGCCGGGCTGGTCAGGACGTTGTTGTGATTGAGGAAGGACGACGGCATCTTCCGGTCCTGAGAAGGCACTTCCCAGTCCGATTTTCAGAGAATCTGCCGGCAGTTTGCAGCCGCAGCCGCGGCAGGGGATGTCATCCGGCATGGTCATCGTGTCGGGCAGTTTCTGGTAGCGCTCCATAAACCGGCGGTCGATGAACTGTTTGAGACGCATGGTCTGGCGGCCCTGAAAGCTGAATCCTTTCCACTGGCCGACTGCAGTGCCGTCGCCCAGATTCAGCAGCCGCAGAAAGGACGGCTGCGGTCGGTAGCGCTGCAGCGGCTGTCCGTCCAGACAGCGCTGCAGATTGTTCCACAGCACCGGTCCCTGCCGCACCGCGTACACACCCGCTTTGGGAACGGAACAACCGCGGATGCTTCCCGTGTCGCCGACTGCGAAGACCGGATCGCCGGCTGTCGTTCGAAGGGTGTGGTCGGTCAGCAGGAAACCCTGTTCGTCACGGGGCAGACACAGCTTCGACAGCAGTGGCGGTGCGGCGGCCGTGGTGGCCTGAATGATCAGATCGGCCGGCAGATGACCGTCCGGATCCAGGCAGATGCCGCGCTGGTCGATTCGCACCACGTTCGTTTCCGTCAGAATCCGGTGATTCTGACTCTGCAGGAAACGTCGGACACGGGCGGCCGTGGACGGCAGGCCATCCGGCAGCAGCGTTCTGCTGCGCGTGACGACCGTGATTTCGAACGGTTGGTTTGTCAGTTTATTCAGGCGGCCAGGAAGGCAGGCGGCGATTTCCACTCCGGCCGCTCCCCCGCCGACAACAGCGATCTGCAGCGGTCGGGAACGGTCCGAAATCTGCCGAACCGCGTCGGTCAGGCGTGTCAGAAAGGTGGCCATCGGTTTGATGGCGATCAGCGGGACATGATCGGCGGTCGTTTCGATGGGAGACGGGACTGAACCGATTCCAATAGACAGCACGTCGTAGCGAACGGGCGGGTGATCGGCCATCTGCAGAAGCTGCCGGCCGCGGTCCAGGCCGGTCGCACGATCGGTGATCAGCCGGGCACCGGCTGCTGCACACAGCCGCACGAGATCGATTTCCATGGCCTGCGGCGGCAGTTGTCCGGCCAGCACAGCCGGAAGCAAACCGGAATAGGTGGCCACGGATCGGTCGGAAACGCACGTGAGGTCGGTGTCCGGCAGAGGCTGCATCGCCCACATCCGGACGATGTGGGCATTTGTATGGCCGACGCCCAGAAGAACGATATGACGTCGACAGGCCCGTTCGTTCACAGATCTCCGCTCCCGGAACTGTCCATGAGCCGCCGCAGTTCCTGTTCGATGAGACGGTCATCGTCCGGACAGACTGACCGCAGGTCCAGCAGGACGCCCCCGTTTTCGATGCGTCCCAGAATTCCGGCCGGCCCGGTCCGCAGAGCGCGCAGAAGCTGCTGCGGATGATCGCACGTGATCCGCACGGCCGCTCCGGGAATCGTCTGACCGGCCAGACAGCCGCCGCCGGCTTCACAGCGCGTGTCCTCAACGGTCACCTGCCAGGAAGATTTCGGCAGCCGGCAGACGATCTGTTCACATCGCCGGCGGATATCCGCGGCGGGTGCGGCCAGCATGGTCAGTGCGGGAACCGCTGCGAAAGCGTCGCCGGCCAGATGCTGTTCCAGAGTCGCTTCCAGAGCGGCCAGTGTGAGTTTGCAGACGCGCAGGGCCCGGGCCAGAGGATGCTGCCTCAGCGCGTCGATCCGTTCTGCCGACCCGAGAAGAATGCCGGCCTGGGGACCGCCCAGCAGTTTGTCGCCGCTGAACAGGACCAGGTCGGCACCGGCTGCCACGCGGTCCGATACGACCGGTTCCTGCAGGCCGACCGGTCGCAGGTCCGTCAGACAGCCGCTGCCCAGGTCGTCTATGAAGGGCAGGCTGTGTTCCCGGCACAGCGACACCAGTTCCCGTGATTCCGGTTCACTGACGAATCCGGAGACCCGGAAATTGCTTCGATGCACCCGCAGGACGGCACCGGTCTCCGAAGTGATGGCCTGACGATAATCGTCGATTCGTGTGCGATTGGCGGTTCCGACTTCCTTCAGGATGACTCCTGCAGCCCGAAACACATCGGGAAGCCGGAAACCACCGCCGATTTCCACCAGTTGTCCTCGGGAAATGATGACTTCTTTGCCGGCGGCCGTTCCCTGCAGGGCCAGCATCGTGGCGGCCGCACAGTTGTTCACAATCAGAGCCGCTTCGGCTCCCGTCAGTCGGGTCAGCAGCGATTCTGCACGGACGCCGCGCCGGGATCGGCGGCCCGTGTTGCGGTCGATTTCCACATTGGTGGCCGCGACCGCCTGGGCCACTCGTTCGGCTGCCCGGCCGGACAGAACGGCTCGGCCCAGATTCGTATGCAGGATGACGCCGGTGGCATTGATCAGGCGCTGCAGGCGTTCGTTCTGCCGGATCTGAATGCATGCCGCAGCGCGTTCCGCCACCGCGTCGGGGGATGTGTGCGTTTGTTCCAGCCGATCCGGCGGCAGAGCGCGCAGCTCGTCGAGAACCTGGCGGACACAGGCGGCTGCTTCCTGACGCGCCACACGGCCGGATTCCACCTGCTGCCGGATGGACGGGTGTTCCAGGATCCGATGAACGGCCGGAAGACGACGATGAGGGCCAGGCATGGTATCAGCAGTTTCCGGTGGAAAACGGATGGAAACGGGAAATTGTGCGGTTCAGCGGGGTGTTCCGGAGGACGATGAGGTCAGTTGCGGTCCGGCCGTTCGGTAATCGCCGTCACGGGATGTCCAGCCGATGCGATCGAAGTATTCCAGAAAGGGGACCGCATGTTTTCGTGTGAGTCCCCAGTGATCGCGGATCTCGGCCACTGTCCGGGCGGGCTTCTCTGAGAAACATTCGGTCAGTTCCGCTTTCAGTTCTTCCAGAACGTCCGGTGTCAGGAACCAGCCGTCGCCCAGCCGGATCAGCATGTTCCGGGAAACAGCCAGTTTCAGAAGCGTGTCGATTTCCTGCTGCGGCTTCTGTTCGAGGTTCGGCAGGGCAGCCGCGTTCGGAGGCCGGCGGCATTCGCGGAAATGATTCAGCAGGCGTGACAGCAGTTCCTGCCGCGATTTTGTCAGATTCAGTGCCGCAGCGGACAGGACCTGATCGCCCAGCCGGATCACACGGCCGGAACGGATCAGCCTGTCCAGCACCCACCGGCGAACGGCATCCGGAGCCAGGGGGCGGGTTTCTTCCAGAAGGGAGGCGCTTTCGACCCACACCGGTTTTCCGTCACGCTGGCGCCGTTCCAGACGCTGCAGCAGAGTCTCGGCCAGGCGGTCACGGACGGTGGTCGAAATGATCCATGTCGAATCCGGAACGTTTTCCAGGTGTCCCCGGGATGCCGCTTCAGCAGCCGCTTTCCGGCATTCCGAATCCGACAGGCCCAGATCCCGGGCTGTCGCCGGATCAGACAGATCCAGCGGACCGCGCAGGTCCAGCCAGGCCAGCAGACGTTCTGCCGGCGGGCCGTTCTGCAGCCGCTTCCCGAATGCGATCAGTTTTCCGGTACGGTGCGCCCCGATTCCATGAGCCGCCAGAACGCGGCCGCCGGCGAATGTTCCGCAGGCTCCCGGGCGGCGCAGAAGGAAAAGCTGTCCGGGAGTCAGCACCACCGGATCTTTCGCTGTGAGAACCACGACGCTCTTCATCCCTGCCGAAAGAGGGCTGCCGCCGGTGAGAATGCCGGCCGTGACGCTGCCGGCGGCCGCATGCAGACGTACGAAGCGGCCATTGGGAATGTCCGGTGCATCCTGGTACAGGCTGACTTCGGCCACGCAGCGCTGCACAGGGCGCAGGCTGTCCGGAGTCACGATTTCGAAACCGCGGGCCACGTCGGTCCGTGCAATTCCGGCAAGATTCAGTGCCGTGCGGTATCCGGCTGTTGCGGTATCGACGGATTCGCCGTGAACTTCGATGTTTCGCACACGAGCCGTTTTACCGGATGGCAGAATCTGAACGGAATCTCCCTGACGCACCTGTCCGGTCCAGATCGTTCCTGCCACGACGCAGCCGCGTCCTTCGACTGTCAGGCAGCGGTCGACGGGCAGACGCAGGATGCCGCCGTCGCCCTTTCGCGATACGTCGGCGGCGCGTTTCGCCAGAGTCTGCTTCAGAGCCGGGATGCCCTGGCCGGTTGTGGCGGAAACGCGGTGCATGTCGAAATCGACGTAGCCGCGGTCCAGGCACAGTTCCCGCACATCGTCCTCGATGATCGTCATGGTCACGTCGTCGGACAGGTCCGATTTCGACAGAGCCACCACAAGCCGGGGCACGTGCAGGGAGGCCAGAATGGACAGATGTTCGATCGTCTGCAGAGCCACGCCTTCGTCCGCGGCCACCACCAGCAGGCCGATGTCGATAGCTGCCACACCGCACAGCATGCGGGCGATGTATTTTTCATGTCCCGGTACGTCGATGACCGCCATCCGGTGACCGTCGAAATCGAACCAGGTGAATCCCAGATCCAGCGTCATTCCCCGACGCCGTTCGTCGGGAAGACTGTCGGTCCAGGTTCCGGTGAGTGCCTGCACCAGAGTCGTCTTGCCGTGGTCGATGTGCCCGGCCGTCCCGATGACTGCGTATGACATGAAATCATCCGGTCTGCGGATCGCTCTGCGGTCACGAGCCGCCCGATTGCCAATCTGTCGTTTGCCGATATTATCCGTTCCCCGCTGTCCTTCGTACGTTTCCGCAGGCTGAGTTCCAAAGTCATGTCAGAATTTCGAATTGAACACGATTCCATGGGAGAAGTTCAGGTTCCTGCCGAAGCGTACTATGCGGCGCAGACGCAGCGGGCCGTGGAGAATTTCCCGATTTCCGGATGGGAACTGCCTCCGGAACTCATTCATGCCATGGGGCGGGTCAAGCTGGCCTGTGCCCAGGCCAACCGGGATCTGGGAAAACTGACCGGAAGCGGCCGCAGTCCGCTCCGCCCGGAACAGGTGGACGCCCTGCTGCAGGCCTGCCGCGACGTGGCCGACGGGATGCTGGACGATCAGTTTCCCATCGATGTGTTTCAGACCGGTTCGGGCACGTCCAGCAATATGAACGTGAACGAAGTCATCGCCAGCCGCGCTCTGGAACTGCTGGGGGCAGATCGTTTTTCACCGGAAAAACAGATTCACCCCAATGATCATGTGAACATGGGGCAGAGCACGAACGATACGTTCCCGACGGCCATTCACGTGGCTGTGGCCACTGCCGTCCAGAACGATCTGATGCCGGCGCTGCAGCGCATGGCCGATGAACTGAAGGAAAAGGCGGCTGCCTGGGACCGGATCATCAAAATCGGACGCACCCATCTGTCGGATGCCACGCCGCTGCGCCTGGGACAGGAATTCAGCGGTTTCGCCCGGCAGCTGGAACTGTCCGTGCAGCGGGCCCGCCGGGCGATGGAAGCTGTTCTGGAACTGCCGGTCGGCGGCACGGCCGTGGGGTCGGGCATCAACACGCATCCGGAATTCGGCCGGCGGGTGGCGGAAATCCTGGCGGACGAAACGGGCATTCCGTTTTCGGAAGCGGCCAATCATTTCGAAGCCAATGCCCAGCGCGATGGGCTGGTCGAATGCCACGGTCAGCTCCGGGCCGTGGCCATGACGCTGTTCAATGTGGCCAACAACATCCGCTGGCTGGGATCCGGACCGCGGTGCGGGTTCTACGAAGTGAAAATTCCCGACCTGCAGCCGGGATCGTCCATCATGCCCGGCAAGGTCAATCCGGTGATCTGCGAATCGACCATGCAGGTCTGCGCCCGGGTGGCGGGAAATGATCAGACCGTGTCATTCAGCGGCGCGGTCGGCGGACAGTTTCAACTGAACATCATGATGCCCGTCATGGGACATGCGACGCTGGAAAGCATTCGGCTGATGTCGAACGCGGTCACGACCTTCGTCGATTTCTGCCTGGTGAAAATGGAACCGAATCCGGATGTCTGCGAAGCAGCGGTGGAAAAGAGCCTGTCCATGTGCACCAGCCTGAATCCGTACATCGGGTACGAAAAGGCGGCCGCTCTGGCCAAGGAAGCATTCCGCACAGGCAAAACGATTCGTCAGCTTTGCGAAGAACAGGAAATTCTGCCTCCGGATGTCCTGGCGGACGTGCTCGATCCGATGAAAATGACCGAACCCCACGCATGAGCGGATCGGCCGGTCAGCGGTGTTCCGGACCGTCCGTTCCGTCGTGTTCGGGGGAGGCGGTCCGGTGGAGCAGCAGCAGACGCACATCGATCGCCTGACGGCCCGGGATGTCCGGAGCTGTCAGTTGCAGGGTTCCGTCTCCGGCAGGCAGAACGATGGTTCCCAGAGGCAGCCGCCCCCACCGTTTCTCATAACCTTCATTACGGGGAACGCGGTCTCGATCGGCGCCTGTGATTTCCGACGGATGAGCCGGCGCACGGGTCTGAACCGCATGGACGCTGTCGCCGATGCGGGCTTCCAGACGAATGAGGGCTCCTGCGTCGTCCGTATCGCAGGCGTACAGCAGTTCGGCCGAGTACGTTCCTGCTTCGTGTACCCGAACGGACCAGCGAATCGTGTCGTTCGGTGACGTCCAGTGGCCGAACCACGAACTGTTGGGATGCCGGCTGGATCGCACAATGCGGCCGCTGCTGACCGCGTCACGAACGGGGAGCTGAGTGAGCCGGCCGGCCGGATGACCGGACGGATGACCCACGGAAAACGGCGGCGGCCGGACATCCGATTCTTTCAGGACACTGGTCCGATACCACCGGGCGTACTGTGTCAGTTTCCGGACCTGTTCCGGATACCGATCTGCCACATCCTGCCGCTGGCCGGGATCGCGCTGCATGTCGAACAGACGGCCGACCGGGTCCAGACGAAAACGCTGGCTGCGCACGCTGATTCCCTGCCGTGCCCAGCTGCTGGCGATCATCCGATCCGGCCAGGCCGGGGCCGTTTCTGTCAGCAGCGGCTTCAGGCTGCGTCCGTCCAGAGGGCGCGTGCCAGACCGCGGTATGCCGGCCAGGTCGATCAGAGTGGGCAGCAGGTCGATGGCGGCAGCGATCGGTTTCACGATCCGGCCCGACACGATCACTCCAGGCCAGCGCATCAGCAGAACCGACCGCACTCCGCCTTCGTCCACGCTTCCTTTACGGCCTTTCATCCCGCCGTTCCAGCGGTATCCGTTCGGCCCGTTGTCGCTGAAGTACACGACAATGGTTCGGTCGGCGATGTGCTGTTCTTCCAGGAGATTCAGCAGCCGCCCCACGTTCCAGTCGATGTTTTCGCACATCGCCAGCGCCGCCCGGGTGTGATCCGGATTCTCTTTGTCCGGATCCCGATGCTTCATCAGAAGCGGCGCATCGCGGTGGCGGTCCCACCACCGATCGGGAACCTGCATGGGGGAATGAGGGATGTTGCAGGACACACAGCAGAAAAACGGCTGATCGCCGCTGGTTCGGATGAATTCCATGGCGTGGTTCGTCAGGTCATCGGTCAGGTAACCGGTGCCCTGAACGATCCGGCCGTTGCGGTCCAGAAAAGGCGACCAGTAGCTGCCCCAGTGACCAGACGTGAACCCGTAGAATTCATCGAACCCGCGGGCGTTCGGATGATACGGCGGCTGGGTTCCGTTGTGCCATTTCCCGAAAATCCCGGTGCGGTATCCGGCTTCCCGAAAAATTTCGGCAATGGTCTGTTCAGCAGGGTCCAGACGTTCGTTTCCCGTGGACACGCCCCGGACTCCCCCGCGCGGAAAATAGCGGCCCGTAAGGAATTCCGCTCGTGTGGGAGAACAGACCGGACAGACGAAAAAACGGTCGAACGATGCTCCGTCGCGGGCCAGCCGGTCGAGTACCGGAGTTTCCAGGTTGCGGTTTCCATGCAGAGACAGGTCTCCCCATCCCTGATCGTCGGCAAGAATGACCAGCACGTTCGGGCGGGGCGTGTCGGCACGGGCCGTCACGCCCGTCAGCAGCAGAAGGACCGGCAGCGAACAACACAGAGTGGTTCGTTCTGTCCGCGTCGTTCGCTGCATCTCGCTGGTCATCACGGGCTGCCGATCTGTTCGGTCTGTCTGCCGGCGGCAGAACGGTTCTGTCGCCGCAGGATGTACAGCACCGGAGACGTGCTGCGGGGCGGTCGGGAGGAAATCACTTCAAGCGTACAGTCTTTCTGTTCACGGAGCCAGGATTCCACGGCCGCCCCTTCTTCCGCTCCGCCGGGATGGCCGCGGTAGGCCAGAACGGTGATGATTCCGTCGTTGGTCAGGAGGTCCAGGACCTGGTTCAGCGCTGCCAGGGTGGTTTCCGGACGCGTGATGACGGTGTGATCGCCGCGCGGCAGATAGCCCAGGTTGAACATCGCTGCTGAGACCGGTTCCTGCACCACACAGGACAGCTCGGAATGACACCGCTGATGCAGCCGCACGTTGCGGCAGCCGGCAGCCTCCAGACGCCTGGCGGTGGAGGTGATGGCCTGCTGCTGGATGTCGAATCCGTGGACCTGTCCGGTCGGACCGGTGCAGGCGGACAGAAACACCGTGTCGAACCCGTTGCCCACGGTGGCATCGATCACCACGTCGCCCGGCCGGATATGCGGAGCGATGTGATCCTGAGCCTGTCTGGTGAGCGGAACAAAGGAGGGGGCGCTGCCGCGGCGACGGTCCGGCCGCAGGTCCTGGGGGATGTCTGTTCCGTTCAGCATGGCGGATGTCAGGATCCGGGCCAGCCGGGGTGCGGTGAGGACGCCGCGGGAACCGAGTCCGTTGAAAATCCACAGGCGCGGATGCTGCGGATGATGTCCCAGAACCGGACGGCGGTCCTTCATCGTGGGACGCACGGCCGCGACATGCCGATGAACGCGAATCGGACCTTCTGTGAAGCGACGAACAGATCGGAGGATTTCACGCCGTCCGGCAGCGACCGGGCGGTTTTCCGTCACCGTCCAGTCGTAGGTGGCTCCGGCGGTGATCGTTCCGTCGGGTTCCGGAGCCAGCCACATCGAATGATGCACGACCTCCGAAGGAAGAAATCCTTCAAGGGAGAGATTCAGGATGTCGCCTCGGCAGGGATGATCGGGAAGCCCGGCGAACCAGGGATTGGACGCGGCTCCCTGGCAGAAAATCACGCGTTCGGCATGCAGATTCAGCCGCGGAATACGCACGCCGCCGGGCGACAGCACCAGATCGTCCGGAAGCTGCAGGTCGTCCTGCAGCCACAGGCCCCGGTCGGCGAACGCATCCAGAGACAGGTCCAGAAAGGCCCGCACGTTCAGCCGGGCGGCCGGCTGCATGCACACCCCCTGAAAACAGGGTCCGTTTTTCTGAATGCGGCCTGACCAGGCTGTCAGTTCGGTATTCGGAATCGCCCGCTGCTGCAGAAACATCTGTTCATCAGAACGTCGGACGAAAAGCCGAATCGCGTTCTGTTCCGTCCACAGGGATCGACTCAGCCGGCGTTCCAGATCCGTATAGCAGGTGCGTGCGGCATGCCAGTCGTCCGGAAAGTCGGGATGGAAGGTCATGCGGCGACCGGTACGCGGCGTCACCAGACCGGCCGCCACCCGGGATGCGGTCGGTCCGGACCGGCGGTCCAGGATGCGGAACGGCTGACCGGCATCCAGAAGCCGCCAGGCCAGCAGGGTTCCGGCGAGTCCCTGGCCGACAATCAGATTTCCGATGTGGGTTTCCGTCATGGTTCCCGGGCAGTCGGCGCTTGCCGACAGGTGCAGCGGCAGCGTATGGTGAGGGCCTGTATTCCTGCCACTTTATACGGATTCCCCCCATGACTGTCTCCACCCGACGTTCCTTCCTTCAGAGTTCGGCTGCGGCCGGACTGTTTGTGTCTTCTGTGCGAGCGGCGCGCCGCCGGGGAGCACTGGAAAAACTGAACATCGCCTGTATCGGCACGGCCAACCGGGCGGCCGCCGATATTGAAGGAGTCATCAGCGAAAACATTGTGGCTCTGTGCGATGTCGACAGCCGTTACCTGGAACGTTCTCAAAAAATGATTCGGGAAAAACAGGGCCATGATCCGGCCGTGTTCGCCGATTATCGGGAGATGATCGATCGGCTGGCGGACCGTTTCGATGCGGTTGTCATCGGCACGACAGACCACCATCATGCTCCGGCCACGGTGCGGGCCATCCGGGCCGGCAAACATGTCTACTGTGAAAAACCGCTGACACATACGGTGCACGAAGCCCGGGTCGTGGCCGAAGAAGCGAAGAAGGCCGGCGTGGCCACGCAGCTGGGCACTCAGATCCATGCGGGCAGCAACTACCGCCGTGTGGTGGAAATCATTCAGAGCGGAGCGATCGGTGCGGTTTCCGAAGTGCACGTGTGGGTCGGCAAGGGCTGGGGCGGCGGGGCGCTGCCGAGTCAGGGAGATCCGGTGCCGAAGCATCTGAACTGGGACCTGTGGCTGGGACCGGCTCCGGTGCGCGACTACAAGGACAGCCTGTACCATCCGGCTCAGTGGCGCCGCTGGTGGGATTTCGGAGGCGGGACGCTGGCGGACATGGCCTGTCACTACATGGATCTGCCGTTCTGGGCACTGGGGCTGTCCCGTCCGGTGTCCTGCCGGGCGGAAGGGCCTGAGGTGGATGCTCATGCCTGCCCGTCCGGGCTTCGGGTGTTCTATCGGTTCCCGGCGCGCGGCAGTCAGCCGGCCGTGGATCTGACATGGTACGACGGCAACCGGCTGCCCGGAGAAATCCACGGACAGCGGGTTCCCGGAGCCGGTGTGCTGTTCGTGGGGACCGAGGGCATGATGTTCGCCGATTACACCCGTTATCGGCTGTTTCCTCAGGAGAAGTTCGCGGGCTTCACGCCGCCGCCACAGACGATTCCGCCGTCCGTGGGGCATCACCGGGAATGGATCGAAGCCTGCATCAGCGGCACGCCGACCACCTGCGATTTCGCCTACTCCGGACCGCTGACCGAAGCGGTGCAGCTTGGGAATGTGGCATATCGCTGCGGCGAAGCGCTGGAATGGGATGCCGAAAACCTGAAGGCATCCAACACGGATGCCGCCGACCGTTTCATCCGCAAGGAATACCGTGCCGGGTGGGAAGTGGCCTGACCGGGCCGCCGGCGGACAGAACACGGTGACGGTCCCCGGCGCGCGTACAGTACGGCGCCGGAACGCGGTCAACGTGCACCGTCACCGCGGTCCGATGGCGCTTTACTGCAGCGTTTCCAGGACTTCGTCGATGAGGTTGTAATCGCGTGCTTCTTCGGCCGTCATGAAGTGGTCGCGGTCGGTGTCTTCTTCGATTTTCTGCAGAGTCTGACCGGTGTGTTTCAGCAGAATTTCGTTCATGCGCTGTTTGATGCGCAGCACTTCCTTCGCGTGGATTTCCAGTTCCGTGGCGGTGCCTTCCATGCCGGCCAGCGGCTGATGGATCATGATGCGGGCATTCGGCAGGGCCCGGCGTTTTCCCGGAGCACCGGCGGTCAGCAGAATCGCTCCCATGCTGGCGGCCTGACCGATGCAGTAGGTGGCCACATCGCAGCTGATGTACTGCATCGTGTCGTAAATGGCCATGCCGGCCGTGATCGATCCGCCGGGCGAGTTGATATAGAAGTGGATGTCGGATTTCGGATCATCGAACTGAAGGAACAGAAGCTGCGCGACAATGCTGTTGGCCACATCGTCGGACACACTGCTGCCCAGAATGACGATGCGGTCCTTGAGCAGCCGGCTGTAGATATCCATGGCCCGCTCATCGCGGCCATGTTTTTCAACGACGTAGGGAACAAGAACAGTCATGGGAGAATCCATCCGGCGGAAATGGTGAAAGATGTGTGCGGTCTGCGCCGCGGGATCCGGCCGGACTCCGCGGCCGTCTCCAAAAAGTTGCCTCAGGACGATTTTTTGCTCGCATCGGTCCGGTCGAGAACTTCATCGACCAGGCCGTACTCGCGGGCTTCCTGAGCGGTCAGGTAGTGATCGCGCTGAGTGTCCCGGGCGATGGTTTCCACCGACTGCCCGGTGTGCCGTGCCAGGAGTTCATTGAGCAGTTCGCGGGTTTCGATGATGTCCTTGGCCTGAATTTCGATGTCGGACACCTGACCGCCGACCTGGCCATGGGGCTGATGAATCATCATTTTCGAATGCTTCAGGGCGAACCGCTTTCCGGGGGCTCCTCCCGCCACCAGGATGGCTCCCCCGCTGGCCGACATGCCGACACAGTAGGTGGCCACGTCGCATTCGATGAACTGCATGATGTCGTAGATGGCGAGTGTCGCCGTCACGGATCCGCCCGGGGAATTCACGTACAGGTGGATGTCCTGATGCCGGTTTTCCGACTGCAGAAACAGCAGCTTCATGACCACCAGGTTGGCACTGCCGTCGTGAATCGGCCCATCCAGAAAAATGATCCGGTTGTCCAGCAGCAGATCGCCGATGCCCATCTGCCGCTGAGCCTGATACTCGCGGGCGGCAACAGGACGGTATTCCGGAACCGAATGCAGATCGCTCATCTGTTCTGTCTTCCTTTACTGAATCGAATTGTCCGGGGCGGCCGTGCATTTCCTGCAGCGGGCCGGCCGAATTCCGCAGGCCGTGCCGGGAACCGGTTCTGCCGCCAGGCAGCCGTGACAGGGACACTTCCCGGCTCCCCCGCTCCTTCACGCATCCGTATCGTCTTCCTCGCCGGACATGTCTGCCACTTCCGTGGTGGTGATGTTTCCGCAGATGGCGATGGGTGCGGTGGCCACGTCGTTTTCCACAAACGGTTCACGCGGCACATCTTTGAACGATACTTTTTCCAGCAGGAAATCGATGGCCTTGCGTTCCCGCAACTGAGCTTCCAGGTTGTCCATCATGCCGGACTTGACCATGCGGGCACGGATCCGCCGCAGGGACTCGCCGGTCTGGAAGGCCATCATCAGCAGTTCCTCTTCGATATCGTTTGGCGTGCAGTCGATGCCTTCGGCCGCGGCAATGCGGTCCAGGATGAAATGTTCCTTCAGAGCCTGCCGGGTGTTGTCGATGGCATTCTGACGGATTTCGTTTTCCCGGGCCAGAATGTGTTCCTGGGGAAATCCGGCCTGAGACATCTCCAGGATCTCCCGCCGCAGGGCATTTTCCGTCTGCTGCTGGACCAGAGATTCCGGGAGATCCCAGTCGGCCGATTCGGTGATTTTTTCCAGAAGCTGCTGCCGGGTTTTCTGCCGCTGCTGATATTCGATCTGTCGATGAAGCGCGTCCCGCAGGCGCTCGTCGAATTCCTCTTCATTTTCACAGTCCAGCCGATCCAGAAACTCCCGGTCCAGAGTCGGGAGGATCTGTTCCTGGACATCTTTGACGGTGAATTCCGCTTCCACCGTTTCTCCCCGCATCTCCACGACCGGAGACTGCAGCGAGACCGTCAGGCCGACCGTACGCGATTCGCCCGGGCGGGCGCCTGCCAGCAGTTCGTCGAAGCCTTTCAGAACGCTGTCCTGAAAGCGGAGTTCCGGCTGAAGCTGCAGCGACAGGGATTCTGCGCGGCGGATTTCTTTGCCGTTGTGACGAAAGGTGACATCACAGACCACGAAGTCGCCCCGCTGTGCTTCCCGGTCGACCGGGCGGCGTTCGGCATGAGAGGCCAGGAACTGATTGCGGAATGCCTGGAATTCCTCCTCCGTCACGTCCCCCGCAGGCCGTTCGATGGTCAGCGATGTGTAGTCGGGAAGATCGAATTCCGGACGAACTTCCACGTCGAATTCGAACCGAAAATCACCGGATTCCGGAATGTCCAGGGATTCGACGTTGATTTCCGGCTGCGTGATCGGATCGATGTTCCCGTCATCCGACAACTGCTCCAGACTCTGCAGCAGCACCTTCTGTTTGACGTCGCCGGCGATCTCTTCGCGAAAGCGTTTCTCCAGCAGAGGGCGCGGAGCCCGACCGATCCGGAATCCGGGGACTTCCGCCTTTTCTGACAGTTCATCAATGGCCTCGCCGCGGATCGCGGCGATGTCCGCTTCCGGGACCGTCACCACAACATGCCGGCGGCACGGTCCCACATCGGAAATCTCGAAATTCAGATTCAGCCGCGATCCGTTCTGATCGTCCGCTTCTGTTCCCGGATCGGCCGTTGCCGCTTCCCCTTCGCTCATGACAGACCTTCTTCTGATTGTCGGATTGATTCCTGAGCGTGCATGTCCACAAAAAAAGAGCGGGCGAAGGGATTCGAACCCTCGACATCCACGTTGGCAACGTGGTGCTCTACCACTGAGCTACACCCGCGCAGGAAAACGGCTGACGCCGCCTGTTTTCAGATTGTGCCGTTCGCCGAACGCCGTCCGCGAACCAGATCCGCCACCAGAAAGCCGGCGGAAGCCCGAAGATTATGAACGAAAGCCGGACCCCGTCAACCGATTCCGTTCGGCTGAGAATCGGTTTGCCGTGGTTCTTCCGTATTTCATTTTCGCACGGTCCGCTTCCCGAAATGCGGACCGTTCCGCCGGTCCAGGAGCCCTCTGGACGTGCGCCTTCTTCTGGACAACGCGCGCCGGTTCCGACCGAACTCGGCGTGCTGCCCAGACACCACACATGCTGCTTCCACGCCACGGGTGGCGGAGCCGGACGGCGACGGGGCGGAGTCGGCAGGATTTCGTAACTGCCTGCTGTTGACTGTCTTGTGTGAAGTCTCCGCAGGCGGCCTTCCGTTCCGGCACATCGGTTGCCTGTTGCCGAGAACGGACCTGCGTGGCAGCCGGTTCATCATCGATCGCTCAACGATCCCTTTTTTCAGAACCCTGTCCGGCTGCTCGAACAATCAAAGGGGGACCGGAACCGTTCAGGCCCGGTCCCCCTTTCCGATTGTTCACTCACGTCTCCTCTGTTTTCTCACACGCTTCACTTCTGTACAGGATTCGTCACGGAGTCCTCAGGACACATCTCGGGGCCGGTCCTGGTTCAGGCAGTTGTCTTCCGCAAGACGGTGGATCGGAATGCCGTGTGCTCCACGCTTCGCCGGATCGGCATCGCTGCACTCCTGGATCCGGCCTGCGGACTGAGCATCCGGCCGCTCCCCCGGAGGGCCTGCGGTCCTGTGGTGATGGAAATGGCAGCGGAGCGGCGCCAGCCGCCCGGTGGGTGGGCGAACGAGCATCCACACCGAAGGGCTGGCGCCCTTCTGCTGGGATTACGGGCTGGCGCCCTTCCACTGGGATGCGATCACCAGACGAACTGCATTCCGCCGCTTCCGGTGTGGAACGCCTGTCGGTCGTTCGCCTGGATGTCGTAGCTGAGGTACAGCGAGAGGTTTTCACGTGGCAGGATGGTCAGTCCGGCACCCACCAGGGCCCAGTCGCGTCCCTGATCAAGACCCCGGGGCGTGAAGACGGGGCTGCCCGGGACGCCGTACCGGGCGGCCAGAACGCCGGATGTGTCCAGAAATTCGTGCATCCAGCGTGCCTGCAGACCGGGCCGGATGTGCCCGAGCCGCCGCGTGTGTTTTTCCCAGAAGATGCGGCCTCCGAGAAAGCCACGCAGCGAACTCGTATGGATGGAGCGGCTCGTCAGATTGAGGGCCCCTGCTCCGGTTTCACTGAATGCGTTCTGACGGACCTGAATGTGCTGCAGGGCGGCCAGAGGCTGGAGGGTCATTCCACGCCATCGCCGCTGCCGCCACCACCGCCGCGCCGCCGGCGCCTCCGACCGCTTGGTTGTTGCTGAACTGCACGTTCTCCAGCGTCACGTTGGCGAACTGGTCGACGAACAGACCGGCGCCCGCTCCCAGTCCGCCGCCGCCGGAACCATTCGAACCCCCGGCGCCCCCTTGCGCCCGGGCGTTCTGGATCGTCAGGTCCTTGATCGTGATGTTCCCCTGATGGGCAAAGAACGGCCGATAGGCGCCGCCTCCGTCGATCTGGTTCCCGTTGCCGTTGATCGTCACGTTTTTACCCATATCCACGGCGATCGGCGCCACGTTGCCGGTCATGGTGATGTTCGCATTGATGTTGATCGTGTGGTCGCTGGACGGATCGAGTGCGATCGACCGCAGGGCGTTCTGGAAGTCGGCGAAGTTATTGACCTCGAACGTTCCGGCCCGCGCGACGCTGCCGGTCAGGCAAAACAGAACGATCAGCAAAACAATGCCGATCCGCCACGGCTGCCAGCATCGCGGCCCTGTGCTGCAAAGCCGCCCAGAACTGGAAATCCGCCGTGCGCCGGAAACAGGGTACTGGCGAGAAAGACGCTTTTTGCTACCCAGCAGCGATTCGCACGCCGAGACAGAACCAAAGACCCTGACCAGCAACCGAACGCTTTGCCGATGGGTCATTCCTGCTCCTCCGATGAGCGGCTCCCGGCTCGAAGCAAGAAAAAGCCGGGCGCAGCGGGGTTTCAGTGCTCCTGGCGAGACCACAAAGCCGCCGTGCCGGCCGAAGCGCTCGAAACCGGTCGCTACGAACGTCGGATGCGTTGCGATCGACCTACCTGAGAATATCGTTCCCTGATTATCGACCACTCCAACCGGCGCAATCCGGTTGCGCGGCGATCGCCCGCAAAATCCAGAAATCCCGCATTTCTTGCCTTCCTGGCAATTGGCAAGCCATCGTTCTCCGGGCGTTGTCCAGCGATGCCCTCGGGACGGTTCTTGCCCGTGCGTTGCCGCGTCGCCGGTCACGACCACGGTTTCAGCTCATCGAGCAAATCGCTCAGCGCCAAAGCCCGGACATTTCCTGCCAGGTCGAAAGAATGCCGGCCGGCGTGAACGACGAACAACCGTTGCAGTTTCAAGTCCGACAGCGCGATGCGCATCGATGGCGTGAGTCCGGGCGACGAAGTCCGTTTCACTTCGAATCCCCACCGCTTCCTGCCGCGGACGAGCAGCAGATCGAGTTCCGCACCGGCATGGGTGGCCCAAAAGAAATACTCCCCCGGTGCGGCGCCGAGATGCCGGAGAATCTGATGAATCACGAATCCTTCCCACGAAGCGCCGACCCTGGGATGCGACTCGAGATCGGCAAGCGTCGTAAGACGCAGCAGCGTGTGCAGCAGTCCCGTATCGGCGAAATAGAACTTGGGGGATTTCACCTGGCGTTTTTTCAGATTCTCATGCCAGGGTGGCAATGGGTGGATGACAAAGGCGGACGTCAAGACGTCGAGATAGTGATTGACCGTCTTGTTCGAGACGCCGAACGCCCGGGCGAACTCCGAGGCATTCCAGATGCCGCCGTGATAATGCGCGAGCATCGACCAGAAACGGCGGAGGACTGCTGACGGAGTCCGGATGCCGAGCTGCGGCAGATCGCGTTCCAGAAACGTCCGGATGAAGTCGCGCCGCCACTGGTCGCTGGCCGCAAGCGTGCGTGCCGTGTAGGAAGGAGGGAATCCGCCGCGCAGCCACAGCCGGGCATGGTTTTTTGTGCGCACTTCTCCCAGCGAAAATCCCGGCAGTTCGTAGTAGGAGATGCGGCCGGCGAGCGACTCGGAGGACTGCCGCAGCATCTCCGGCGAAGCACTGCCGAGAATCAGGAACCGCGTCCGCACGGGGCGGCGGTCGGCCAGCACGCGCAGCGTGGGAAACAGATCCGGATACCGCTGGATCTCGTCCAGGATCACCAGGCCGCGCAGGGGCTCCAGTGCCAGCGCCGGATCGCTCAGACGCGCCAAATCGCGGCTGTCTTCCAGGTCGAAATGCGTCGTCGGCCCCCGATATTGTCTGGCGAACTGGCGGGCCAGCGTCGTCTTGCCGATCTGCCGAGGACCGATCAGCGCCACGGCAGGATACGTTTTGAACCGCCGCTTGAGTTCAGACAGATGTTCGGTCCGGGGGATCATACCGGCATTATACCTTGAAATATGGGAGATACAGTCCCAGTTTTCAAGGAGTCGATTTCCTGGTTCAACAAGTGGGGCGACGGTCCCTGCACCTCGGCGTTTTGCATCACCAGACGAACTGCATTCCGCCGCTTCCGGTGTGGAACGCCTGTCGGTCGTTCGCCTGGATGTCGTAGCTGAGGTACAGCGAGAGGTTTTCACGTGGCAGGATGGTCAGTCCGGCACCCACCAGGGCC
>WFTL01000175.1 GCA_015485495.1 Planctomycetaceae bacterium
AAGCGGCCGTGGATCGCCGCGGACGGCCCGAGGCCTGGCTGCAGCGGGCGGCGTATCCGACGATCAGTTCCACCTTCGTCGGTCCCCTGGCGACTCAGCCGGCCGCCTGGGAAATGGAAATGGGACTGACGGACCTGCCGTTCGACGTGCCTCACCTGCGGGTCGAAGGGTGTTCCGCAAAGGCGCACGCCCGCATCGGCTGGCTGCGATCGGTCTGCCATATTCAGCAGAATTTCGCGGTGGGGTCCTTTGCGGATGAACTGGCTCACGCAGCCGGCCGCGACCCGCTCGAATTCCTCCTCGACCTGCTCGGTGAAGACCGCCATCTCGACCTGAAAGCGGCCGGTCTGAAGAATCGCGGCGCTTCGCCGGACGAATACCCTTACGACATCGGGCGACTGAAATCTGTTCTTCGGCGAGCGGCTGAACTGGCCGACTGGCCGCGCCGAACGTCTCTGCCCAGAGGACGCGGCCTGGGAATCGCCTGCTGCCGCGCCTTTCTGGGATACACGGGCCATGTGGTGGAAGTCGATGTCCGGCGCGACGGCACCGTCCACATTCCCAATGTGTGGGTGGTTCTGGACTGCGGAACGGTCGTCTGCCCGGATCGCGTGCGGGCCCAGGTGGAAGGAGCGGCCGTCATGGCCACCACGCAGGTCCGGTACGGGGAAATCACATTCACCGGCGGCGCGGCCGATCAGGACAACTACGATTCGTATCGGATGGCCCGCCTGTCCGATGCGCCCCGCCAGATCCATGTGGAAATCGTGGAAAGCGACGCAATTCCGGCAGGGGTCGGTGAAACGACCGTTCCGTCGTTCGCTCCGGCATTCTGCAATGCGATTTTTGCGGCGACCGGAAAGCGGATTCGTGAACTGCCGCTGGCAAAACACGATCTTTCCTGGTCGTGACCGGTCCGGCCGGCACCATCTGGAAGTTTCGCCATGAATGACTGCTGCCGCCATTTTTCTTCCGGCTGTGCCGGGTGGCCAGGGGCGTTGGCAGCAGTCAGGTGGCTGTTCCTGGCCGCTGCCGTTCTGTCGGCGGCCGGCTGTTCCCGGAACATTCCGGAATCCGGCCGGACGACGGCATCCGCTGCGTCCGGCGAACCGGCTTCCAGGGACAGCAGCGATCCCTGTGACGAAAGGATCATTGCGGAAATCATTCGCGTGAATTCTCAGACGATCGACCGCATGGGCGAACTGGCCGCTTTGCTGGAAGAATCGTCGGACATCATCATGCGGTACAGTCACTACACAGACCGGCACACAACGCGCGTGCAGCTTTGTCCGGAATGTTTTTCCAGACAGCGGCGGGATGATCCGGGGCCCGAAACAAATCCTCCGGAAGACATCCCGCTCACTCTGGAACAGTTGTCCCGGGACGCTTTTGAGCTGCGTGATTCGGCAGCGCGATTCGCCACGCACCTGCGGCTTCAGCAGGATGCTCTCCGGCATCACCTGAAACGCCTGCGCGAGCAGGCCGATGCGCCGTCCGGTTCGTGATTCGGGCCCGGGCAGCGAATGCTGTCTGCGGATGGCAGTCGGCTGCTGACGACCGGAGCCGATCGGCCGTTCACAGACAGGCCGCCGGCCGTTCCGTCAAAGGTCCCACTCCGACCGTGGTGACCGGTTCCAGCGGGTATCGGTCCAGCAGGGTGCGAATGTCCTGCTGCGTGATTTTTCGCACCGCTGCCAGATCGTCGGCCGCAGATCGATATTCGGTGCGATACATCCAGTTGTTTCCCAGAGACGACAGGCGGCCCATCGGGCGTTCCCCGTACAGCACAATACGGGAAGCGACCTTGTTGCGGGCCTGTTCCAGTTCGTCGTCCGTCACGCCCTGTCGATTGACGCTTTCGAAGACCTGCTGCATCCGCAGCAGATTGTCCGCCGCCCGGTCCGGATGGCAGCTCAGACATGCCATCCAGGTGCCCGTTCCGTCATACTCATTGAAACTCAGATCGGCAGAATCGGCATGCCCGGGATGCACGATTTCCCAGAACAGGCGGCTGCCGCTGTCGTCTCCCACGATGACCGCGAGCAGTTCGGCAGCGAATCGCAGCGGGTCGTCCGGGGCCGGAGCCGTGCCGATCTGCATGAGATACTGATGTTCGGTCCCTTCCTTTGGGAAGAACTCGGTTCGCGGCTGCGGAGACGGTTCCGTCACAGTTCGTGATGCCGATCCGGCGGGAATGCTGCTGCAGAATTCTTCGGACAGGCGCCGGATTTCCTCGACGGTCGTGTTTCCGGCCACCGCCAGAACGATGTTGCCGGCGTGATACTGCCGGCGGTGGTAGGCACGCATCTGGTCAATGGAAAGCGCCTGGATGCTGTCGACCGTTCCAAGAATGCTCTGCCCGAGCGCATGTCCGGAAAAGTGCGTTGCCATGGCCCGGTCGTACGCTGCGAAGGACGGCATGTCTTCGTACATGCCGATTTCTTCCAGAATCACGTTTTTTTCGATGTCGAAATCGTCCTGGCGCAGTGACGGCTGCATGAGCACAGAGAGCATCTTTACGGCGGTGTCCAGATATTCCGGAAGAACGGCCGCATAGTATGTCGTGATGTCTTCCCCGGTCGATGCGTTGTAGCGGGCTCCGATGTCATCGAAGATCCGGTTCACATCGTCGGCGGTGTACCGATCGTTTCCCTTGAAGGCCATGTGTTCCAGAAAATGACTCACACCGGACAGCGCCGCCGTTTCATCGCGGGCTCCCGTTCTCACGAAGAATCCGGCAGCCACGCTGTGGACGGACGGCGTCAGTTCTGCAATGACCGTCAGGCCGTTCGGCAGTTCCAGTTCGTCAAACCGCATGATCGTTTTTCGCAAAGCAGCGTTTTCTGAAGGCCATGTCATACCGCGGCCGCGGCATCCGCCAGGCAGTCCGTATTCAGCGGGTCGGGACCGATCGTGACCAGAACCAGTTCGCGGGGAGCATGATCCAGCGCGTACCGGCGGACGTCATCGGCTGTGATGCCGTCGATGATGTTCCGCACTTCTTCCAGAGATCGCACGCGTCCCAGGTGCCACTGGTCCCTGGCCAGCGACGCAGCCCGCGACGAAGTCGATTCCTGCTGCATGATGAGGGCGCTTTTGGCCTGAGCCCGACATCGCTGCAGTTCTGCTTCGGTCAGTCCTTCCGGAAGCCCGCGGATTTCGTGAACGACTGCTTCCAGAGTCTGCTGAGCCCGTTCGTTTGTGGTTCCTGCGTATCCCAGAACGCAGGCCCGGTCCCGCAGGCTGTGCAGAGACGCTGACACGGCATAACACAGGCCCCGGCGTTCCCGCACCCGTGTGAACAGCCGCGAACTCATTCCGCCGCTGAGCACGCTGACGGCAACCCAGGCTTCGTAGTACCGTTCATGCGAATACGGAACGGCCGGCCAGGACAGGCCGATGTGCGTCTGCGCCGACTGGTGCTCGATGTGGCGGGGAGCGTCCTGACGCGGTCGTGTTTCCGGCCGGCCGCCGGGACCTCCCTGCCAGTCGCCCAGACTGCGCTGCAGTTCATCCAGAATCTGTTCCGGCCGGATGTTCCCGGCCACTGCGATGATCGTCTCCTCCGGACGCGCATACCGGTCGAAATGATTCCGCACATCGTCCGGAACGATCGCATCGATGTCCGACAGCATGCCTCCCGGCGGCAGTCCCCAGGGGGCATCGTAACTGCACTGACGCAGATGCCGGCCCAGACGCTGCTGCGGTTCATCTTCGGTCGCGTGCAGTGTCTGCCGGACCAGGTCGCGCGCCGAATGAAAATCGTCCGGATTCAGATGGGGCGAGGTGACTGCCGATGCGAGCAGTTCGATGGCCCGCGGCAGACACTCCGCCGTTGTGGCCGCGGAAATCGTGATGTGCTGAGGCCCCACAGCGGTGCTCCGCTGCACCCCGAGACGGTCCAGGGCGGCAGACAGATCCCGTGCCGATCGTGAACCGGCTCCCCGCGGCAGAAGTTCCGCGAGAACGGCCGCCGTCCCCGACCGGCCCGGTGCGTCGTAGATGCTGCCGGTCGGATGCAGAATCGTGATTGCAGCCGACTGCACGTGGAGCATCGGTTCCACCAGAACCGTCACCCCGTTGCTCAGAACCTGCGTGATGATGTCTGCGGATGCCATGGGAAAATGAGTGCTGCAGATGTCTCAGGAAAATTCGGGAAACTCCGGCCCCTGTTCTCCGGATGTTTCCGTTTCGGCGTGGAAAGCCTCTGGCCAGGCCTGTTTCAGAAATCATCCCGAAAGAAACCCGCACGAACGGACCCGGCCTGTGCTTCAGACATCAGCCGGGCGGCCAGGACAGGCCTCGTCCGCCCAGAATGTGAAGGTGCAGATGAAAAACCGTCTGGCCTCCGTTCGCTCCCGTGTTGATGACGGTGCGATACCCGTCGGACAGTCCCAGCTGAGCGGCGATTTCCGGAACTTTCATCAGCAGGTGCCCGGCGAGTTCCCGGTCGTCTTCTGAAAGACTGTCCAGAGATTCGATCGGTTTTTTGGGGATGAGCAGCACATGGACCGGAGCCTGAGGATTGACGTCGCGAAAGGCAAGGCACCTTTCGTCCTCGTAGACGATGTCGGCAGGAACTTCTCGACGGATGATCCGGCTGAAAATGGTCATGACAGCGGCTTTTCATGCAAAAATTCGGCCCGAACTGAGCGGACAGTAGCAGGTCCCGCAGCAAACTCCAGTCCGCACACCGATTGACCAGCCGGATCATTCCGGCGGCTGATCGCCCGCACGACCGCTCACGGATTCCGGGTGAAGCTGATCGAGAATTCCATTGACGAACGCGGCCGAATTTTCTGAACCGAATTCCCGCGCCAGGTTGACCGCTTCATTGATGGCCACCGCCGGAGGAGTGCCCATCTGCCGCATTTCGAACGCAGCAAGGCGAATCACATTGCGGTCCGTGGGAGCCATCCGCTGCAGTCTCCAGTTGCGGGCCACAGCCGCGATTCGTTCGTCCACGTCTTCCTGCTGCTCCCGAACTCCGCGAATGATGGTCAGGGCGAATTCGGACAGGTCTGCGTCGGTCAGGTCCGTTTCAACCTGCCGGGCGATCTGTTCCCAGGACGTATCCGGGTTGATATCCAGCAGATACAGCATCTGCAGAGCGACTCGGCGGGCATCCTGGCGGCGTGGCATCGAAATGATCTCAGAGTAAAGTTCATGGCTCCTGCAGCGGGCCGTGATCCGGCAACGCACTCTACGGGCTCCACCGCCTCCGTCAAGCACCCCGAAAAACGTCCCTTTTTTCCTGCCTGCTCCACCGGGCTGCCATTCCACACCGTCCCTGGCGAAGCGCGAAGGGGCTTCCGTGACGTCCGTCAGCAACAACCGTTCGTCGGCAGAAATCGCCGAACACGCCGACGCCGGGCTTTCCTCAAATGCCCGGTTTCAGTAACTTTCGCAGGCTGACATCTGAGTTACCTGCTGGTGCGCGGAGGAGGGGCACAGGCGGGAAAGGTCAAATGGGTCACCGGTCTGCAGGAAGCGGACGTGCATCGCCGAAGCGGTCGGTCCGTGCTGCCGGGGAAGGGAATCTGTCGTGCCATACGAACCGCAGCGTTTCATGCATGCCGCAAACGTCCGTCTGGACGTTCCTGTCAGCGTCTGCGTGTCGGAACGGCTGACAGACGACCTGCGGGAAAAGCTGGAAGACGCCACCCTGCTGTCGTTCGAAACGGTGATCGACTGCTGCATCGACCGCCGCGTGGATTATCTGCTGCTGTCCGGAAACATCTTCATCGAAGCCGATCGCAGCCTCAGGGCCCGCCTGGCACTCATGGAAGGTTTCGACCGACTGGCCCAGCACGGGATTCATGTGTTCGTCATTCCCGGAGATGCCGATCCGTCGGAAGCCTGGCGAGCGATTCCCAACCTTCCCGAAACGGTCCACGTGTGCAGCCCTTCGGATCCTCAGCCGATGCTGCTGCAGCGCGGAACGCGGATTGTGGCGGCTGTCAGTGCCTCGATGTGGTACGGGGACACCGATGCGTATGGCATTCGTGTGATCGAAACGGCGGATGACGGCATCGAACCGTTTCGCATCGGATCGGTCACGCGATCCCGGTTCGACGAATCCCGCCGCATGGCGAAGCTGACAGAAACCACGGCCGACCTGCTGAATCCCGACACTCCGGTCCCCGTCTCTGACGATGGCGACCTCCCGCCGGACGGCACGACCGCGGCGGCCGCGGCAGAGAATGAATACGAAACGGCCTTCCGCAGCTACATGAACGGCCTGCTGCGCGAAGGGCGACTTTCTTATCTGGCTCTCGGTGGTCAGCTCGAACGCACCTGGATTCATCTGGAATCGGGCGTCGTTCACTGTCCGGGCACCACACAGCCGCGCAGTCACCTGGAATGCGACGCCGGAACGTGCAGTCTGATCACCGTCGATGAAAACGGGCATGTGACCTGTGAGGAGATATCCACCGGTGCGGTGGACTGGACGGAACGACACATCGAACTGACTGCAGGAATGGAATCAGCCGATCTGCTGCAGGCGATGCGGGAACGGATCGCTGAACAGCCGTGCAGTCCGTCGATCCGCATTCGCTGCGTGGACTGGCTGCTGACCGGCCCGCTGCCGGTTCTCAGCCAGTTCCAGGAAGCGGATGTCGAACTGATCGCCGGTTCCGAGCTGGATGAACTGACGATCGACGGCCATCCCGTGCGGCTGCTTCATCAGGTGACGATGCTGCCCGATGCCTGGCAGTTGTCGGCTCCGGACCACCTGGCTCAGGAATATTCCGATCTGATTGCCTCCGGCGATCCTCCGGCTCCGTCCGCGCTGATGGCACAGGTGCGCCGTGCGGAACTGTCGGAAGGCTGGCACCGCCGTCTGGAATCGCTCGTTTCGGCGGTTGATCCCCGCCGCGTTCTGGCTCACATCCGCAGCGACGGAGCTGGCTGGTTCGTGGAGGATCTTTCTGAGCTTCTTCCGTCTCAGGACTCGTCCGAATCGGTCACTGGTCCGGAACCCGGGACGGAAGGAGATGCCGGAATCGATGAAGACCCGCTGTCTGATGATTCCGAGGCCATGGATCGGGCGGCGGCCAGCGGCGACGAACCGACCCACGACGGTTCTGCGGAAGGTGTCGCTGCGGAAGGTGTGAACACCGGGGACGCGGACGCATTCTTTTCTGAGGAATCGGTCAGCAGGCGTGCGGCGGCATCTTCCGAACCGTCGTCCGCCGCCCGGCCGGAATCTCCCGAACGCTCCGGAAGTCGGGACAGAACGGACGGATGAAAATATCAGAAATCGATATTGACCGTTTCCGCATCTGGCGCAGTCTGCTGCTGCGCCCGGCTGTAGACGGTCTGAATGTCATTTACGGTCCGAATGAAGCCGGCAAAACGACGGTGATGGAATTCGTCCGGGCGATTCTGTACGGGTTTGAACCGCTTCAGGACGAGCCGGCCTGGCATCGTGAGGAAACGGTGGTTCCCTGGCGCGGATCGCTGCGGTGCGAGCATGCCGGACGCACCTGGCGTGTCAGCCGGCGGGCCGCTGAGACCACGCGGGGCACGGTCCGCATCACGGGAGCTCCGGAAGGCATCGATCGCGACGCCGCTCTGAATTTGCTGCTGTCGGACACCGCGGAAGACGTGTTCAGCGACGTGTTCGCTCTGGGAGTTCGCGAGCTTCAGCAGCTTGCATCACTCAGCAGCGATCAGGTTTCCGAATACATTTACGGCCTGTCGCTGGGACCGCAGGGACGCCAGCTTCTCACGGCGATGCAGGACATCGAACAGCGTCGGGACGCCCTGCTGACCGACAGCGGAGACGCCGGACGCCTGGCGGAACTGTTTTCTGCTTACGGGGACCTGGCGGGACGCGATCCCCAGGCCGGGCGTGCCCGCGACCGACACGCCCGGCTGACACGACAGCGTGCGGAACTCATGCAGCGTCTGGAAGAACTGCAGAAGCGGGAATCGGACATCGAACAGGAGCTGCGGTCGCTGAGGTTTCTCAGTGCCTGCCATCCGCCGTGGAAGCAGATCCAGGACTGTCGGAAGATTCTGCAGGACCTTCCGGACGTGCGCCTGTCACCGGAGGATGGTCTGAAACAGCTTTCCGACTGCGAACGCGACATGCGGCGATTCGGAAGCGACTGCGAACGACTCACCGAACAGGCTCAGCAGCTTCAGGCACAGGCCGAACGCCTGAAGATCGATGAACGTTTCGAAAAACAGAACTATGCCATCCGCAGTCTGGTCGACCAGGCGGACTGGCTGCGGAGTGTGGAAACGCGCATTCGCGAAACGGAACAGCGGGCAGCCGACCTCCGCCGCGCACTCGACCGGCAGCTTGCCGAAATGGGGCCGTCGTGGACGATCGACCGCCTCAACGAAGTCGACACGTCGCCCGCATCGCACCACCGTCTGCTGCAGACCGCCCGGCGGTATCAGGATGAACTGCGGCGCCGATCCCGACTGCGGCGCTGGACGCGGGCTCTGGAACGCCGCTCCCAGCAGGAACTGCTCGAACTGAACAGCGACCTGGAAGCTCTGGGAATCGAAGACATTCCGGCGGCCATCGCCCGCGAACAGGAACGGCTGACGGAACTGCAGGACTTCGGCCGGCTGCGTCTGCAGCGCGAACAGCTCGCACTGAAGATCCAGACCGTGCGTCGGGTCATCAGCCGCGTCGATACAGGCGACGGGATTCCGCCATGGGTGGACCGGGCTGTCACGTGGATCACGGTCGCCGCCCTGGCGCTCTTTTTCGTCGGCATGTTCACGTTCGGCATCGGCGCTTCGGGGACGGAAGCGATCGGAGGAGCTCTGGCAGCGGCGGCATTCGGTTTTGCCGGAATGATGTGGTGGGGAATTCGCAACGGGCTGAGAAATCACTTCGATCGGACGACGGGGCTGCGTCTGGATGATCTGAACGAAGAAGCCCGGCAGGCGGACCGGCGGCTGCAGGAAGTTCATGATCGGATTCAGCGCATTCAGAAGGACGGCATCGCCGGTCAGCACCTGCTGAAAGCCGACGCCGGACCGTCCTCCGCAGAACAGCTCGTCGCCTGCATCGGAGAATGCTCGCGGCATATTTCAGAACTGGAACGCCTGCTGCGCCGGCAGGAACGGGCGACCGCCCGCCGCCGGCGGCTGAACACGCTGCGGGAACGGTTCCGATCGTCCCGGCAGGCTCTCAGCGAACGCCGCCGGGAATGGTGCCAGGTTCTCAGCGATCTGGGTATGGAAGAAACGCTGAGGGTGCAGGATGCATTCGACTGGTGGCAGCGTCTCCAGGAAGTGCGGGAACTGCACACGCAGTGGCGCAACGCCGCTCCGGAAGTGGAAGGCCTGAAGCGGATGTTCGACGGCATGGCCCGGCGCGTGCGGGAACTCGGACAGATCGTTTCCCCCGGCGGTTCTCTGGATCTGAACCGCCCCCTGGAAGTCCTGACGGCCTGGCAGCAGCAGCTGAAATCGCATGAACGAGACCGTGCTGAACGGGATCGGCTTCTGGAAGAAGCCGCCGCATGCCGTCGCCAGGCACGTCTGGCGGAACACCAGAAGGAAGCCGCCGAACTGCGACGCGATGCCGTGTTCGCCCGCCATGGTGTTGAGAGCAAAGAGGACCTGGTGCAGCAGCGGGAATGGGTGCGGCAGCGGGAAGAAGCCGAATCTCAGCTCCGACAGGCCACCGAACAGCTCAATGAAGTGGCCTTCTCGGAACCGGACCTGGCCATTGTGGAAGACGATCTCGAGCGTTTCGATCCCCGCCAGGGACGTGATTCCATCGCTCGTCTGGAATCGGAACTGGAACAGGTGGAACAGGACGTGAACCAGGCCCACGAAACGGCCGGTCGTCTGACCGAACAGATTCGCGCTCTGGAATCCGGCCGCAGTTCCCGGCAACGGCACTTCCGGAGGGCGCGTCTGGCGTGGGACATCCATCGGGCGGCTGAACAGTGGTATGCGGTGCAGTTCGAAGAAGATGCGATTCGCCGGATGCGGGAACGCTTCGAACAGGAAAACACGTCCGGCGCCCTGCGGCTGGCCTCTTCCTGGCTGCACCGCATGACGGCCGGACGATACCACCGGGTGTGGGCTCCCCTCGGACAGTCGTTTCTGTGCATCGATGACGAATACGGCCGCACCTTTCGCGTGGAACAGCTCAGCGGCGGCACGCGGGAACAGTTGTTTCTGGCAATCCGCTTCGCTCTGGCACGCCAGTTCACCGATCAGGGCATTGAACTTCCGCTCATCATGGACGATCTGTTCGTGAATTTCGATGAAGAGCGCACCGAACACGCCATGGACTGTCTTCTGGAACTGGCCCGCACCGGACAGCAGATCCTGTTTTTCACCTGCCACCGGCATCTGGCGGATCGGTTCCGAAACCGCGGTGTGCAGACGCTGTGGCTGCCTGGCCACCGGATCGGAATCGACCTGAATCGTCCGGAAGACGAAGGGGCTGCGTACATGGAACCAGCCGGTTCCCTGTCCGCTCAGGGAAACAGTCCGGTTCCGACCGGCGACAGCGCCGGAGACGCAGAAATGGATCAGGCCTCCTGACCGGCGGTCGGTCGCAGTTGCCGGCGGAAGGATGACTTCAGGCTGCCTGGCACTCGTCGGCGGCATCTGCCGGAACGCCCCGCTGCGCCAGCAGCCGCAGACGTTCCTGTTCCCGCTGCAGCCGTTCCTTCCGGCGTCGTCCGCGTTTGCGGCTGAACCGGCTGACCGCATCCAGAAGCCCGGGAAAGAATCGTTTGATCTGATACAGCCCGTGCGCCATCGGGGTGATCAGAACAAGACGCTGATTCCGGCGAATCGCCCGAATCGTCCGGCGGGCCACCTGCTGCGGCGTGGCACACACGGCCGCCGGAGGCTCCGGAACGGCCCGCCCGTCGCGGGCGTTCTGAGCGGACTGATAGAGCCGTGTGCGGACCGGCCCCGGACAGATGGCCGACACGCCCACACCGCTGCGCCCGTACTCGGCCCGAAGCGCTTCTGTGAAGCCGATCAGGCCGAACTTGCTGGTGTGGTACGCTGCAAACCGGCCGCCGGCAACAAGGCCCGATATGCTGCACATGTTGACAATGTGTGCATCCGGACGACTGAGCAGAATCGGAAGCAGACGCCCCGTGATGCGAATGGGGGCCATCAGATTGACGGCCATGAGCCATTCCCACTGTTCAGCCGTCATTTCGTGAGTGGGACCATACCAGGCCACCCCGGCATTGTTGATCAAAATGTCGACGACATCGACCTGCCTGAGCACCTGGTCGAGCGTCCGGTCGATCTGCAACGGATCCGCCAGATCGCAGCCGTACCAAAGAATGTCCGCTCGCTGCCCGGCCGCCTGTTCCGCCAGACGGGCCAGTCCCGCCTGGTCGCGATCCAGAAGAATGAGCCGCCCGGCCAGAGGCGCCAGATGAAGCGCCAGTTCACGCCCGATGCCGGAAGCCGCTCCGGTCAGCAGAATCGTTGTTCCCTCAACGCGCATCGGACCTCCCTTTCTCATGCTCCACGCACGGCCGGTCCGGTCAGCCCAAAAGTGTTCGGCCCCGCAGCGACCGCCGTTCCGGCAGTCTAGCGGATCCCCCGAAATCCCTGCAGTCCAGTTCCAGCCCCGTCCTGACCGGGCCGGTCAGCCAGATGGGTGCAGTCGGGGGATGCCCTGCCGGAAGACCCGTTCGGGCAGTCCAGCCGGACGCCGTGTCGCGCCAGGTCCGGATTCTGACACCGCAGTCTGCCGGCGAGCCGTCGGAAACCGGTCGCGAACGGCTATTCGAACGTGACGAACGGGCTCATTCGCCTTGCACGAGCGAGAATCTCGGCCTTTTCCGCTTCCGTGCCGGCGGCGGCGTAACGCGTCCGCAGCTTTTTCAGCTGCGCGCGCCGCTTGCGACGTCGAGCGATTTCCCGGGTGCGTTCAATTCTTCCCATCAGAACCGGTTGCCTTTGAGCAGTAACTTTGGGCCAGCAGATTGAAAGGGGGGAAGATACCGCTGTCACGACAAAAGTCAATCCGCGTTCGGCATCCCGGCCGTCCATCTGCTTTTCTGCAACAAGTTTGTGGCTTTCGGGTTGGCTGGAGCACGATATTGACTAAAATCGCTGGTTTCCCGTTCCTCGGTCACCAGGCGGTCAGGTCGTGTGTCCGCGGTACGGTCGGTGTTTCACTGGAATGTGTTTCAACGTGATTTCTTTTCGGGAGGCTGTTGGTGGTCAAGCTGCGTCTGCGCGACAACGAAAATCTGAACGATGCTGTGAAGCGGTTCCGCAAACTGGTGGAGCACGCGGGAATCAAGCGAGAAATGCGCCGGCGCGAGTTCTACGAAAAGCCCAGTGACGAACGTCGCCGAAATCGGCGCCGCGCCGCAGTGCGGGCTCGTCGCGCACAAAGCCAGCCTCTGATCGGCCAGTAGCCGCTGTTTTTTTGCGGCCCCGCATCGGGCTGTCAGCTCCGGCCCCTTTTCGACACAGCTTTCACGGAGCGCCCTGTTCGGGTCGCGTTGTTTGCGCGCCAGCAGCGCAAACGGTTCCTGGGCGTTACATGCGGTAACGCGGGTTGTCACGGCTGAAGTCGAGCGCTGTCAGCGGACGGCTGAAGTCGATATCTGTGAACGCGTAGTTTTCCACAAGCGTTCGTTCGTCGAGTTCTTCAGCCGTGAGGCCTTCGGTTTCTGAAGCCCACGTGTAATTGCGGGCCAGCACGGGGAAGTGGTGTTCCGCGTCCAGCAGAATGAGGCTCTTTCGGTAGTCGGGCGACTCTTCGGGTGATGCATATTCAAACAGGAAACACCAGCACGTGCGGCCGTCGAATTCCTGATCGGGAAGCCGGGTGCAGACCGTGCCGTGCCGCTGCTTCAGATCCAGCTGGCGGTGGCCGATGATTTTCTCGGCCATCCCCAGCAGGCCGGCCTGAGTGACCGGGTGACGAGCTTCTTCGCGGGCCATGGCCCCATGAGGATTCAGCCGCAGGGCCGGCAGCAGGCGGCCTTTGAAGCCTCCCAGTTTCACGACCATGTCGCCGTCTTCGTATTCCCTGCTGTACAGCAACTGGCGTCCGCGGTCCGAATTGCGCCATTTCATGTACACCGCAAACGGCTCTCCATGGCGCACCTTCAGTTCAATGATCTGAACCTCACTCAGATCGCCGCCCAGCCGTTCCTGCTTGTGGAAAACGGCACAATAGGTGTCGAACTGGCGGAGATACCGGGCGCCTTCTTCCAGCAGCTTCAGTGTGTACTCGATCCGTTCGCGATTCGTCCGGGGTTCGCGATCGGCTGACGACGATTCGATGGATCCGGACGAATCGTTTTCCGCCTGCGTCGGTTGGGAACCGCCTTCATCGCGGTCTGAAACACCTTCGTTCGTTCGGGGCAGTTCGGAGCCGTCCGGCGGCAGCGGCACCTGGAAATCTGCCAGCAGGCGCGCCGTGCGTTTTGTATCCGGGGACTCCGCAGCCAGCGATTCCTCGACAGAAACCAGTCCGAATGCGGCTGTCAGCAGCCCGATGCCGCTGAAAATGAGACAGCCGGCCAGCAGACGCAGACCGCGTGATGAAGATTTCTGCATTGTGTAGAATCCCGAAGAACGACTGTTCCACGATCGGTTTCCGTAGCGGGGCAACTCGAACAGGGACAGCTTCAAAAGCCGGTGGAGCGGCCAAATCCACGGCAATCCGCAGCCGCAACGATCACCATCCGCAAACCCTGGCCTGCCGGCCTGTTCTGTGCAGTTGGCGCAGGCCGCTGCGAGGTCGGCCAGTTCGGTCTGTCCTCTTCTTTTTCTAAAATCCGGCTCATGATGAAGCGGTTGCACTGCGGTGGTCGATCGGCAACAGTGCAGTGTTCCGATGGCTGAACCGGCCCTGTTGCGCTGCCTGGAAATCGTCCGGTTTTTGCAGACAGAACTGTTGCGGCTGCAGCGGAAAGGAGACGTTCGTGGCTCTGATCGAGCTGGATGATGTGACGAAGGACTACGGTTCTTTTCGGGCGATCGACGGTCTGTCTCTGCGGATCGGCGGCGGCATCACGGGCCTGCTGGGCCCCAACGGCGCGGGCAAAAGCACGCTGATCAAACTGATTCTCGGCCTCGTTCGGTGCAGTTCGGGCCGCGGAAAAGTTCTCGGCTGCGACATTTTTACGGAAAGCCAGAGGATTCGGGCACGAATCGGCTACATGCCCGAAGACGACTGCTATCTGCACGGTCTGTCGGGCGTGGAAAGTGTGCAGATGGCGGCACAACTGTCGCGGATTCCTGCGACCGAAGCGCTGCGACGGGCGCATGAAATTCTGGATTTCTGCGGCATGGGGCAGGAACGCTATCGGACGGTGGAAACCTTTTCGACGGGGATGAGGCAGAAACTGCGGTTCGCCATGGCGATCGTCCACGACCCCGAACTGCTCATTCTCGATGAACCCACCTCCGGACTGGATCCGGAGGAACGGGAGGCGATGCTCAATCGGATCCAGGTGCTGGCCCGCAGGATGGGCCGCGCCGTCATCGTCTGTACGCATATTCTCCCGGACGTCCAGCTCATCTGCGACCGGGTGGTCATCATGGCGGCCGGGCGAGTCACCCTGAACGAAGACCTCGACGTGGTGCTTCGGTCGAATGATCCGTCGGTCACCGTAGACCTCCAGGACGATGCGTCATCTTTCGCGTCCGCTTTGCGGAACGCCGGCCTCCGCGTGGACGTCCTCAACGAACGTTCTCTGCGGGTGTTTGGACACGGCGACCAGACTCTGCCGGCTGTGTGGCAGGCGGCCCATCAGCACGAAACGGCCATTCGGCGACTGATTCCGTCGCGCACATCCCTGGAAGACGTGTTTCTGGCTGCCATACAGGACAGCGATCGTGCCGATTCATGATCCGGGATATCGATCGTGGTCCGGTCCGCTCGCGTCGCCCCGGACCCGCTGGACTGTCATCGCGGGCGTCGGTATTCGACGGGCGTGGCAGAGTATGTGGCTGCGTCGCATCGTCTTTTTTTCGTGGATGCCCGGTCTGGTCACCGCCCTGATGGTCTATCTGTTCGAACGGTCGCTGGCCCACGGCGATCAGCAGGCGGCTGTGTACAGCAGCCTGGTTGATCTGATGCTGGAACGAACCGACCGCGTGGCCTGGGGAGAGATGGCGGCCCGCTCCGCGGAACTGGCCGAAAACCTCACGGCCTTTCGCCATCAGTTCTGGTGTTCGCTGCTGCAGCTTCTGTACCAGCGTTCTCATGGCCTGATCCTGATTTTCATCGTGGGCATCACGGCTCCGCCTCTCATTTCTCAGGACATCCGGTCTCGCGCCTTTCTGCTGTATTTCAGCCGTCCCATCTCCCGCACGCAGTACATACTGGGCAAAGCAGCCGTCGTGGGCTGCTATCTGCTGAGTGTCTCGCTGCTTCCGGGACTTGTGCTGTACATCACCGGAGTTCTGCTGTCTCCGGACATTTCCATCGTCCTGGAAACGTGGGACATTCCGCTGCGCGTCCTGGCGGTAACGGCCGTGATGGTGATCCCCACGACATGTCTGGGCCTGATGCTGTCGTCGCTGACGACCGAGGCCCGTTTTGCGTCGTTCGCCTGGTTCACGGTCTGGATATTCGGTCTGTTCTCGGCCATCGTCGCCGATGGCCTGACCGTCACCGGCGGCCAGGCCCCGCTGGAGATGCTGTCGCTGTTTCATATGATTTCCGACATGCAGCTCTGGCTTCTGGATGTCCGTTCGGAAACGACAGCGGACCCTGCCGAGCCGCTGTCGATTCTGGTGACAGTGACCGTGGTCAGTCTGGCCGTTCTGTACCGCCGCGTTTCGGCTCCCCTGAAAGTCTGACGACAGATCCGGAATCTGAAGAAAGACCTGTCGTGCCCTTTTGTCATGACTGAATCCCGTTCCCGGCCTTTCATCGCCGAATTCCGTTCCGTCACGAAACTGTACGGACGGGTTCTGGGCGTGAATGATATTTCCCTGAAGCTGCCGGCCGGTGCGTGGGGACTGCTGGGGCCCAATGGAGCCGGAAAGAGCACTTTGCTGAATCTGCTGACAGGACAACTGCTGCCCACGCGGGGAACGGTGCGGGTTCTGGGAAGAAATCCTCGCAACAATGCGGATCTGCTGCGACGGGTCGGGTACTGCCCGGGATTCGAAGGGCTGTACACAGGCGTCAGCGGACTGGACTGGCTCACTTTTCTGCTGTGCATGCAGGACATTCCCCGAAAGGAAGCGCGTGAGCGGGCCGCGGACTGTCTGGCTCTGGTCGGTATGACGGACGCGCAGAGCCGCCCGATTGCCTCCTATTCCCGCGGCATGAGGCAGCGGACCCGGATCGCTCAGGCCATCGCACACGATCCGGAACTGCTGATTCTCGATGAACCGTTCAGCGGTCTGGATCCGGTGGGACGGGCCGAAATGACGGATGTCCTCCGGCAGCGGATTGCCTCCGGCAGCAGCCTCATTCTGGCCAGCCATGTTCTGCACGAAATCGAGAACGTGACGCGTTCCTTTCTGCTGATTTCCGGCGGACGTCTGCTGGCTTCCGGGACCACATCGGAAATCCATGAACTGCTGTTCGATGTTCCGGTGGAAATCCGCATTCGCTGTTCGGCGCCGGAACTGGTCGCCGGCCTGGCCATGCAGCATGGACTGGCGGACAGCGTCATTCTGCGGCAGGGGCGGTGCGGAGAACGGCTTGTGCATGTGGCCACTCGAAAGACGGCCGAACTGTGTGCCCGCCTGCCTGCCTGGGCCGCTGCCCACGGGATTTGCATCGAGGAGCTGCAGCCTGCTGACGATTCTCTGCAGTCGCTGTTCGGCAGCCTGATGAAGATCCATCGGGGAGAAATGTCCGCATGACGCCGCTGCAGGCCATGATTCGGTTTGAACTTTCACGGGTGCTCACAGCCGGTCGGATCGTGTGGTGGCTGATTCTCGCCTCCTTCCCGATTCTCATCACAGGCCTCATTCGCTTCTTCCCGATGTCCGATCCGGCGGCGGCGCGGAATCTGGACACGCACGTGTTCTGGTCCTGGACGATCTATCTGCTGGTTCCCTGCATCACCTGTGCCCTGGGAGTGCTGCTGAGCGCCGGACCGGCGATCTCCACGGAACTGGAACAGCGAAGCTGGGTCTACCTGGCCACTCGTCCCAACGGCATTTTCTGGATGCTGCTGGGCAAGTATGTGGTGGCTTTCTGCTGGGCGACCACGGCTGCGGTGGCCGGACTGTCCGTCGCCGTGCTGTTCTCCATGCAGGAAACTCTGTTCCGCATCTGGATGGCCTGTGCCGGGCTGTCGGTCCTGGCCGCGATGTCCTATGCCGCCGTGTTCCTGCTGATCGGCACGATTTTTCCTCAGCGGTCCATGCTGTTCTGCGTTGTCTGGGCGGGATTTGCCGAAGGGATCATCAGCCTGATTCCGGCGGTCATCAATCGCATAACGGTCCAGTATCGTCTGCGGACTCTGTTTGTACAATGGGCCCGGCCCGGCGGCAGCATCGACACCCTGCCGATCCTCGGCGAATCCCTTGCCGAAGGCCCCTGGTACATTCAGATCCTGTGGCTGCTGAGCCTTACGGCTGTTTTTCTGGCCACAGCTCAGGTCGTCGCTCATCGGCGCGAATTCACGTCGGCTGCCGAAAGCGATGTGTGATTCCATCCGACATGCGGTGCGCAGCATTTTCCAGGGACATCCAGAATGACCGCTTCCGTTTCTTCCCGTCGTGACGGCGTTCAGTATCTGTACCTGCTGGCTGCCTTCGTGGTGGTTGTCGCCGGGATGCGGGCGGCCGAATCGATTCTGAATCCGTTTCTGCTGGCGATATTCGTTGCCGTCATCTGCGCTCCGTTCTACTTCGCCCTGCTCCGACGCGGAATGCCGCAGGGAATCGCCATCCTGACTGTGGGAGCGGGGCTCGTTCTCCTGACAGCCGGACTGTTCCGCATCGTGATGGGGTCCATCACCGATTTCACATCGCAGCAGAACAGCTATCAGATGAAAATCGCCGAGAAACAGGAACTCTATCTGCATCGGTTTCAGCGCTGGATGAAAGCCGATGACCAGAAGGTTCCGATCTCTGATGATCCCACGGCCACACCGCAACAGAATGGTTCCGTCGGACACAACACAGTTCCCGACGGCATCGACGATCGAACGGATGGTGACGATTCGACCGAATCCGCAGCAGCGGCCGCCCCCGATGATGCTCCGGACCGCGGTCTGTCTGTGCTGATCGATCAGCTCACGCCGGCCGGCATTCTGACGCTGGTCGCTCAACTGGCCGGAAGTCTGGCCGGTCTGGCCAGCCAGACGGTTCTGATCGCGCTGACAGTCGTGTTCATTCTGCTGGAAGCGGGAACCTTTCCCGAAAAACTGCGGCGCGCCTTTCCTCAGGATGCCGACACGTCGGAACAGGCATCCCGCATGGTGCACAGTCTGCAGCGATACATCGCCATCAAAACGCTCATGAGTCTGGCGACCGCCGTGCTCATCGGCATCTGGCTGCGGCTTCTGGGACAGGTTTTCGACATCCGTTTCATCGGACTGTGGGTTCTGTTCGTCTTTCTGCTGAATTTCATCCCCAACGTCGGATCCTTCGCGGCCGCCATCCCTCCCATTCTCATCGCCTGGCTGGACACTCCGGTGACGCCGGAAACCACGCTGATCGACGAGTTCCTCCCGGCGTCGTCCGTGGCCGTCGGCTACCTGGTCATCAACGTGGTCATCGGAAACATCGTGGAACCGCGTTTCATGGGGCGCAGTCTGGGCCTGTCTCCTCTGGTCGTGTTCTGTTCCATGGTGTTCTGGGGCTGGGTTCTGGGACCGGTCGGCATGCTGCTGTCGGTTCCGCTGACCATGAGCGTCCACATCGTGCTGAACGGGTTCGATGACACCCGGTGGATCTCCACGCTCATGGGAGGCATCCCGGCGGACGCAGACGCATCGGCCGCGGACTGACCGGATACCGACGGACCTTTCCGTGGGAATTCGCTTCGGTCGCGTCAGGAAGTCTCTGCACCGCACCATTCGGTCTGTTACGATCCCGCCCCCCTGCCCTGCCGGCTGCTGCCGGACTGTCCCGTCTCCGGAACTGTATCCATGTCTGTTTCTTCGGAATCTCCTTCAGCCGTTCGGCGTACGGACATTCGCAACATCGCCATCATCGCCCACGTCGATCACGGCAAGACGTCTCTGGTCGACTGCCTGATTCGGCAGAGTGGTGTGTTTCGCGAGAATCAGAAGGTGGAAGACTGCATTCTCGATTCGGGTGATCTGGAACGAGAACGCGGCATCACGATTCTCGCCAAGAACATCGCCATGATGTACCGCGGTGTGCGGATCAATATCATCGACACGCCGGGGCATGCCGATTTCGGCGGAGAAGTCGAACGGGTGCTGCGCATGGCCGACGGAGCTCTGCTGGTCGTCGATGCCTTTGAAGGCCCGCGTCCTCAGACCCGCTATGTGCTGCAGAAGGCTCTGGAATGCGACCTGTCTTTGATGGTGGTGATCAACAAGATCGATCGGCCGGACTGCCGTCCGGAAGATGTCCTCTCGGCCACATTCGATCTGCTGGTGGAACTGGGAGCCGACGACCGGACGCTCGACTTCCCCTACCTGTTCGCCAGTGCCAAAGAAGGTTTTGCAACTCACGATCCCGACCAGCGCAGCGGCGACATCCGACCGCTGCTGGATATGGTGCTGGACCGGATTCCCGGCCCGTCTGTACGCCCCGACGACCCGCTGCAGCTTCTGATCACGTCTCTTGAGTGGTCGGAATATGTCGGCCGCATCGCCACCGGCCGCATCGAGTCCGGCTGTGTCGAATCCGGGCAGCGGGTGCTTCTGATGCGGTCCGACGGACAGCAGGAAGCAGCCCGCGTCGAACAGGTTCAGTTGTTCAGCAATCTGGGACGCACGGATGTCGACAGCGCTTCGGCCGGAGACATCGTTGCTCTGGTGGGACTGCCGGACCCGGAAATCGGCGACACCGTGACCGATCCGCAGCATCCGGTCGCTCTGCCGCGTGTTTCCGTCGATGACCCCACGCTGGCCATGACATTTACGATCAACAGCTCGCCGCTTGCCGGACAGCATGGCCGCTACGTGACCAGCCGCCATCTCAGAGAACGCCTGATGCGGGAACTGCGTTCCAATGTGGCTCTCAGAGTCGAGGAAACGGAGGACCGCGACTCCTTTCGTGTGTCCGGGCGGGGAGTTCTGCACCTGGCCATTCTGATCGAAACCATGCGACGCGAAGGCTACGAACTGTCCGTGGGCAAACCGGAAGTGATCGTTCGCAGCATCGATGGCACCATGTGCGAACCATGGGAACTTCTGGTCGTGGATGTTCCCGCTGACGATGTCGGTCCTGTCATGGAGCTGGTGGGAGCCCGCCGGGGAATTTCCTGTGACATGACGGCAGCCGCTTCCGGCATGACCCACCTGGAATTTCATATTCCGGCACGCGGTCTGATCGGACTGAGGACACGTCTGCTGACCGCCACGCGGGGCGAAGCCATCATCCACCACCGCTTCCACGATTACCGGCCGCTGGAAGGGCACATCCCCGTTCGTTCCAGCGGAGTTCTCGTGTCTCAGGTGGCCGGCCGGGCCGTCGGCTACGCTCTGTGGAAACTGCAGGAACGAGCCGACATGTTCGTGGCTCCAGGCGACGACGTGTACGAGGGAATGATCGTCGGCGAAAACAGCCGCGAGAACGACATGGTCGTCAATCCGATCCGCGAAAAAAAGCTGACCAACATCCGTTCGGCCGGAGCCGATGACGCGATTGTTCTGCGTCCGCCGCGCCGCCTGTCACTCGAAGCGGCCCTGGAATACATCGAACAGGATGAGTACGTTGAGATCACTCCCCAGGTCATCCGTCTCAGAAAAATCCATCTCAGCGAAAACACCCGCAAACGCATGCGGCGCTGAACGGCCGCAGCGTTCAGTCCGCACCGGCCGGCTGCGAATCATCGGCCGGTGCATCGGATTCCGGTGCTGATGAAGTGTCCGACACACGCTCTTCCTCCGGACCGTCCGATGGTTCCGTCCCGGTTTCCGTGTCTTCGGTTTCCGTGTCTTCGGTTTCTGCGCGCGGGTCGAACAGTTCCGGCGGGAAGTCTTCCCAGGTGTCCAGGCGATTCTCGGCCAGGAACTCATCCGCGTCTTCACTGAGCAGTGTGAGGTAGACGCTGGCCAGAGGCTGCCAGGCGGTGGCTCCGCATTCTGAAATCACTCCCTGAAATCCAACCCGGGCCGCTTCTGTGTTTCCCGCTTCCAGATCCGCCAGAGCCAGCATCATTTGTGGTTCTGCCTGAGCCTGAGCCTGTGCCTGCATGATGCCCCGTGCCTGGGCGAGCTGCGGCATCGGCCACCTCAAAGCTGCAGGAAGGTCGGGAACGACGGCCGTTTCGATCGGAGCCACCAGAGGCAGCGTGGTCAGGAAACCGGCAACAGCGCCGGAGGCCGTCCGCTGCCGCCGCAGTTTGCTGACCGTTTCCGCCATCGATGTGGCGGCGTCCGAATAAAAGCCGCGGCAGATCAGCGAAAAGAAGGTGGTCGTCACCCAGGGATAGATCTGACGTCCGGCAGGATCCTGCTGCTCCGCCGCCGCATTCAGCTGCGCCAGAAGCTGAAAGGCCTCCTGCAGCCGTCCGGCTTCCATCAGAAGCTGGCCTTTGAGTGTCTGGGCGCGGGCGAAAATCTGCGCCGCGTGTTCCCGGATATCGGCTTCGATGTCGGACAGCAGCCGCAGAGCGGAAGTCAGGTCTCCGGACGACGCGGCGCTTTCCACAAGAGAATACCGGCGAACGACCGATGACTGGTCCGCAGCCGCATCGATTCGTTCCAGTCCGTCTTCCAGTTCTGTCCGGACTTTCTGAAGCCGTTCGCTGAGCTGATCTCGCTGCCGGGCAGCCGCGTCCTCTTCTGCAAACGCTTCCAGGCGAATCAGCTCCTCCAGACATTCCAGGGCCTGATCGATCCGTCCTCGCTGCATATAGACCTGATACAGCAGATTCCACGCCCCCACATGATCCGGGTTGACGGTCACCGCCTGCCGGGCCGCGGAGACGATCTGAAAGTATCTCATATCCGCCGCATGACGGCCTCCGGAACGAGCGGCCACCTGAGATTCCCAGGCGCCCAGACGCGAACAGGCCACGGCAAGAACGTAGTATCCGTCGGCATTCTGGCTGTCTCGCGACAGAAGCCGCCCGGCCGCTCTCAGAGCGATCATGGCATGAGCCGGGGAGTCCGGCAGCGCCAGAAAGTGCTGAGCGATGCGCAGATCTTCGGGCACATGGGGCCGCGTTCGGTACAGATAGCGATCGTAGAAGCCAGGTTCATGAGCGAACTCGAACCGGCGCAGTTCCTGTTCCGGAACATCCCGGAATGCCTGTTCCACGGCACGGAACGGTGTGAATTCCGACGGACCGGTCGACGGAAGATAAGCGAAGACCGCTGCGGAAGAACCCAGGTCGGTCAGGCCCCAGGACCGGCGGTCACTGCTGAGAACCTGCATGGTGCGATAATCCGGTGCTCCCGGCGGAGCCAGGCGAACGATGCTGTGCGTCACCCCGGCTTCCTGAAGCCGCCGCTGCAGCTCCTCAGCGTTCACACCGGGTTCCGATTCGCCATTGGTATCCGATGTCTCCGCTGAGGACAGTGCGTCCGCCGATCCGGAATCGTCGTCAGACACGGCCCCTGCATCCGGGACAGAATCGCCAACCGTTTCGGCAGCGGTGTTCGCGGAATCTTCGGACGGCTGTGCCGAATCGCCGATGTTCTGCGGGACATCAGATTCATCGGAATCCTCATTCCCTGCCGCTGCCGCTCGGGCCTTCTCCACAGCTTCCCGCAGAGACTTCATGCGTGCCTGCATGACAGACGTGGCGGACGCGACAACATCCCTGCGAAGGCGCATGTAGCGCGAAACGGCCGATGATTCATCATGAGGAGACCCGAAGGGCGTGATGCGGCTGTCGATGAAACTGCGACGGCCACTCCAGATCAGAAAATCGCCCAGTTCCGGACGTGTGTGCAGAGCGACCGCATCTTCCGGCAGGTCGGCGAACTGCTGACTGAGCGCCTTCAGTGTGGTGGCGAAATCGGAAGTGAAACCGGTGCCCACCGGAGTCCGTGTGGGAAGACGGTCCGTCACGATGAGAAATCCGACCAGTGCGAACGCGAACACGGTGGCCGCCCGGCCGGCCCGGGAAAACAGAACTTCCGACCGTTTTGTGGTGTATTCCTGAGGAAACGTGCGGCGATACCACCGCTGACCGGCCGGGCCGGCCACAACGGCCGCTGCCAGCGCCGCTGCCGGAAGCTCATGCACTGTTGTGACGGCCAGAGCGGTAAAGCCCAGAAGAAGCAGCCCCCACGGCAGTTCCTGGCGATCGCGGGCGATTGCCAGCACCACCAGGGCCAGGACGATGATCGTCAGTCCGGCCACATAGGCGAATTCGAAACCGTTCCAGATTTCCGCATTGAACAGCGAATAGTATTCCGTGCGACCATCCAGCAGCGCGACGGTCGAAGAGTTCAGGGGATTCAGTTGTCGGAGTGCCGGATACTCGACCAGATACGTATCCGCCACGGACAGCAGCGATGCACCAGGAAATGGATGAATCAGCAGAGCAATCACGCAGATTCCCGCTGCTGACCAGAGCGTGCGAACGGGGACCTGATCGGACGAACGGTCTCCGGCCGCCAGCGAACGCCCCGCTGCGTACAGAAGCAGCGCCAGAATGCCGATCCATGCGCGGGAATCCAGATTGGCCCAGACCGCGATGAGAACAGGTGCTTTCCAGACAAAACCGGTCACCGTGCCGGAATGAGCCCGATGCAGAAGACGCAGCATAACTGACAGCCCCAGCAGCGTGATCAGATCGGTGATCGGCATCAGGTCGGAAGCGGCGGCGGCCATCGCCAGAGCCACACACACGGAATTCCACCACGTGGGAAGCCCGGACACGGAAATCCGGCCCAGAACCCAGGCCATCAGACCGGCCAGGACGGCCTTGAACACCGTCAGGCCGACCGGTCCTCCCACGGCCCAGGCCGCGCTGACAAGATGATCGAACAGCCAGCTCACATTGGCCGAACGGTGACCGGTGGAAACCGCGGCATAGGGGTCGACCGTCGGAGGCAGAATGCCGTCCGCCCGCATGTCCGCCCCGGAACGAATGTGGACGAGCGTGCGGCTGTCAGAAATCTGCCCGCATCCGAACAGCACCGCCAGCAGAATCACGGCACCGCGCAGCATGAAATCGCCGCGAATGGCTTCTTCTTCCACCAGTTCCGGAGTCAGTTCGATGTCTTCGGGAAGATCAGTCCCTGAGGCTGTCCAGGCCGAACCGGATTCCCCGGCATCAGAAAACAGGGACCGTTTTTCAGAGGGATCCGGCGGTTCCGCCGACGGCGATGTCGGTTCTGTCACTGGGAAGGTCTTTGACTCATGCGTGAATTCGTCTGTTCGTCCCAAATTGTGTCGGAACAACAGGTTACGGGACAGTGTCCGGCCACGGCGGCCGCACCGCCCACTCCGTTCTGCCTACGCCGGCCTTCCGGCGTTCGTTGGCAATTTGACGGGAGATCCGACACTCCGGACGACCAGCCCATCGCAGCAGCGGGTCCGCCGCCAGGTCGCCTCCAAAAAACACCGCCACCACGGCTGCGCGTCAGTGTTCCGCCGATTCCGCTGAACCCGGCAGGACCCCGCGCCGCCCCAGTTCTCCGATGAATGCCCGCGTAAACCGGACCGCGTCGGGATGAGTCAGATGCGATCCGTCGGGACATGCCAGCGATGCCATCAGCGGAACATCTCGAAAATGAATGGTGATCGCTGAGGTGGCTGCCGCAAAGCGGTCCCAGTGTTCGGAACGCGGCGCCTGCCGTTGCTCGAGATCCCAGACGCCCTTAGTCGACGGAATTCGCAGAAAAACCACCTGGCCGCCCCGCTGCCGAATCCGACGCACCAGCCGTTCCACATGGGACACATGCTTCGACAAAACATCCCACGACTGCACACCGCCGTATCGCCGATACTCCGCTTCGTACATACGGACCTCGTCGTCAACCAGACGCTGCGGGTCCGCATGCCACCGAAAATCCCAGAAGGTCTCACGATCGAACGCCCGGAACACGAGAGCCTGATGACGATGCAGACGGCCAACGGCCAGAATGTGCAGGATCTGCCGAACCGACAGTGTCCTGCTGAACACGGCCAGTCGGCCGCGCAGCCACTGCCGAGCCAGCGTCCACAGCCATAAAAGCCGTGATGCGGGACGATAGTCGCGTATCTCCCGATGGCGATCACGCAGGCGGGGATCCAGCATTGAAGTATAGAATTCACAGATCACAGTTCCCCGGAATGCGTCGTCATCCGCCAGACTCTCCAGGACGCCCAGAACTCCCAGACCGTGCGGCAGGCCAAGCTGGCACACGGTTGACCTGGGAAATGCAGAACGCAAAAGATCGAGTGACATGTCCGACTGCAGCCGCGATGTTCCCAGCAGGGCTACGGCCCGGCCGTCCGGACGGCACAAACGCTGCCGCCAGAAGTGCCACAGTTCCGGGCTGTCGGGCACACTGGGAAGAAAGCCTCGGCTGCGCCAGTACGATTCTTCCCCTGCCGCCAGCATCACCGCAAAAACCACGGCCACCAGCCACGTGCGTCCCCAGGGGAGCGAACGCTGCATCCTGTCTGCTTCTGAATCGAACGGCGGCCGCTCCGCTGACGGAACCAACACCATGATCCAACCTCCAGGGCGACCGTGACGGTCAGAATTCGAAATATAGAAATTCCTCACCGACCGCTCCGGACGTCGCCGCGCGAACCGTAACGTACGCCATCGCTCCGACCGTCGGAGCAACGACCCACCACGGCACCCGACGGAACACATCGTTCACCGTCCCGTCCCGCATCAGGTAGTGAAACAGCACAATCCCTTCAAGGGGTATGAGCACGCAGAGCTGATCCAGTGGCGTCAAAGTGGATCTCCAGGCACTTTCCAGACCGGCCAGGGAACGGTACATGCCCCAGGCCTGGCGGGAATCGGGGGCCCGGAACAGGACGAGCGTCACGGTCAGCAGGGTGAAGCACAGCAGCCACAATATGCCCTGCCCTGGCGGGGACTTCCACACCGCCAGACGCCGCAGACGCGACCGGCGCAGGCCAAGCTGCACCACCAGAAAGATTCCGTTGAGCAGACCGAACAGCAGGAAGTTCCAGGTGGCTCCGTGCCACACACCGCACAGAACCAGGGTCACGATCAGATTGAACGCCACGCGGCCCCGCCTGCGGCGATATCCGCCCAGCGGCACGAACACATAATCATGCAGCCAGCGGGTCAGCGTGATGTGCCAGCGGCTCCAGAAATCCGACACACTCTGCATGGCCAGCGGAAACCGAAAATTGGCCGGCAGCATGAAACCCAGACACAGTCCCAGACCAACCGCACACGTCGAATAGCCCGAAAAATCGCAGTACAACTGCCCCACGAACCCCGCCGATGCGACCCATGCGTCACTGGCGGTCCGGGGCACGTCCGGGGCGTACACCCGATTCACAACCGGGGCGAAGAGGCTGTCCGCCAGAACGACCTTCATGAACAGCCCCAGCACGACGAAGGCCAGTCCCCGTCCGAGCTGTTCGCCCGAGATGCGTTTCGGTTTCCGGCACTGAGGCAGAAAGTCGCCCGCACGCACGATCGGACCGGCAATCAGCTGCGGGAAAAATGCCACATACAGAGCGAAATCCAGAAAAGACGGCCACGGATCCATCCGCCGGCGGTACACATCAATCGTGTACGACAGCGTCTGAAACGTGTAAAACGAAATCCCCAGAGGCAGCACGATTTCGGATCCAGACTCCGGGATCCGGATCGCCACACCCAACGCGGCCGCCAGACGGACAAACTCCTCCAGAACTGCATGAGCATACTTGAAGTAAAACAGCAGCCCCAGATTCGTCATCAGACTGAACAGCAGACAGGCCCGCCGCAGACGCGCTGACGAAAACGCCGCCATCCCGCGGGCCGCCACCCAGTCCACCAGAGTGGAAAGCACAATGAGAAAAACGAACGGCGGATTCCACACCGCATAAAACAGGTAACTGGCCGCCAGAAGATGGACCTTGCGCAGGCGCCATGGAAGCGGCAGCGCATACACCGCCAGAACCACCGCAAAAAACGCCAGAAACTCCAGTGAATTAAACAGCATGATGCCATTCCGTTGCCGCCGGCGGCTGACCGCACCGCCTGATCACCGCCCGGTTTCCCTGCACGCACGTTTCGCCGGTCGGCCGGACCGTTTCCCGCTGGTCAGCCCGAATCCTCGTCCGCCTCGGCGGCCGTCTCCGAAGCCGCACCACTGTCCGCAGATCCCTGGTCGTCCGGCGGAACCGACGGGTCGGGCACCGGGAACCCCTGCCGAATGAGTTTCAGGTAGATCTGCCGGAAGTGGCTGCGTATTTTCTGCTCGTCCACATCACGCCCCCGGCTGTCCAGTGCCGGCAGCAGGTGATCGCGTCCGATCCACAGCAGATGCTGCTGCAGCGGAGCCTCCGGACCGGCTGTCTGTTCCAGTTCCCCGATCGCAGGTTCCAGCCAGCTTCGTGTGTCCGCGGCAAAGGCGTCCCAGGCCGCCTCGTCCGCGTCCGCTGCCTGCCGCTGCAGCGTCTGCCAGGTCTTCAGAAACCGCAGGTACGCATCGCGGTCGGCTGTGTCTTCCGGCCACAGCAGAATCAGCAGATTGGCTCCGATCCAGCCGCTCACGAACACCAGCAGCAGGTGATCGGCCGCCCACGACGCGGCATCCGACAGCCCGTCTCGCAGCCGTTCTGTCATGCCGCAGTCCCGTTCCGGCCTCCGGCCGGATGCCGGTCGATACGTCGGTCGACTCCGGACCATAATCGCCATCCGCCTTTCTGACTGAAAACTGCGGCCGCTCTCCGCTGCCGTTCCGTCGGCGCCTGTGTCAGACCGACCGGTTCGGCCGGACGGCCTCCGGCAGCGCTTCGGCGTCCCGCCGGCCGCATCAGAACGGCAACGCATCAGAACGGCAGCGCGAACGGTTCTTCGGTGTCCTTTGAATGCATGGCGTGCCACACCGACGGGTTGATGTTCTCGCTGACGAAATGCGCGGACCCGTCCAGCATGAGCACCTGCACACCGCCGGCATGCGTGCTGCGGGCAGTCGCCTGATGATTCGCGGGAATCATATTGGAAGAACACGGCATTCCCAGAGCCAGCAGACCTTCCGCACCGAATTCCGCTTCCAGTTCGCTGCAGGAAACAATGTCGTCCGCCGAGGGCGACAGACTGTTCACCGGACCGTCGTTGCCCAGGTCGTATTTCCCGTGCCGCACCGTGATACTGGCGCCGGCCATGCCCAGCGCCCACGTGCCGCGGGGATCCAGAGAGGACACGCCGGCCCGGATTTCGTCCACCGCCACCATGTTGGATGCCCCGCTGCGGAACTGTGCCAGCCGGAACGACAGATTCACTCCGCCCATGCCGCTGCCCCAGACCCGCATGTTCTCATTCAGAAAATCGCTGCTGTCGACAAAGAATCCGTCTTCACAGCCGGACTGAAACGAAAAACAGTTGTCGTTGGGTCCGAAGTTCAGGCCATAGTTGCCCCGCGCATAAAGGAACGGACCGGTTCCGGCCCGCAGTCCCCGATCATACGGACGATCGTTGTACGGATCCGACGGGCAGCGCATCACCGATAAAGACGTTTCCCGCACACGGGCGTTGGCATCGTCGTTCACCGGACGATGCCTGTCGTACGCTTCATACAGCGGCGCCTGGTCCAGCAGCGGCAGCAGCAGCAGCACCCAGTTCGCGTGAATGCGGTCCGGTCCCATGGCCGGAGCCACGCCATCGGCCACGCGGTCGATCGTTCCGACCGGCAGTTCTCCGGCTCCCAGCGGTTCTCCCGGAGGTCCGCTCCAGATGACCGGCGGCGGCAGAACGCGGTGGGTATCGTGATAACTGTGCAGGGCGATGCCCAGTTGTTTCAGATGGTTCAGACACTGCCCGCGCCGCGCTGCCTCACGAGCCTGCTGAACCGCCGGCAGGATGAGAGCCGTGAGGATGCCGATGATGCCGATGGTCACCAGCAGTTCAATCATCGTAAAACCGCCTGCGCGACCGCGCTTGGTGTTCATCCGAACGCCCTTTCCGACTGAGGAAACCGTTATGCCACCTGGCCCCTGGCAGCCCGCCTGGTTCACGCGGTCCGGCGCAACGCCCGCCAGATGACCCACACACCGACCAGGGTGACGAACAGGCCGTTGATCAGCACCCCCCAGCGCAAACGTCCCGATGCCCGTTCCTCCGCGCCACCGGCCACTTCCGGAGCCTGTTCCACCACCTTTTCGCCATCCCACACGTGACGCGTCAAAGAACCACCGCGGGGCGGATAGAACGCCACCACCGTTCCCGGATCCACAGGCAGGGTCTCCAGTGTAAACACTGCAGGATCAATGGGTTCATTCAGCGAATGCACAGCATACGTCACCGTTTGCTGCGCAATCAGCTGACTGTCCGAGTCGCTGAACCTGCGCACCACCCGGGTTGGAAGCCAAATTCCGCTCTCCTTCCACTGCTGCACATCTATGGTTGTTTCGATCTTTAGTATATCATCGGCGAAAGTCCCCCGTATAACCGACCAGCCGTGTTCGGGCGCGACCCACACTTCCGCAATCCCTTCCCTGTCTCCCTGTCGAACGCCTTTCAACACGTGACACGTGATGCCGTCCCACTCGCCAGGATGCACACTCCATTCAAAGCCGGGACTTCGAAAGAAACTGTCAGGGTGCGGCGACAGCGGGGCGATATACCATCCCATCCAGCGAATATCAGAGCCCGTGTCGGCTGCCTCCGTATTCTGACGGTCAAAAATGGCCAGGGCGCAGCGCGAACCACCTGGAACCCCTTCACTCGGCTCTCTTTTTGTGCTCCAATGGTATTTCTTTGGGCCATTCCTGATGAAGTACTCCGTATACAGTTCCGCCTCCAGACCGGAAAAGCGCTCCTCCGGCTTGTAACGGCGCACGGTTTCAGTTCGGTAGAGGGGGCCGTCACGCCAGGTCGTCAACGACACGTTTGTCGCCCGCAGTCCCGTCACGGGTGGTGGTTCAGGGGGTTCGACGGTCCAGTGTATTTCAACGTGCCAGCGATCCTCAATTCGTGACCTGTTTGCAATCAGCCGTTCCACAACGGCATCAACGTCGAGAGGCCTTTCCGCAACGCCGGCAGGCTCCGCAAACGCCCCTGCGGCAGCCGCTGTCAGAACGCCGCCCTGGAGAACGTGCCCGCAAACAGCCCACACAACCACCCTGTGAGTGACCCGCATGACCAGCCCCCCTTTCCACGAATCCGGATTTGAGCGTTACTGACAAACAAGCGTCACGAGGATATTCGCATCTGCTACACGCGAACCAGCCAAAGGGGCGATCGTGCATATTTCCTGAGCCGCATCCCAGACACAGTCCCGGTACGTGTAACACGGCATCCTCGTGTCCCCATCAACTTTTGCCTCTGTCCCCGAATTGGAAACAGGCACCGCTGAAAACTGGTGACTGTGCTTCTGAACGACATCGACATCGAGAACGCAGTCGGCGTAACTGGTGGCACTACAACCGGGCGTCTCCTGCGTATAACATTCCGCGACAACAGCAACGGTGTCGGGGCATTTGGCCTGGACGACCACGAACCCGATCTG
>WFTL01000176.1 GCA_015485495.1 Planctomycetaceae bacterium
AGACGGCGGGCCCGGTTTTTCATGTGATCGGTCTGTGGCGTCCGTCGTTTTCTCATGTCTCTGGTGTTCGGTGAAGTCTTAGAGACGCTCACTTTCGCCCCTCACCCCGACCCTCTCCCGGAGGGAGAGGGGGACAGGTGGTGCCCGTCGTTCTCCCGGTGGGAGAGGGGACAGGTATCGCAGCCGCAGGGAGGAAGACCGGGGCGGTGGCCGAACGCGTTCAGGTCGAACCACAGGAGAAAGTCTATCCTGCTGGTTTCGTGGGCGGAAAGTGACAACTCACGGTTTTGTCTGCGTGTTCTCTACTGCCCTGGTCATGCAGGATGCTGCACTGGTCCTGCGATACAGCGTTGCCAATGGTCGTCGCGATTCAGAAACACGAGACCGTTACCTGCCCTCACCCCGACCCTCTCCCGAAGGGAGAGGGGGGTTGTGTGGCTCCGACGCTCACGCGAAGGGAGAAGGGGGTTGTGCGGGGCCCGATCCTCTCCCAAAAGGGAGAGGGGGTTGTGCGGCTCCCTCTCCCTCCGGGAGAGGGCTGGGGTGAGGGTGGAGGGAGACAGGGACGTTGTGGTGTCATTCTCCCGTTTTTTTCCTTTTCCGTACCGTTCAGGAAGAAAGACCGGGAGAGCAGGGTCAGTCGTCCAGGCCGAGGCGTCCGTCCCAGCGGACGAAGCCTTCGATGGCTTCGTATTCGGCCAGGCCCAGAGCGTCGTATTCGCGGGCGGTTGCGGCGTTGCGGGCTTCGGCCCGCTGCCAGAATTCCCGCATGTCGGCTCCTGGAAACAGCGCCCGGTCTTTCTGCGATTCGTGGCGGAAAATCGCCTGCCGTTTGCGTTCGACTTCCTGGGGACTGAGCGGCACGGCCATTTCGATCTGATGGATGGGCCATTCCTGCCAGGCGCCGCGATACAGCCAGAATTCGCTGGTGGCGAACCAGTCGTCCTGACGGCACTGTTCGCAGGCTCGAATGACGGCCTTCAGACAGGTGCGGTGTGTTCCGTGGGGATCAGACAGGTCGCCGGCCGCGTAGATCTGATGCGGCTGAATGTCCCGCAGAAGATCCACGAGAATGCGGATGTCTTCATCGCTGAGCGGTTTTTTGCGGACGCGTCCGGTTTCGTAAAACGGCAGGTCGAGAAAATGGAGGCGTTCCGGCGGAATGCCGCACACGCGTGCTCCGGACCGGGCTTCTCCGCGGCGGATGATGGCCTTCAGCTTCTGGATCTCCGTGCTGTCCGGCTGCCCCGGCTGTTTGTTTTTGAGATACTCTTCGACGTGCTCTTCCAGTTCGGTCACCTGCGACGTGGAAATGCCGAACTCCGCACAGAGTTCGGCCGCGAATTCGGCGAACCGGATGGCGTCTTCATCGAAAACGGCGATGTTGCCGGACGTCTGGTAGGCAATGTGGACTTCGTGATTCTGTTCGGCCAGGCGGATGAGCGTACCGCCCATGGAGATGACATCGTCGTCCGGATGCGGGGAAAAACAGACGATGCGTTTGGGATAGATATGGTCCCACGGCCCCGGCCGGTCTCCCGGCAGTTTCGCGTGATCCGGTTTTCCGCCCGGCCAGCCGATGATGGTTCCCTGGAGGTGGCGAAACACGGCCAGGTTGATTTCGTAGGCGGATCCGTAGATGGCCAGCAGATCCTGCAGACCTTCTTCGTTGTAATCGGCGTCGGTGAGTTTGAGAATGGCTTTTTCCATACGGCGGGCCAGCCAGATGACGGCCCGGCGAATGACTGCTTCGTCCCATTCCACCTGTCCGGTGATCCACGGGCATTCGGTGCGTGTGAGCTGAGCGGCCGCCGCCTGATCGAGAAGAAACAGGACATCGCTGTGGTCCTGCAGATAGGTCGCCGGAACCAGCGGACTGCGGTCTCCTTCGATGGTGCGCCGGACGATCTGCGACTTGCCTTCTCCGAAGGCCAGAATGAAAATGCGGCGGGCGGCCAGAATGGTGGCCACGCCCATCGTGATGGCCCGGCGGGGCACGTTTTCCAGTCCGAAAAAGTCGCTGGCCGCATCGGTGCGGGTGACGCTGTCCAGGGTGATCAGTCGTGTGCGTGATCGGTGATCGGATCCCGGCTCATTGAACCCGATGTGCCCCGTGCGGCCGATGCCCAGGATCTGAATATCGATGCCGCCGGCCGCTTCGATGTCCGCTTCGTACTGCCGGCAGAATTCCGGAACGTCTTCCAGCGGCAGCGTGCCGTCGGGGATGTGGATGTTTTCCCGGGGAATATCGATGTGGTCGAACAGGTGTTCGTTCATGAACCGCACGTAACTTTGCAGTTCATCCGGCTGCATGGGGTAGTATTCGTCCAGATTGAAGGTGATGACGTTCCGGAACGACAGTCCTTCTTCCTGGTGCATGCGGACCAGTTCGGCATAGATTCCCGTGGGGGTCGATCCGGTCGCCAGCCCGAGAACGCACGGGCGGCCCTGTTCCTGCCGTTCGCGAATCAGGTCGGCGACGGCCTGGGCCACATGCTGCGAAGCCTGCCCGGAATTCGGGAAAATTTCGGTGGGGATCCGTTCGATGGTCGATACCTGCATCACAATCTTCCCGCCTGCCTGGGAGATTCCGAAAACATGGAGAATGGCGGCCACCATACCCGCCGGATTCCCGCATCAGCAACAACAGGCGACTGTTTCGCGGGACTGTCCTGGTTTTGGTGACGTCTGCGCGAACCGGCGGACCCAACCGGGTCGGCCGCCGGATCTGCTGCCCGCTGACGGCAGGAGGTTGTCGGCAGAACGTGCGGGCGTTACGCTGAATGGAACGCGGAGCCGAAATGTTCCAGGGACAGGTGCCGGATGACGGACAGTGACGACATTTTTCAGTATGAAGGCATCGGGAACATCCTGGTGGTGCGTCCGATGCGGGATTTCATGTCGGTCCGCGATGCGGATCTGCGCGATGCCTACAACGAAACCTACCGCCGGCTGCTGCAGGACGATTTTCGACATCTCATCTTCGACCTGAAACAGCTCAACTACTTCGGATCGACCTTCGTCGGCATCATGATTCGCCTGGCGAAGAAGGTGGGGGACGGTGGAGGCCGGACGGTCCTTTGTCATCTGAACGATGCCACCCGTGGCATCCTGAAGCAGCTCATGCTGCTCGAGAACGCTCACACGGAATCGCTGTGGAGACGGGCGGAAACCCGGGAAATCGCCGTCGCCTGGCTGGAATCGCAGAATGCGTCCGAAACCTGACCGGCCGCGGCACCGTCTTCCGGTTCGCGTGACGTTTCCTGGTCAGCGATTCTGAGCGGACCGGCCGGCAAAAGGGTCCGGGACGCCGATAGACCGGACCGGCCAGGATCATCTTTAGCCCCGGTGCACAACGGTCGTGCGTTTTCCGACAGCCGAACCCGGTGTCGCGGTGAGACGATGTTCCAGGTCCTGCCGTGACAGTCCTGCCGTGACAGCGGGGCGCCCGGTCTTCAGAACGGGGGCGATCTACTGTTCGGGAATCTCGAACGGATCTTTCACCATGGGCTTTTCGATGACGCCCGACCTGATGAGGCTCACGGGAACCCGGCGGCGCACCACGCGGCCGTCTTCCACAACGCGGATTTTCTTCAGGTTTCTGCGGAACTTTCTGGCCGTGATGCCGGTTGTCTGACGGCCGTTTCCGCCGAGATATTTGGGTTTTCCTCGCTGACTGACGTTGTTGCCGCGGGCCGGCTTGAGATCTCCATACAGGGCCAGCCGTTTCGCTCGTTTGATCCGCTTGTTCTTTTTCAGAGTGCTCATTGATCACTTCTTTCGTGACAGTCGTCTGCCGTTCCGGCCGGCAGCAGGAACGGGAAGTCAGCCGATTCCGGACACCACCATCCTTCGGTTCCGGACAAGCGGAGCACGATACTGAGAATCTCGGACAGTTTCAATTCAGTTTTCTCCGGCGACTCATCACAATTTCCAGCCGGAAGGCCGCCCTGCCGCAGGATGGGCCTGCCAGACCGGCCGCCACGGCTAGGACGGATCCGGAAACTTCCTTCTGCGCGGATGTGGCCGGGAAAGGGGGGACAGGTGCGGTCGCGGCCGGTCCGGGTATCGGAATCGGAGGCCGGTTCTGTGGCCGGCCGGGTTTCACCGCGTTCAGCGACCGGCTGAATCGGCAAACCTGTCCGGAAGTCATTGTGCGTTGTTTTCTTCTGAAGTGTCCGGAAGCCTGGTGCGGCCGGTCCATAAGGAGCCATCGTCTGTGTTTCATTGGAAAGGCGGAATGTTGCCATCGCTGGTTCGAAGTGTGCTGTTGTGGGTTGTTGCCGGTCTGGCCCTGCCGGCCGTGATGACGGGGCCGGCGGATGCCGGGGAAGCGGGCCTTTCGGTCCGCAATGTGATTCTCGTGACGATGGACGGGCTGCGCTGGCAGGAGCTGTTCGGTGGTCTCGATGAAATCATGATGGGAGACGCGGACAACGGCACGAAAAATCCGGATGAACTGCTGCGCCGTTTCGCGGCGGACACGCCGGAACAGCGCCGCGAACGGCTCATGCCGTTTTTCTGGACAGTGATCGCCCGCCAGGGAGTCGTCTTTGGCGATCCGGAAAGGGATTCGCACATTCGCGTCAGCAATGGTCTGAATTTTTCCTATCCGGGATACAGCGAGATTCTGTGCGGGTTTGCCGACCCGCGGATCGATTCCAATGCGAAGACGAACAATCCCAACGTGACGGTTCTGGAGTGGCTGAACGCCCGTCCGGAATTCGCCGGCCAGGTCGCGGCCTGGTGCAGCTGGGACGTGTTTCCGTACATCATCAACACGCAGCGCAGCGGCATTCCCGTCAATGCCGGCTGGATGCCTCTGGCAGAACATCTGAAACCGACACCGCAGATCCGGCAGCTCGACGACACCGCATCGGAACTGCCCCGGTACTGGGCCGGGGTGCGGTACGACGTGTTCACAGCAGCCGGCGCCCTGGAATGTCTCAAAACCCAGCGCCCCCGGGTTCTGTACGTGGGGCTGGGGGAAACCGACGACTGGGCCCATTCCGCTCGGTATGACCTGTATCTGGATGCGGCCTGGCGGAACGACGCGTCGATTCGGGAACTGTGGGAGACCGCTCAGTCGCTGCCGGAATACCGCAACCAGACGGCTCTGGTCGTGACCACGGACCATGGTCGGGGGGAAGACCGTATTGCGTGGCGCAGTCACGGCCGGGACCATGAAACGTCGGACCGCATCTGGGCAGCCGTGATGAGTCCGACCGTGGCGGCATCGACTCCCGTGTCCGGGCAGTTCACGCAGTCGCAGATCGCCGCCACGGTGGCGTTTCTGCTGGGACTGGATTATCCGGCTGCCGTCCCGCAGGCAGCGGCGCCTCTGCCGTTGCAAAAGGCTCGCTGAAGTGCGCTGCCGGAGACCGGGGGCTGCATCGTTCCTGCCCGCGGGAGGCCGGCCGATCCGGTGTTCCCCGGGGCCTGGACCGTTGTTTTCCGGCATGTTCCGCCGGGCGTGCCGCCGCACGGTCGACGGATTTTCTGTTCGGCATTCTGATTTCTGACTTCCTGATGAACGGGGAAATTTCATGAAATGGTCTGGTTCGACATGGGTTCTGTTGATGTCTGCTGCAGCGGTATCGGTCTGTCCGGCAGCGGATGATCCTCGGTGGGCCGCGCTGTCTCCGGAAGAAGCGGGAATCGATTTCACGATTCAGGGGGAGTACACCGGTGAGGTATCGACCGACGGCGGTCCGATGACACTGGGGCTTCAGGTGATCGCCCGCGGGAACGGGCGGTTCGATGCAGTGGCGTATCCTGGCGGACTTCCGGGAGACGGCTGGGATGGAGACCGGTCTGCCCGTGTTTTTGCGAACGGGCAGCTTTCCGGTGATGTGTGCGTTCTGGAAGCCGTCGATGGACGGGGCCGGGCGGAGATTCGGGACGGACAGGCGACCATCCTGGCGAACGGATCGGAACGTGGAGTTCTGAAACGGATTGTCCGCCGCAGTCCGACTCTGGGAGCGGCTCCCCCGGACGGTGCCATCGTTCTGTTCGACGGATCATCTGTGGACGAATTCGAAGAAGGCGTCCTGTCGCCGCACGGGTTTCTGCAGCAGGGGGCCACGACCCGGCGGCGTTTCGGCAGCTACCGGCTTCACCTGGAGTTTCTTCTTTCGTGGATGCCGTATGCGACGAGTCAGGGACGGTCGAACAGCGGCTGTTACCATCAGGGACGGTACGAAATTCAGATTCTGGATTCCTTCGGTCTGGACGGCCGCGACAATGAATGCGGTGCGATTTATCGAATCGCTCCGCCGGCGGTGAACATGTGTTTCCCGCCGCTTTCCTGGCAGACGTACGATGTGGAGTTTCATGCGGCCACCTACGATGAATCGGGAAAGAAAACGGAGGATGCGTGGATCACGGCGTACCACAACGGGGTGAAAATTCATGAGCGGCAGCGGCTGGATCATGCCACGACAGCCAGTCCCTGGAAGGAAGGTCCCGAAGACGGGCCGATCTATCTGCAGGACCACGGCAACCCGGTTCGTTTTCGCAACATCTGGATCGTCCCGGAATAGCAGGCCCTGGCAGCCGGTCCGGACGGCTGCAGCCGTGCTGGCAGGCATTCTTTGCGGGGCCGTCGGTCGGACAGACGATGCCCCGATGTTTCCGCATGCTGTCGTGGCGGCCGATCATCCGGCCGCCAGTCAGGCCGGTCTGGAGATTCTTCAGCAGGGAGGCAACGTGGTCGATGCGGCCGTCGCCACGTCGTTCGCTCTGTCGGTCGTCCGTCCGGCATCCTGCGGTGTGGGCGGCGGCGGGTTCATGGTGATCTGGAATGCCAGGCGGCGGCGGGCCGTGGCGATCGACTACCGTGAAACGGCTCCTGCAAAAGCGCACCGTGACATGTTCTCGGATGCGGAAGGAACTGAACCGGCCAGCGTGCGGGGCGGAATGGCCGTGGCGGTTCCCGGGACGGTGGCCGGGCTGTGTTATGCGGCGGAACATTATGGCACGCTGCCGCTGTCTGACCTGCTGGCCCCGGCCATTCGTCTGGCCCGCTGCGGAGTGGTTCCGGATGAACACGACGAACGGACGCGGCAGCGGGTTCGCAGTCAGATCGCCCGGTCCCCCGGCTATGCCGATCGTTACCGTCTGCTGGCTGAACATTATCTGCAGAACGGTTCGCGTCGCGAAGGCCGTCCCTTCCGTTCGCCTCAGCTTTCTCTTCTGGAACAGATCGCCCGGAACGGCCCGGACGCCTTTTATCGAGGCCGGACGGCGGAAGCGATCGTGTCCGCCGTGCAGCAGCATGGCGGGATTCTGACGAAGAACGATCTGGCGACCTATCGGCCTCGTGTGCGTCCGGCACTGTCGGCTTCGTTTCGGGAAGCGACCGTGTACACGATGCCGCCGCCTTCCGGGGGCGGTGTGGCTCTGCTGCAGAGTCTGCAGACTCTGGAAGCATGGGAACAGCGGACGGGACGGACGCTGGAAGATCTGGGACACAATCGCGCTGACTACGTGCACGTGGTGACCGAAGCGATGAAGCATGCCTTCGCCGACCGCGCAGCGTTTGCCGGCGACGCCGACTTCACAGCGGTTCCGGTGGCGCGGCTGCTGAGCCGCCGATATGCGGAGGAAACAGCCCGACGGATCGACCTGCGGCACACATCCCCGCCGGAAACGTACGGCCGTTTCTTCGTCAGTGCGGACGGAGGCACCAGCCATTTTTCCGTGATCGATTCCTGCGGAAACGCCGTGGCCTGTACGGAAACGATCAATCTGGCGTACGGCAGTTTCGTGGTGGTTCCGGACGGAGGAATTGTGCTGAACAACGAAATGGACGATTTTTCCACCCGGCCGGGCAGGCCGAATGCCTTTGGACTGCTGCAGAGCGAAGCGAATGCCATTTCGCCCGGGCGGCGGCCCTTGTCCAGTATGACGCCGACCATCGTGGTCCGGGACGGCCGGGCGGTGCTGGCAGCCGGCGGATCCGGCGGGCCGCGCATCATTTCGGCCACGCTGCAGGTTGTTCTGAACCGGATGCTGTTTGACATGTCTCCGGCGGCCGCCGTGGCCGCTCCTCGATTTCATCACCAGTGGTTTCCCGATGTGCTGGGACTGGAACCGGAGCTGAACATGGCCGTTGGCGATGCTCTGCGGCGGCGGGGGCATCATCCATCCCTTCTGTCCGGTGCCGGTGTCAGCCAGGCGGTCGTTCGCTGCGGAACACACGTGGCCGGTGGCAGTGATCCTCGCAAACAGGGCCGACCGGCTGGATACTGAATCATGCCGGTTGACGCGTTCGCCGGGCCGCCTGGCAGTTCGTCTCGACATCATGTGAGCCGGACTGTTGTTCGCATGGCTGTGGGGATGGACGCGTTTACTGTGCAGACGCAGCAATCCACACCCGCGTGTCCCTCACCCCGCCCCTCTCCCGGAGGGAGAGGGGGACAGGTGGTACCCGTGGTTCTGCCGGAGGGAGAGGGGGACAGGAGGTGCGCCCGGTCCTCTGCGGGGCGTGGTGTGTTTCGTTCCGTTCGCAGTGAGGTGCCCCCAT
>WFTL01000177.1 GCA_015485495.1 Planctomycetaceae bacterium
GGCAGCTCACTGATCAGCCGCGGCAGGTAAAAGGACTGTACTATGGCCGCATCGTCCGGGACGAAGACGGCTCCGGCCGCGGCCCACGATCGGACATCGGACGGGCTGACGGCCCAGCCTTCGACAGGAGCCCATCCGAAGATCATGTGAACGGTCCGGTCGGACCGTTCACATGCCACCCATCGTGTGATTTCATCGGCGAAGTCGAACGGCAGCCAGCACGGCCGGGGCACATCCGGGGCGGTCAGCAGGGTGATCCATGCATCGAACAGGCGCACCAGGCCGGTTTCGGCAGAACAGCCGTGATCGGGGCCGCGCGGGTCGATGCCCAGGTAGTACAGGCTGCCGATGCGCTGTTCGCTGCCCAGCCGCAGACGGAACTGGTCGCCTGAGATGGTCCGGATTTCAGCGATTCGCGAGAACAGCGTCATCACAGATCGATCCGGAAGCCCGATAGGGGGACGGGGCCGGCGTGGGGGCACTGGAAACAGAGGACAGACCTGCCAGGATGCGTTCACGTCGTGTTCAATCGAACAGAGGTACGCTGACAGCTTTGCTGCGAGGCGTCAAGAAACAGAGTGAGTGTGAGTTCCTCAGATGCCTCGTGTGTTGTGCTGTGCGCTGAGTTCGGAGGCCGGGCCGCACCATAGCCTGCTGTCGGAGAACGGGTTCGTCTGCGATGTCGTGGATCCGGATGCGAATCTGTGGGATCCGGATGTTCTGAAGTCCGTTCTGCAGGGGTACGACGCGGTTATCGCCGGGTCGGAACCGTATCCGGAATCCGTGATTTCCGGCTGTCCCGGACTGCGGGTCATTGCCCGGGCGGGAGTCGGATTCGATGCCGTCGATGTGGAAGCCTGTGACCGGCACCGCGTGGTGGTGACGACGACGCCGGGCGTGAATCATGAGGCCGTTGCGGAGCACACCATCGCTCTCATGACGGCTTTGAGCCGCAACATCGTTGTGCGTGATCGGCAGGTGCGTTCCGGAATCTGGGAGCGCCGGTCCGGGCCGCGGCTGCAGGGGGCCACACTGGGACTGATTGGTCTGGGACGCATCGGGCAGGCCGTCGCCCGCCGGGCCTGCGGTCTGGGAATGCACGTACTGGCGACGGATCCGTCTGTTTCAGACGAGGCCGCTCAGCAGGTCGGAGCCGGGCGGGTGGAATTCGATCGGCTGCTGGAGGAGTCCGACTGGATTTCTCTGCATGCGCCTGGAGATGCGACGACGGAGCGCCTCATCAGAGCGGAGACGCTCGCTCAGATGAAACGCGGAGTCCGAATCATCAATACGGCCCGCGGTCAGCTCATCGATGAGGCCGCTTTGATCGAATCGCTCCGGTCCGGGCACGTCGCCGGCGCGGCTCTGGATGTTTTCGACAGTGAGCCGCTGCCCGTTGACAGTCCGCTGATCGGAATGGATCAGGTGATCCTGACCGGTCATGTGGCCGGCCTGGATGATCAGTCGCACGAAGACACGTACCGGATGATCGCAGACACACTCATCCGTCTGCACCGCGGCCAGTGGCCTGGGGACTGCATCCGCAACCTGAAAGGAATCACCGACTGGTCGTGGTCGTCACCGGGACCGTTCCGGGACCGGTGACCCGCATTCCGTGTTTCGGCCGCGGGGGCGGGGAAGTGACAGCCGCGGCCGGGGAACCGGCTGCGGTGGATGTTTCACCGGTCGCTCATGCGATGGTCGCAGTTCAGGTGCGGCATGGACACGTCGTTCGCGCTGCGCAGCTCCATGAGGGCTTCCTGAAGAGAGTCCCGCAGTTGCTTCTGGCGACGGAACACGCGCTTCGAGTGAACCCGGCTGGCGAGGGCATCGCTGAGAGCCAGCAGAATGAGCCACAGGGACAGCAGCAGCAGACCCATGACATAGACCGTGGCGAACACGGGGGATGCTTCGAGGGCCGGAATGTATCCGAGCAGTCCGATGAGGGCTCCCAGAGTGACCGTCAGAGCGGACGTCTGCATCCGGCGCCGGTACTGCTGATCGTAAAATCGCTGATCTCGGGACGACAGTGAATCGTCTTCCAGATACCGGCGGTGCTGGACCACATGCCAGAAGATCATGGCCAGTCCGGCACTGGATACGAGACTGCCGAACAGCAGGTAGGTCGATGCGGCTTCACGAAACATGGAGAGACGCTCGCAGTGCATTCAGACAGCACGGGAACCTCGGACGGAGCCCGGAATGTCGGGTGAATCTGTCCCCGTTCCAAAACTCAGTACACGCCGGATCCCGGTCATCCGGTGTTTGTACGGGTGACGAAGAGCAATTTTCATGCCTCAGCCCATCATGACGGCTGTCTCAGAAAATGTCTCCGGGCAAATGCCTGTTCCGGCAACGATTTAGGAAAAGAAGGCGGTATTCGCGGCGAATTCACGAGGGAAACGTCCTGATTCAGGTCGCGTCGTGCTGCGGCAGAATCAACCAGGTGCTTCGTCCGCCAGGTTTTTGTTGTGTTGTCATTGTGATGGCGCTTTCCTGGTGTTGGGATGGGGCGGGCGGAGGTGTCATGTTCTGTCGGGGAAACGCGTCATCAGAAAGGCCGGGTGGTGATCGCGGGTGTGAAGGAAACGGGGATGGGCAGCAGGTTTTGACGAACATTTTTTCAATCGGCGCGTCTCAAGAAGTGTGCCGGGAGGATGTTTTTGGGGGATGGAGCGGATTTCAGGAGAGGCAGAAATCGTTGGGATTCGAGGGGGATCGGAAGGAATTCGGGCCGTGGCGGACCGACCGTGCTGTCATGAAAGTCGGCAGGTGGCACGTGGTTTGCGAAACCTGCTGAAGGAGACAGGCAGCGGTTCAGGCGCAGGAGAATGCTGTGATCGGCACCTGGTCGGCTGGCATCGTGGAGGAGGTCTTTGATGGCACGATATGACTCACATCAGATTGCGGAACTGGCGTCTCAGCAGGTGCGCTTTGCGCCGCGACCGGTCCGTCACCAGCAGATTCTGCAGGCGGAGGCGCTGCTGGAGAATCTGGCGGACGAGGGGCGATCATATGGGGATGTGTGCGAGCAGGTGACGGGATACCGGCCGGTCGAAGGGGCTGACGAGTGTCTTTCTGCCGACGTGCTGCGTCATGACCTGCGGTGTCTGATTGAAGACCTGTCTGAGAGTCTGGACCTGGACGCATCGGCTTATGACGAACCGGTTCTGACGATCAGGCAGATCAGTGAACGCTACCGGGTTTCGACCAAGACAGTGGACCGGTGGCGCAACCGGGGGCTGGCCAGTCGCCGGATGAAAGTGGACGGCCGCATGCGCGTGGTGGTTCCTGAGGGAACTTTGAAGCGATTTGCGGCCCGTCATCGGGACGAAATCCTGCGCGGCAGCCGATTTCGCCAGATGAGCGATCAGGAGCGGCAGCAGGTGATTCTGAAGGCGCGTCGTCTGGCCGGGGAGGGGCTGGGGCTGACGGAAGTCGCCCGTCGGCTGGGGGCTGAGTACGGGCGGGCGACGGAAACGATCCGATACACCCTGCGGGATCACGACCGCCGGCACCCGGGAACGGTCTCCGAAAATCGCCGTTTCCGGGTGCCGGC
>WFTL01000178.1 GCA_015485495.1 Planctomycetaceae bacterium
GGAACGTTCGCCTGCTGTCGTTGCGTCGCACAAGTCGTTCGGGTGCACACTCGATCATGTCCCGCAGAGGCGACAGCCATGCTTCTTCTGAAACGACATTCCGAGATCCATCCGCAGATACCGGGTGTCCGGGTTTCGATTCGGCTCTGACACGGACAACACCGCTGCGTGGTCATCACATCACAAACAGCTTGTCTCTGAAACCGTTCAGGATTTCTCAAAGGAATAAACGAGGACAATCATGCAGTGGAAACCTTCTTTCAGCCGTGCTGTTCAGTACCTGACACTTCTGGCACTGTCGGTGCCAGGTGTCTACGGGATGCTGCAACTGACCAACTATTCGGTGCGTTCTTCGGACGACGGTGTCATTGACAGTCAGACAGTTCCTGAACTGTTCGACGATCTGCATTCTGCGCAGCACAACCGCACCTGCTGCGTTCTGTTTTACCACCCAAAGTGTCCCTGCACGATGGCGACCGTCCGCATGCTGCAGCGCAGGCTGCCGGCCTGGTCGCCCCGGCCGCACGTGGTGGCCGTTGCGTGGACCCCCGACGGGCAGGGAACGGACTGGGTGGAATCTTCCGTCACCCGGACGCTGCGCAGCATTCCCGGGGTGGAGGTGGTGCCGGATCTGGGTGGTCGAATCTGCCGCCGATACGGCATTTCCACATCGGGTCATGTGCTGGTTTTCGGTCCGCAGGGCGACCTGCGTTTCAGCGGTGGAATCACTCCCTGGCGGGGACATGAAGGCCCCGGAAGTGCGGTTGCTTCTTTTGAAGAGGCTGTTACACAGTCCGAGCCGTCGGGTGAATGCCGTTACCGGCCTGTTCTTGGTTGTTCGCTGTAGCCTGAAGAAAGGATCGCACAATGACTACTCAATCTTCATGCCGCAGACTGGATGCGGAAAACGCGATGTTTTCGGACTGCTGCCGGCAGGGAACGCTGCGCGTTCACAGGGTGATGACATGGATGATGGTCGGCCAGTTCCTGCTGGGTCTGGCGTTCGCCCTGTTCTGGTCGCCGCAGACATGGATCGGGCAGACTCCCGCCGTGCATATCCATGTGTGGTCGGCTCTGCTCATCGGAATGTCGCTGACCACCGTCGCGATTCTGTGGATGCGCTGGTTTCCGACACAGGCCCACACCCGACACGTCATCGCTGTCATCCAGGTACTGTGGTCGTCTCTGCTGATCCATCTGTCCGGAGGACGCGTCGAAACGCACTTTCATGTGTTCGCGTCTCTGGCACTGCTGAGCATGTACAAAGACTGGCGCATTCTTGTCACGGCGACAGTCGTCGTCGCCGTCGATCATGTTGTGCGCGGGATTTACTACCCGCTGTCTGTTTTCGGGATCGACACGCAGAGTCCCTGGCGCTGGGTTGAACATGCCGCCTGGCTGCTGCTTGAGCTGGCGTTTCTGATTCCTGGATGTGTGATGGTCACCGAAAAGATGCGGGAACTGTGTGAAAGCCACACGGAACTGGAAGACGTCAGGAGCAGTCTGGACAGCCAGGTGGCTATGCGTACGGAAGAGCTTCAGGATGCCTGCGATGAGCTGGAAAGAAAAACTTTCGAAGCAGAAAAGCTCGCCCTGGTCGCTCAGTTTTCCGACAACGCCGTCATCATTTCCTCGGGCGATTACACAGTGGAGTGGGTGAACACCGCCTTCTGCCGCATCACCGGGTATGCAGAAAGCGAAGTGACGGGCCGTTCCGTGATGTCGTTTCTGGGCAGTGGTCTGGAAGATGCGGACGACGTCCGGGCCCTGTGGCAGGCGTTCGAAAGCCGGGCCGCAGTCCGGCTCGAACTTCCCGGTCAGCGCAAGGACGGATCTTCCTACTGGGCTGAAATCGAAGTGGCTCCCGTGCCGAACGACGGCTGTCAGGAGGAGAAGTACATCACTGTTATTCGGGATGTGTCCGAACGGATTGCCATTGAACAGGAACAGCAGCGGCTCAATCAGGAACTGCTCGACGTGTCGCGTCAGGCCGGCATGGCGGAAATCGCCACCGGCGTCCTGCACAACGTGGGCAACATTCTGAACAGCGTCAATGTGTCCGCGTCCGTCATTCAGTCGCACTTGTCCGGAAGCCGGCTGAGCAGTCTGGAAAAACTGGCGGCGCTTCTGCGGGAATACGAAGACACGTTTCCGGAATTCGTCCGGGACGATCCGCGGGGACGCCATATACCGGAATACATCGACCGCGTCACCCAGGCACTCAGTCAGGAGCACAGCCAGGTCAGTCAGGAATTCGAGGACCTGATGAAGAACATCGAGCACATCAAGGATGTGGTCAATGTGCAGCAGTCCATCGCCACATGTTCCGGGCTGCTGCAGGAACTGAATGCGAAGGA
>WFTL01000179.1 GCA_015485495.1 Planctomycetaceae bacterium
CGGTTCCTGTGGTTCTGGTCACCCATGACCGCATGGAAGCGCTGGCCCTGGCCGACACGCTTGTGGTGATGGACGACGGCCGGATTCTGCAGAGCGGATCTCTGGAATCGGTGTTCGGCCAGCCGGCCAGCCGCCGGGTGGCGGAAATCACAGGAACGGACACGGTTCTGGACGGCACCGTGGCAGATCGGCGGGACGGCCTGATCACGGTTTCGGTGGGAGACGTGCGGCTGCTGGCTGTGGCACCGGATCGCCCGTCCCGGCGGGTGCACCTGTGCATCCGGGCGGAAGACGTGGTTCTGCAGAACGACCCCGGAACGGCCCAGAGCATTCGGAACCGGTTTCCCGTCTGCGTCCGCCGCATCGTCCCGGAAGGTGCTCTGGTCCGGGTCGTTCTGGATGCCGGTTTCATTCTGGAAGCGCTCATCACGCGGCAGGCCTGTGACGCACTGAATCTGAAACCCGGGCAGCGGCTGACCGCCTGCATCAAAACAGCGGCGATTCACGTCATCCCTGTTCGCGATGCTCCGGATTGCTGATGTCCGTTGCCACGGCAACCGGATGGAAGACAGCCGCCTGTCGAAGCCGCCGTGTCCTTCCGAAAACGTTCGGCTGCCGGGCTGTATTCGGGCCACGGACCGACACAGCCGGTGCCGGATCCCGTTTCCGTCGGCCAACCGTTATCGACATGCATCGCAGTGCCCGGTGCCACGACGGCCGGAATTCGCAACCAGTTCGTACGGAAGCTGCCAGGGCGGCACGGCAATCGCGGACACGGAATCCGCTTTCAACTGAAAGGCATCGCCGTGAAAGAACACGTCTGCTGCGACCGCGTCGTCGTGTTCTTTTCCGCTGGGAATTCGAAGAATGTCATGCCCCTGACCGACAGTGCTGCCCACATCCACCTGTTCTCTGGTTGTCAGAAACAGTGCATCATGGAAGGCCGCGGAAGCTCCGTTGATATCCTCACCGGACCTGGTACTCAGCCCGGACCGGCTGCCGTCGAAAAACATCTTCCATGTTCCGGAACTGTCTGATCCATACCGTCCGTTCGTAAGCTGAATCAGGTCTTCATCCTTTCCGCGGAGATCTTCGGTTTCGAAATTTCCGGTGGTCGAAATGATCAGGCCGTTTTCATTCACCGACACCGCATCCACGTCTTCATCATCGGTATCCAGCCCCACGTCGCTGCCGTCCAGATAGATCGAAAACCATCCCCGCGTCACTTCACCGAGTCTCGTCGCTTCGAACAGCAGAACATCCGAATCATCGATGTCTCCCTGCAGACCCGGCAGTGCGTGATCGGCATCCACAGTGAATGGCCGTGTTACGGACAGAAGAATCCGGTTCGGAGAAAGAAACGCGAATCCATCGATCTCAAGACGGCTCATGCCCACATCGGATCCGTCGAAACACCGCACAACTTCGTGGCCGTCCGTGGCCAGAATGTCTTCATCCTTCGTACGAAGTCCGTTGATCTCAGTCGATCTGTTCACACTGAAAAACAGAAACGCCTGCATCAGAACCCGCTCATCATCCTGAGCCGTTCTGGGAAGCGTATAGTGAAACCCGGCACATCCGCAGCGGTCGCGCTGAGGAACAGGCAGGCAGTGTGCAGCACGCCGGCGACCGATGAGACGTTCCATGACTGTCGCACGTCCGTCGCAGTCGGTTCCCGGCGTCCAGGGAGTCACTCGGCTGTGGTACGGGTAGCGACACAGAATCGGTCGCGGCGCATACTGATCCCGGTCGCATTTACCGAAACAGCATCCGTCGGCGGGATGCGCTTCGGGAGGACAGTTTTCGGCCATGCCCAGCCGGGGCACGCCGTCGATGAGATTCCGCCCGCGGTCGATCACGGGCACATGACAGCCGGCGACCAGGTGGACGGACAGCGCCACGGCCAGAATCCGGACCACCGGAGCCGGCGGGGACCCGCTCATCTGATCATCTCCCGGATATGAATGTTCCTGTTCATCGGTCGCACCGCCTGTTCCTCAGACCGGTCTCCTCAGAATGCAAGCTGATACTGAGCCCGAAACATGGTTCCGCGGTCGCCTGCCCGGATATTGAGGGCCGACGAATTCACGGGAGCTCCGCTGAAATAAACCGCATCGAACTGCAGTTTCGAATTGTGGCCGCGGAAGTAGAAATTGACGGCCACGCCGTCTTCACTGAATGTGTTTCTGTAGCCGCCGGGAATGGGTGACGCCGACCCGCTGCCGCTGGAAAATATCGAGGCGTGCCGGGCTGCAATCTCCACTTTCTCCGTGAGGAAATAGCCTCCCTGCACGTAGAACCCGTGCGTGAAATCGCGGAAATCGTCGACGCTGGCGAACCGCACCCTGTTGATCCAGCGGGCGATGTATTCCGCATGCAGGCTCCACCCACCGTATTTCCAGCTCGCATCAGCGCCCAGCAGCCACAGGTCGTACTGGCGTTCGGCTGCACCGGGCAGCTGATCCATCGCGAAGAACGGCCGGCCATTGGCCACATCGGGGGCCAGCAGCAGGGCCGGCGTGTCGTCGAATTCATCCGTAGACCCCGCCCCGCCGCGTCGGGTCCTCCAGGTGAAGGCGCTGCTGATTCCCACCCGCATGGAAGGCACTGCACTCAGCGCGTTGTCGCTTTCGCCTCTTTGAAACGCACCGATGACGTCTTCTGTGAGTCGGAAAACGACCGCCGGTTTGTTGTCGAAACCATCCCGCGGCCGGTTGGTGGATGTTCCCAGGCCATTCAAAACGGCCAGTTCATACCGGACACGGCGGTACCGGTGTGTGAATTCGCCCAGCAGTGCCAGGCCCGTATTGAAACCCGGATTGAACACCGAACTGACGATCGATCGGTCCACGAACTGCAGACGTTTGCTGGATTCACTGATCTGCCGCCCGAAATTCGTCTGCCAGTAGCCCAGCCGCAGTGCCGTCCTGTCCCCCCAGCCGATCCCCACGGCCTTTTGAAGGTCCACCTGAGTGAACGCGTGCAGCAGACCACCATTGTTCGTGATTCCGCCCAGACCATCGGAATCCCAGTCGGTCCCGATGTTGTATCTCAGCCAGCGATCGTACACGAACCCGCGGAATCCCAGCCGCACGCGTTCCATTTCGAATTCGGCAATGCTGGGATTTCCGAACGGCCCCCGGTCGTCGAACTGCGTGAACCGGGACTGCAGCCGACCGCTCACCTTCAGAGAAAACTGCTGCCTGTCCTGAACCTCGTCCGGGATGAGTTCGATGCCGCCGCCGTCGCGATACACGTCTTCTTCTTCGTTTGTACCGCTGCCCCCGGCCGGATACATCGACAGCCAGCGGACCTGGGACATGCCCGAGACCACCGGAGAAATCCCTGGATCCCCGGGAACCGGGCCATCGGCCGCAGCACGAAGCAGCCCGCTGTCCTGCGCATCGGCGGTGACCGATGTCGTCCAGACCAGAAGGCACAGCGCACCGGTGATGTACGAGAAGCCGGGACGGCCCCAACTGTGATCGGTCCGATTCATAAGCGGCCTGCGTCCTGCCCCTCTGCGCCGCCTGTGTACCAGAATCACACAGCCCGCGCAACAGGCATCTCAGCAGCCGCAGGCGGACAGCATCCGCGAACGACCGGACTCTTCCCGAAGCGTGCAGAAACGGCTTCTCATGAAGCCGAATCAGCAGTTCCTGCAGCATCGCCCGGTTGCAGTTCCGGGCACATCGCCGGAAGGCAGTCCGCCCCGCGCCCCTGGAACACAAACGGCCGCTCCGAATCGGACACCGCGCGGACCTCCGCCCCCGGATCCCGGACACAGACGATTCCGATCCGGAGACCTGCCGTTTCCAGATGGTTCAGAATCCAGTCGACATCGGGCGCATCGATGAAAACCATGCTCGGCCGGCGCAGCGCGATCCGGGCGATCTGCAGCCTGTGCCTGTCGTCCACGGACAGTTTCCAGCCGTCCGCACCGGTGGACTGCGCCAGCCATTCGGACACGTCACCTGCGTTTTCCAGAAGACGCCCGGCGATGTCCTCCACCTCACGACCGTCCGCACCCGGACGGGCAATGAAAATGTTTTCCAGAATCGACCCCTGAACAATGATCGGACGAACCGCATACCAGCCGATCTGCCGGCGAAGTCTGCGGATACTCAGAACATCGGCCGACTGTCCGTCGATCAGCAGTTCCCCGGATTCCACAGGACGCACGCCCATCAGAGCATCGAAAGCCGTCCGATAGCCGGATTCCCGCAGCAGCACCGGCGGGTCTCCGGATTTCAGTTCCAGAGACAACGCGGCCGTCGGCTGTTCCCGGCCATCAGGTTTCAGAATGAGATTTCGGAACCGGATCCTGTGCCGGATGCGGACTGTTTTCTTTCTCCTGGACGACCGGCCCGGTTCGGCCTTTCGTTCCAGAATCCGCAGAATGCGATGAACGGAAACCATCGCTTTCGCTTCCTGCACAGCCGCCAGCGACAGCCGCTGAAGAACGACAGCCGTGTGCACAGCCAGCCACGTCATGGCCACGAACTGTCCCGCCCCCAGTGTACCGGCCCACACAGACTGCACCCCGAACCATCCAAGCAGAGGCACCGGCAGGAAAGCCAGAGTCGCACCGACCAGGCGAACAGCGGCGGCGAACCGTTCCCGGTGAATATTGGCTTCGCACACATCATCGGCAGCGTCCGTGACGCCCCGGACAGCATCACGAAATGCGGCCAGCCATTTTCCGTATGCGATGGAACTGAGAAAACTTTCGACGCGTCCCGTGAATGATGCCTGCAAAGACCGGGCCGCACGCGTTCGCCGTCGCAGCCCCGGCGTCAGCAGCAGAATGACACACAGTGTCAGCAGCATCGGAACGATGACTGCCAGCGACAGCGCCGGACTGACTGCCATCATGCCGACCGAAAGTACGGCCAGCAGAATGCGGTCCGCGACAACGGCCGGCCATGTGCGTGAAAACCACACACGCAGCGCATCGGAATCGCCAATAAAGCGCAGAAGCACCCTGCCCGTCCCGCGACGGCGCACATACCTGGCGGGAAGCCGCAGAATGTGTTCGAACATCGCTGCTCGCAGATCGGCGACCAGCGTATGACCGCATCGCCCCGAAAGGGACACGAAGACGAATCCGGCTGCTCCCCGCACCAGAGCGGCCACGCAGCCGGCAACGATCAGCAGCATCAGCAGCCCGTTCGGGTCTACAGGTCCCCACGGAGTGGTAACGGCCGACTGTTTCAAAATCGGATCCAGCGTGAACCGGAGCAGGACCGGGACCACCAGCGGAGCCATTCGCAGAACAAGCGAAATCGACGTCAGGCGGCGCAGCGTCTTTCTCTGACGGTCGAAAATCGCAGCCAGCTCTTCCTGAGCACGAACAGTCCGCGACCGTGTCTTTTCACCAGACAGCGATCGCACCATTCGAAGACTGAGCATGACGAATCGTCCCCGAACCGTGGAACATCCGCGTCCGGTCCTCCGCAGTTCTGCCTGCTAAACAACCGAACCGGTCGGCGAACAGTGCCCATTGCGGTCCGGACACGGGGTTTTCTGAAAAAACGAGCGAATGTCGGGAGAACACAGTTCTTCCGCCGTCACAACGGGGGATGAAGCCAGTTCGGCCGCTTCCGCGGTACTTAGCGGACTGTTCGTCACGACACCCGAAATCAGCGTCGGCCGAAGCTGCCAGCGGTCGAACAGAAGTTTTTCTCCGAACGGAATCGCCATGCTGTCGTGAACGGCCAGGCACACGAAATCGACCAGGTGTTCTGAAAGCAGACAGTCCAGCACGTGAACGGTTTCCGAATGCACCAGGCCATCGGCAATCTCCAGAACCAGATAATCCGGGCTGCTCAGGGACAGAGTCGCCGTCAGATCTCTGGCAAGCTGCTGCAGTTCTTCGGCGGAACAGCGGAACGTGGACGCGAACCCGAAATCACAGAAATCAAGAACCTGAGCGGCCCCTGCATCACGATACTCATTGACGTCCTTGCGACATGCGGTCCCGGTCAGTTTTCCGGCGTGGACGGTGAACCCGGCGGCCGACAGCCCGTGAACAATCCCGGAAACGGTCCGCGTCTTTCCCGAATCCATGGAGGATCCCACCACGGCAACGGTCGGAACCCGACGCAAAAGGGGGACACCAGGCCCGGCGATGCGCCGCAGATTCACAGTCCGGCCCGATTCATCCGTGAGATATCCCAGAGGCTTTATCAGCGTGGGTTCCCGCATTCGTTCCGCTCCGGACACGACCTGACCGCAGACACCGGCCTGGCTCAGCATGTCGTATTCGTTCTGCACGCCCGGGACGGTCCCTTCGTACTGCTGTGTCGCATAGCGATGGCCGAACGCCACACCCACCAGATCACCGGCGTACAGACGTGTCCGTCGCCCGCCGCAGACCTCCAGTCTCCTGTGACGCCCCAGTTCCAGAACCCGCCCGATGAACACATCGTGTGCCTGCGGAGGCGTATGGATGGGAGCGATGCGGGACTGAATATCTCGCCAGCAGGCGGGCCGATGTTCGACAGAATCCGTCACACTGCCCCATTTGACCCGCGATTCCGCATGCAGCGGCGGCAAAGAAGGGACCAGGCGGGTCTGAACAGCGTCATCACGTCTCAGGAAGGATGTCATTGGTCACTCAGAACATACTCAGATGGAGAACAGGCACGACAAAACCACATACCCGGCTAACGAAAAGACGTCGAAAGATCCGGCCCGATTTTCAAAAAAACGGGCCATCGAGAAAACCCGGATCCTCTGTGCCCGAACCCTCTCAGCCCGTTGCGATCCCGGCCAGTCGCAAAGCGTGACCAGTTTCTGCTTTACGTCAGCCGTACCGAATCCTGAACAGGACGGAAACGGTCTCAGTGAATCACAAAATCCTTACCAAAGAGAACGGCTGTTCGACAGAAACTGCCCATCGAGCCCTGACGATCAGCATCGAAATCTGCTCGTCACTCCGGACACGGCACCATCTCAGGACACCCCCGTCCGGATCGGCGCCTGTGAGTTCCGCCCGCTTCCGACAGGCTGAATGCCGTCCGCCTGCTGTACCCCCGGATGCACTGTCGCGAAAACGGATTTGCAGTCCGGCGGCCGGTTCGCCATCCTGTGCGCTGCAGCGGTCTGTCGACCGTCCGGGCTGATCACGACCGGCCGCTTCGATCCGTCCCTGCAGTTCGGAGGCCCTCAGCATGCTCCGCAGAACCTCGTCCCCGGCCATCCCCTGGACCATCGGCCTCATTCTGGCCGCATCCCTCGGATGCGGCGGGGTCGTCCAGGAATCTCAGGAAACACCGGCCAGACCTTCCCGCCACGTCCTCGCCCCCAAAATGACTCAGGACATCGATGAATTCCAGGGAGACCGGGAAGTCGTGGTTCCCGACGTGGAAATATCCAACCCATACACGGGTGCTCTGGAGGCTTACGAACCGATCAAACAGCAGCTGGCTCAACTGAATATCGAACACAGTGTCGAACTGTTTCATGCTCTGGAAGGCCGGTATCCGAAAGATCATGAAGAATTCATGCAGCGCGTGATTCGGGAGAACAACATCCGGCTTCCGGAACCTGGCAAAGGATTCGAATACCAGTACGACGTCGACAGACACGAACTGGTGATCGTGAAATCGAAGCCGGATGACGACGGTTCCTGAATGGCGATTTCCGTCCGCACCGGCTGCCGACCTGGCCACACGCCTGCACCGGAACCGCCCATCAGACGGATCCGTTCTGTCCGGCTTCTTTCCATCCAGGCCAACACATCCGGCCAGGATCGTTTCGACAGCCACCTGGCAACGGCTCAGACCGCTCCAGCGACGCCCATTCTCCGCAGCTCCGTATGATTCCACTCAAAGACAACATCCCGTCCCGGACAACGCCCTGGGTCAACTACACCATCATCGGCCTCTGCAGTCTGGTGTTCTCCCAGCAGCTGAACGATCCCGACGGAGTGCTGATCGAACGATACGGCATGATTCCTTCGCGTGTCCTTCACCCGGATGAGCCAGTCATCATGAAGGACCGTGCCCTCGTCAGAACTTTGCGGGGCCTGGAGCAGCGGGAAATCACCCGACCGGCCGCTCCGGCAGGAGTCGCTCCGCCGCTGACTCTGCTCACCTGCATCTTTCTGCACGGCGGATGGATGCACATCATCGGAAATCTGTGGGTGCTGTGGATTTTCGGCGACAATGTGGAAGACCGGCTGGGACATACGGGATTCGCTTTGTTCTACCTGTTCTGCGGAATCGCGGCCAGCGCAGCGCACCTGATGTTCAACACCGATTCCACGGTGCCCACGATCGGGGCCAGTGGAGCCATCGCAGGGGTGATGGGCGCCTACATGCTGCTGTATCCCCATGCCCAGGTTCTGTCGATCCTTCCCATTTTCTTCTTCATTCAGATGGTCGTTCTGCCGGCCCCCGTGTTTCTGGGCATCTGGTTCCTGATCCAGTTCTTCCAGGGAACGGCTGCGGCCGCCGGTGTGCAGAGCACCGGGGTCGCCTGGTGGGCGCATATCGGAGGCTTCATCGCCGGGTTCCTGATTGCCTGGATGCTGAATACCGCACACCGCACACGACCGGCCGTCACGGTCGTCCGCCCTCGTACCGAACGGCCGACGGTGTATCGGGTCCATGTGCGTCCCCCGAACAGGCCGTGAGTTCCGCGCTGCGGCAGCCTGTTCAGTCTTCGATCAGCACGCAGATCGGAGCGGGCACCGGCACGACAGACTGGCTGTAGGTCAGTTCGCCGGTGTCCTCATCGATAGCGAAGGAAGCCAGAGTGTGCGAATCCTGACCGGCCGCCAGCAGCCATTTACCGGATGGATCCAGTCCGAAGTTGCGGGGACGGGCTCCCCGCACCGGTTCTCGTTCCACCACCGTCAGGTTTCCGGTTTTCGGATGGACACGGAACACGGTCACCGTGTCATGACCGCGCGTTGCTGAATAGACGAAACGGCCGTCCGGACGGACCCGGATTTCCGACCCGCTGAACCGCCGCTCCCGCAGCAGCCGTTCTTTGGGAACAGCCGGCAGTGTCTGCCGGGGCTGCATCGTCCCGGCAGTCGGATCGTAGTCGAACAGGGTCACCGATACGTCGTTTTCGTTCAGCACGTAAATCCACCGTCCGTTCGGGTGGAACTTCATGTGCCGCGGACCGGCGCCAGGCGGAACACGTCCCGATCCGTGTGGCGTCAGTGTCCCGGTGTCCGGATCGTATGCGTAAATGACGACCCGATCCTTTCCCAGATCCGGAACGAATACGAAACGGCCGTCGGGAGAAAACCCGGCCCAGTGGGGATGGGGCCGCGTCTGATTCGGCCGCACTCCGGACGGCTGGTCATGCCGAATCAACTGCAGGCGTTCTCGCAGGGACCCATCCGGCTGCAGACCGAAGACCGCGGTGGATCCGCCTCCGTACTGTGCCGTCACGATCACTCGCCCGGCCGGATCCACGGCCAGATGCGTGGCCCCGCCGTCTCCCACAGCCACCGCGCTGATCCGTTTCAGAACCGGCCCGGTATCCGTCCGTTCGATGCTCCAGGCCACCACGGACGGTTCTCCCTGGAAGCCTCCCACAGCGTACAGAACGGGCAGACTCGGATGCCGGGCCAGGAACCCGGGACCGTGCATAGCGGCTGCCAGAGTCGGTTCCGACAGCCGTCCGTCCTGTTCATTCAGCGTGCAGTGGTAGATGCCGCGGCTGAGCGGATGGGCGGACGTGCCGATCCAGACATCGGCCGCCGGAACCACGCTGCACAGACTCATGACCGCCGCGCAGAGAAACCGATGAATTCTCATCCCGTTTGCCCCCCTTTCCGGCCCGGCCGTCCGGATCTGCCGGATCTCCCGGTCGTTCGTTTCATCCGGCGGCCCCGGCCGTGTCCACCGGGTCATCGGCACCGACATCACGGTATCGATTCTTGCGCAGAAGGACTTCGTTTCCTGCATCGCTGAACTGAACATCGTCCATCACAGAGCGCATCAGAGCGATCCCGCGGCCTTCCTGCTGCGCGACGGAATCACCGGACATCCAGGGCCGCCAGTCGAACCCGTGTCCATCATCGCGCACCCGGAATTCGGCTCGGCAGCGGTCGATCTGAATCCGCAGATGAATGCGGCGGTCGGAATACGGCTTTTCGGCCCGCCGGGCCGCCGCCACTTCGGCATACTTCCGCCGATCCGCCCCGGCAGCCTCCCGCACTTCCAGATTGCCGTGGTAGTATGCGTTGTTGAGTGCTTCTTCCAGAGCGATCCCGACGCGCAGCCGTTCGGTCTGATCGCGCAGCGGCAGACTGCGCAGCAGGTGGAGCACATGATCGACAGCCATGCGAATCAGGCTGCGGTCCGTGAACAGGCTGAACGTCGTGTCGGATTCCGACACATGGTGCATCAGCCGGCCCATGGTGCGTTCCCCCTGTGCCGTGCTGACCACCTGTCTCAGCGTAGCCACGAGGTCTTCGGCCAGACGGCGTTTGGGAACATAGCTGGCCGCTCCGGCGCGCAGAGCCCTGGCAGCCATTTCTTCACTGCCCATGGCCGTCATCAGAACCACGGGAATGGCCGGGTTCATCTCCCGCACGGCCGTGACCAGTTCCAGGCCGTCCATTTCGGGCATGTGCATATCTGTGAGAATCAGATCGGGAGGATCCTGGGCCACCATGTCCAGGGCCGCCGGGCCGCTGTCGGCCAGACGCACTTCGCAGTCGTTCCATGCGGCGGCGATTCCGGAAACCAGCGTCCGATCGGCCAGAGCGTCGTCAACGATGAGGATGCTGGACACGGCACGAACCTCCGCCTCGAAAATCAGTCGTCGTTCAGAGAATACACGCGGCGACCGGAAAACGAACTGTCATCATCGGAAAGCGATGCCACATCACGGGCAGACAGGCCGGCCTGTTCCACCAGGCTGCGGCGCCGCGACAGCGGCCCGCTGTCTGCTTCCCACGGATCATGCACGACCGGCGGCACACCATCCCCCGGCTCATATTCCAGAATGAACGCCTCCCGCGACAGCGACAGTTCCGCTCCCGGCATCACGCATTTTCGCTGATAACGAATCCCGTCGACACGCACGCCGTTGCTGCTGTTGAGATCTTCAACGACCCAGTAGCCGCTGACAAGCTGCAGACGGCAGTGCCGACCGGACACCGTGGAAGAAGCGATCCGGATGTCGCACCGCCGGCTGCGTCCCAGAATCAGATCCGGTCCGGACAGGACGATGGGGCGGCCGCCGCCGGACGGCAGCAGAGTGCCCAGAGGACCGGCCGCGACAGCGTCTGCCGGAACATCTCTTCCGGACGGCGGCACCGGGAACGATGCACCGCGCTTCGATCGATCGACGCCGGCACCGTGTTTCGGCGCATCGTCCGCTTCCTGCAGCCAGCTCATGGCCATCTCATCGTCGTCTCCGCCGCCGGCCGCCGGAGTGTACTCAAGCTGAAACCGCTGGCGGGCCACATGCAGCACCTGGCCGGGCTGTATCTGAGCGGACCGGCAGCGGCGACCGTTCACGCCGGTCCCGTTGTGGCTGTCCAGATCCGTCACCCGCCACACACCATCGACCAGATCGAGCCGGCAGTGCTGACCGGACACCGACCGGGCACCGACCACCACATCGCATTCGGGCCGACGTCCCACAATCACCGTTTTCTTCAGCAGCGGCAGCGGTTCGCCTCCTCCGACGGGAACCAGCAGACCATACATATGTTCACCTCAGCGATGGTTCAGAATGATTCATCATGGCATCGAAAACGCGTCGGTGAAAACGGGCGGGAAATGTTCTGGTCGCCTCGAACGGCCGTCAGCCGGCCTCATTGTATACGACACGAAAACCGTCTGGCGAGAAGACAGTCTGGAGATTCCGCGGGATGCGAACACGTCCGGAATCCGATTCTCCCGATTCAAACAGCCATCCCAACCGCCCCGATCGACTGCTCGCGGCCGCGGCACAATGCGTCCCCGTCTGTTCCGGATCGGCGCGTCTGCCGCACCTGTCACACCGGCCGGGCCTCATCAGGGCGTCTTCGACAGAAGCCCTTACAGGAAGGTCATGGCCACTTCGTAAAACAGCACGACTCCCAGCACATCCACGATGGCGGCAATGAGCGGGTTGGACATGATGGCCGGATCCATTCCCAGCCGACGGAAAAGAATCGGCAGCAGCGTTCCGGCCGCCGTCCCCACGACCACGATCGACAGCACCGTCAGACCGACGACCAGAGCTCGCCGCAGATCACCGACCGTTCCCGACGATTCCCAGATGCCCAGATGAAAGCCAATCGTCACGACCAGTGCATCCAGAACCCCCAGAGTCGTCCCCAGTGCCAGACCGATCAGCAGTTCACGCAGAATGAGACGGCGGTCAACACGGAATTCCGTTCCCGGCACCGCCGCATCCGTGGGCTGCAGAGCGAACATGCGAATGAACAGAGTGGCCGACTGCGACCCCGCATTCCCGCCGCTGGCCATCACCAGCGGCAGGAACAGAATGATGAGCGTGCCGGAAAGATCGGGCGGAGCATCGCGCAGTCCGCTGGACGTGGCATGTTCGTACAGTCCCAGCATCCAGGCCGTCACCAGCGCCACCAGAGACAGGGCCAGCAGCCAGACGCCTCTTTTCCACAGGATGACGGAAATCGGTGCGTCTTCGTAGTCGTCCCGCAGAGGTTCCACGGCCCCCTGACGGTAGGCATCTTCAGTGGCTTCTTCCTGAACGACATCGATGGCATCATCGTGCGTGACGATGCCGACGAGCCGATCGTGTTCATCGACGATCGGCATCGCGATGAAGTTGTAACGGGCCAGTTCCTGAGCGACGTGTTCGCGGTCTTCATCGACACGCATGCGAATGACGTCGGTCTCCATGATCTCCGCCAGAGGCTGGTCTTCGGGAGCCAGAATGAGTTCTCTCAGGGAGATGAGGCCCTTCAGGCGGCGGTCTTCCCCCAGAATGTAGATGTAGTAAATCGTTTCGCTGTCCGGAGCCTGCTGCCGAAGACGCTGCAGGGCTTCGCCGACAGTGATGTTGACCGGCAGCGACGCATACTCCGTCGTCATGATGGCGCCGGCCGTGTTTTCGTCGTACGACAGCAGACGCCGGATGTCGTTGCGTTCGGCCTGAGCGATCAGTCGGAGAATCTGTTCCACGCGCTGAGGCGACATGCGGGAGAGCAGGTCCACGCGGTCGTCCGGAGACATCTCCTCCAGCAGCTCCGACAGCCGCCGCTGATCCAGACTCCGCACCAGCTCCGCCTGCCGGCGCAGCGACATGTACTCGAAAATCTCCACCCGGCGCGGCAGATCGGCATTGTCCAGAACGGCCCAGATCTCCTGGTCCTTCATGTCCTCCAGAATGGAAGCCGCCACCGCCGGATGCATCACGTCCAGCAGCGCCTTCAGCCCGGCCCGGTCGCGTTCCCGAATCATCTGCCGGATGTCCGGCTGCACCAGCGATTTGAAGTAGTCGACCATCGCCGAACACCCCCGAACTTTCTGTTCCGTCACGGTCCGGACGGACCGCCCACATGGCCCGATCCGAACCGCATCTGAAACATCCGCAGCCGCGGATCACGCACAGCACCCGATCCGCAGACCTGCCGGCAGCCGGCCCCTGACGCCGACAGGACACAGGACCGCCGCCGGCAAAACAAAATCCCTGCCGAAATGAACATCAGCAGGGACTGTTCGAATCGACCATCGCGGCGGCCAGGACAGCGTGCGGCAGAACCGGCCACCCAGTCCGTTTCCGTTCGTCCGCTGCAGCCGCAGATCAGCGTTTGGAGAACTGGAAACTGCGCCGCGCCTTTCTCAGACCGTACTTCTTGCGTTCCACCATCCGCCCGTCCCGGGTGAGGAACCCGGCTTCTGACAGCGTCTGATGAAGCGACGAATCCAGAACCTGCAGCGCCCGGGCGATTCCCAGAACAATCGCGCCGGTCTGACCGGTCGTGCCGCCGCCATTCACACGAATGTGGACGTCGAGCTGATCCTGTTTTCCGGTCAGACGAAGCGGTGCCAGCACCATGTGCCGGTCCCGTTCCACACCGAAATAGTCGTCCAGAGAACGGCCGTTGATCTGAAATTCCCCTTTCCCCGGCCGGATGCGAACGCGGGCAACCGACGTCTTCCGCCGCCCGGTGCCCATGGCCACACCGAATCGGTCGATCCGCCCACGCACTACCGGTGTGTAATCCGGGTCCGCCGTGGCATCGGCCGGTGCTCCCTGACAGAGCGTCACTTCCGGAAGCGCTCCTTCCGCCACCGGAACATCGACCGCCGGCTCTTCCACGGCCGGCTCGTCCACCGCCGGTTCTTCCGCCACCGGTGCCTCCACCACAGGCTCTTCTGCGGTCGGCTCCTCGCCGGCCGGCGTGGTCACCGCGTCGGAAGCAGCCGCCGGTTCAACGACAGATGCCTGTTCTTCGGCCGCCGACGATTCCGCCATGCTGTCAGAAGCCTTGTCGTCCACGGGATCAGAATCAGAACTCATGAGATCACTCGAACTCAGCCGCGAAGGCCTGGTGCAGAAGGAAACAGAAAATCAGAAACACAAATTGCATTCAGCCGAAGTCGGATGAAAACCGAACGCCGGCTGCCATGCCGTCATTTTGCCGTACGACGCGGCATCAGATGTTCAGGAAGCGGGCGAGCCTGCTGCGCCTGATGCGGATGATCCGGACCGGTGTACAGTTTCAGTTTTTTCAGCATCTGTCGGCCAAGACGGTTCTTCGGAAGCATCCGCCGGACGGCTTCCCGCAGAATCCGTTCCGGGTTCTTTTCCCAGACCTGAACGGCCGTCCGCACCCGCCGCCCGCTCGGATAGCCGCTGTAGCTGTCATATTCTTTTTTCGCGGTCTTCGTGGAAAAATAGGGCAGCTTCGGATGCTGCATCTCATTCCCCGAAAAGCGAACCCGTTCCACGTTGGTCACGATCACCGCATCGCCGCAGTCCACGTGCGGCGTGTACGTGGCCTTGTGTTTGCCCATCAGAATCGTGGCCAGCTGAGCAGCCAGATGGCCGACAATCATACCGTCGGCATCCACAACGAACCATTCCCGGGATTCCGGAGCCTGTTCCTTTGTGGACATCCAGGTTTTCGAAAGCATCGGCATCGCCGCAGTTCCTCAGGTCTGATTTCGCTGCCGGCCGCCGTCTGTGCGACCGAAAAAACACTCATCCCGTCTTCGCCGGAATCCGATCCCGCCACCTTCCCCGCACCGCACGCGCGAACCGCAGGCGGAAAAGAAAACGGAACGGACAGCACAGCCGCCATGGGCAGCAACGGACACCGCCGCCCAGCGGACAGCTCCGTCGGAAAACAACAGGATCCCGGAGCTCCGCCATCCCCCGCGTTTGTTTCAGCAGGTCCACAGCAGGCATTCCGAAGCAAGTCGGGCAATCTAACGGGAATTCCACGGACAATCAATGCAGAGTCAGCCGATTTCCCGCCTCCCGCTTCACCCGGCCGATTTTGAGCATTCGCTGCGTGTATCGACGGCTGCCGGGCATCCCTGGCCACGCGTTCCGACGGAGGTGCTGCTGTACCTCCGTGACTCTGCGTCTCCGTGAGACACCTTCTTCACGGCATCAAATTGCTCCTTTCACCCGGCCAGCACCGAACCACCTGGGCACAAAGTCCCGCAGGCTGGCGAAATCCTGTGTCGTTCCCACAATGATTCAGCAACGTCGCACGCGGGCGCCTGCCGAGTGGCCGGATCGGCGTCGCTCCGCTCCTGGATCCGGCCTGCGGGCATTCCGAACGTCAAACACTGGCATTCCGAACGTCAAACAACAGTGGAAGCGGAAGGATGCAGGCCCTCCTGTGACAACGACCGCTCGCCCAGCGACCGGACGGGGCACGCCGTCCCGCTTCCATACGCGGCCCCGCCGATGCGGCCCGGAATTCCCCGGTTTCGGTTCCGGACAAAAAGAGGACCGGACACCCCGTGCGTTCGCACGCCCCGCCTGTCAGACTGGACAGCGGTTTCACCGATCGGCAGGCCCTGTTCTGGTATCGGTGAGGGATCCCCGTAGGATCTGGCGGATGAAAATCGCCGAAAAGCCGGACCGGATGGCCGGCAGTCAGAATTCGTTCTTCTTAGCTTCTGATTCCTTGTTTCTGATTTCAGTTCGGACCGGCCCCATGCGGATTCTCCTGCTCGCCGATATCCATTCCAACTGGCCGGCTCTGGCCGCCATCGACGAAGAATTCGACATCTGCCTGTTCCTGGGCGACCTGGTCGATTACGCCACGGACCCGGTGCCCTGCATCGAATGGATTCAGAAACACGCCACGCATCTGGTCCGCGGAAACCACGACCATTCGATCGCCCAGCGCGTGGCTATCCGTCCTTCGGGCACCTTTCGCCTGCTGTCGGCGGCCATGCGAGACCACCATTACCGCGTCCTGTCCGATGACCATCTGACCTGGCTGGCTCGTCTGCCGGTCACCTGTCACGTGACATGCGGCGATCTGCGTTTCCTGCTGGTCCATGCCAGCCCGCGCGATCCCATGGACGAATACGTCGGCAACGATGCGGATCAGTGGCGGATGCGGCTGGATCACGTCGACGTGGACTTCGTCTGTGTCGGACACACGCATGTTCCCATGCATCTGCACGTCGACGACACACAGATTGTCAACCCCGGCAGCGTCGGACAGCCCCGGGACGGCAATCCTCAGGCCTCCTATGCCGTGATCGATGACGGCCAGGTGGAATTCCATCGAGTGGACTACGAGATCGACCGCACCATCGAACACATGCGTCAGTCCGGAATCGATGAGGACGCGGTGCGTTCCACCGAACAGATTCTGCGAAGCGGAGGCGCCCCCGCGCCGGCCTGATCGAACAGTTCCGGCGACGGTCGCGCCCCGGCCTGTGCTCCGATCGGACAGGACCGAACCTGGTTCATTGTCCCCGCGCCGGCCGGCCCCGAACGTTCATCAGCGCCCGCAGCAGCGATGCCAGCCAGGTCCCGGCGAACGCCGCCGCCGCCACGGCAGTCACAGCCGGAGCCAGCCAGGCCGCGACCAGGACGACGTTCACCAGCAGAACCGATCCGGCAGACTGCGCACGCTTCCGGATCAGCCAGGGCATCTCCACCGGCAGCAGCATCGACACGGCGTGAAGCGGAAACAGGATCACCAGAAACGGACCGGCCGGCAGTACGCCCTGGTCCGACAGCAGCAGAACGAACAATACGTGGCGAATCAGTTCATTCGTGGGGGATCCGGTGCCGGTCGGACGGTCCGGATCCAGCCGGGACACGATCCGCAGCAGGACGGCGGCTGCGGCAACGGCAGCCGCTGCCATGACCCCGAAGGACATCACGGAATGCTGCTCCATGCCCGAAGCCACCTGGGCTGCGGCCATCATCACGAACAGCGTGTGAGAAAACCCGTCGCAGACGTTGTCCAGGATGGCTCCGAACCGACTGCGAATCTGCAGCCGGGAAGCCGCCATCCCGTCCAGGTCATCCATCAGGTTGTTCCAGAGAATCAGAGGAATCAGGGACTCCCTGCCGCTTTCGGTCAGCAGCATTCCCAGCGGCAGCACGCCCAGCAGCGACAGCCCGTTGGCCAGGTTCCTGTGCATGAACGATCCGAACGGAAATCTCATGTCGTCTCCGAACACACAGAACGGCCGGCCGCCGCGCCGCAGCTTCCGGAAACACCGGTTCCCACAGGACGCAGGACGAAAAAGTGGTTGGTGAGCTGAGGAAAACGGACATGCAGAATCTTTGGAAGATCGGCGATCCACGGATAGCCGACCCGGAGCATGCGGTAGACGCACTGGCCGGCCAGAGACGTCATCAGACGGCCGGCCGGCACAGCCGCCTTCCACTTCTTCATGAATTCGCATCCCATCTGCAGCACGATATACGGAGTGTTCCGCTGAATCGCTTCCACCCGCAGGTCGCTTTGAGCGAACAGACGGGTGTACAGAGGCACCGATCGGTACGCGGCCTGATAGTCGCCGTCACGAATCACAGCTCCCCGGCGCACCGTCGTTTCCCGGCACACGATCATGCCGCCCGGTGCCAGATGGTCCGACAGACGGTGCAGCAGAGTCACCACATCCGGTTCGTTCAGATACATCAGCAGTCCGCCCAGAAAAATGAGTTCGTACTGTTCTTCAGGTTCGAACTGCAGAACATTCTTCTGCACGGCCGTGATGCGCGGATGCCCTGCACACCGCTGCTGCAGCGCGGCATACAAAGACGGACTGGCTTCGACAGCATCCACTTTCGCGAACCGTCCGGCAAACTCTTCGGCCCAGCACCCCGTGCCGCTGCCCAGATCGAGGACGGCCCCGCACGAATCGAGCCCTGCCGTCAGCGACCGCACGATGCGTGCTTCCGCCTGAAACCGAAACGTCCCGGCAGATGACGGAAATCCGAAGCCTTCCATCATGGACGTCCCCAGTGTCGATGGCCGGACCGTCTGCCAGTAGCGACGGACCTGTTCATAATCCAGTTCTTTCATCGGTCTGACGAACGAATGTTTCTGCTGATTCCGTGATTCCCTGACAGCACCGTGCTGCCGCCTGAAACCGCATCTCCCGCCGGCAGGGAACGCTCCCCCCGCCGGCTCCTTTTCCGGACCGCTTCGGCCGTCCGCCCGGATCAGACAGACGACCGGACGGATCCGCGCGAACCGGTATCGCGTGACGGAGGAACAGCCGTGTTCCCGGCAGGACCGAATGCGTCAGGCCGGAGACGGTGCCCGCGGCCCCGGCCGCCCGAACAGCCGCTCCGCCCTGTGCAGATCGTCGACCGTGTCCACTTCGTACCAGGAATCCGGATCGAAGAACACCGGTTCCAGATGCAGGCTGCCGTCGGCCACCATTTCGGCGAACACGCTTTCGTAATAATCGCTCACCCGCCCCGACACGACGTGGTGCGTCAGCCGCCGAACGATCCGTGCCCAGGAAGACAGCGACAGGCTGTACATGTTGACGGTTTTGTATTCCACACTGTTCGGCGGCGGATGCCGGACCATCCCCGGCAGATGAAAGCGGCGGACCCGCTGCAGCCGATCGATTGAGACGGTCGTGCCGTTCATCCAGGATCGCAGCGGCGACACGGCCATGCGGTCCGGCTGCTGAAGCAGTTTCAGCAGGTGCGCATCGAACAGCAGATCCGATTCGAGCAGCAGAAACGGCTGCCGAATCGCCTCACGGGCCAGCCACAGCGAATACAGATTGTTCGTCGTGCGGTAACGGGCGTTGACAACATAGTCGACAGCCAGCGGCCCCCGGCAGCCTTCCAGAAACGCGCGGATGCGGTGTTCCAGATACCCCACCACAACGATGAGGCGTTCAAATCCGTGGTCATTCAGGGCGTTCACCAGGCGTTCCAGAATCGGAACACCCCCGACTTCCGTCAGGCATTTCGGGTGATTGCGTGTCAGAGGCTGCAGCCGGCAGCCGCTGCCGGCTGCCAGCAGCACGGCCGTCGACACGGGCGACGGGTCAGAACAGGTGTCCATCATCGGCGAATCTGAATCCAGACGGTTTCCTGCAGACGCCCGGGTTCCGTCGCAGACCGACACACGTCCGCGACAACAGACCATCTGCAGAAGGTCCAACTGGCCGCCGAGATGCGGAGCGCTCAATCGCCGTCGCCTTTCGATGACCAGCAAAAAACAACGGTTGTCTCCATTGTAATCGTGTCCCGGCAGCAGACAAATCCGTTCGTACTCCGGTTTCCCATCCGACCGCCGGTTCCCCATCCGACCGGGTGCTTCCGGGCGGAACTGCCTGCGTGCCGCCGGATATCCGGTCTTCCCGCTTCCCACAGGTCCGGCTCGCCGTACCAGCTTTTCCGATGCCGTCTGCTGCGTCTGCCGGTCTGCTGATGACGGCAGGCGGGGCCGTGAAGCAGCCGTCATCTGGCCTCGCTGCGGGCCGATTCCGACGGCCCGTCCGCGAAGGCTTCGAACCGCTTCCGATAGTCCGCCGGAATCTCAATGGATTCGAACGGATGCCCGGGACGGAAACGGCAACAGGCCGTTTTCAGTGTCCCCCGGGCCACCGGAAGATCTCCCCGGAAAAATTCCACGTCGTACGTCATGGATTTCACGCCGATCCGCTGAATCGTCAGCACGACGGTCACTTCGTCTTCGAACTTCGCCGGCGCCAGAAACCGACACGACGCCGACACACGAGGGAAACCGATCGTGCTGCCGTCCTCCTGATGATCAGAAACGGTCAGTCCCAGTGACCGGAGGAACGCGTGTTCGGCCTGTTCCATCCAGATGTAGAACCGGGAAAAGTGCACGATCCCCGCCATGTCCGTTTCACAGAACTCCACGATGCGTGTCATGGAAAACGACGATCCCACAGCGACTCCTCTCGCAGATTCCGGTTCCTGTTGCCGCATCACCCCATCCGATCTGTTCACATTCAGACCTGTTCCCGACGTGCAACGCACCATACGGCCCGCTCCGACACCGATCAACAGGGGCAGACATCGGATGAACCGGCACCCGCATTCCGCACCTTCATCCGGTTTCCGGAGGAAATCGGCCCGGGCGCCGCACGAAACGGGCGCCCGCATGGGAATTCCCGACCTATGGTGCATCAGAAGCGTTCCGTCGGAACCATGGAACCGGTTCCGACGGAAGGATTGTGACGCCTGTACGGGATCTGACGATGACGGCACTGCTCGCACCCGCTCCGGAACCGCGTTCCGACACTCGCAGCGGAAAACTGCCGAACCAGACAGGAAATGCAGCGGCCGAAGACCGTTCTTCCGGACGCGTCGCCTGGGTGGATGCGGCCAAAGGGATCTGCATCATCTTCGTGGTGATGATGCACACGGTGCGCGGCATCGAAACAACGTGCGGGGAATACGGATACCTGCACCTGGTCGTGGCTTTCGCCGCCCCGTTCCGAATGCCCGATTTCTTTTTGATTTCCGGTCTGTTCCTGTCACGTGTCGTCGTCCGGGACCGCCGCCGGTTCATCGATCGGCGGGTTCTGCATTTCGCTTACTTCTACTGTCTGTGGGTGAGCATCCAGTTTCTGTTCCGGGCTCCAGGCCTGGTCCAGGAGATCGGAACGGCCGGAACGATCCGGCAGTATCTGCAGTCGTTCATCCACCCCTACGGCACTCTGTGGTTCATCTACATGCTGCCGATCTTCGCGATCACCGCGCGGCTGGCATGGAAAGCATCCATTCCGCACTGGGTGATGCTGGCCGGAGCGGCCGCTTTGCAGATGGCCCCCATTCACACCGAAAACGTCCTCATCGATTCCTTTGCCGAGCGGTTCGTATTCTTCTATGCGGGCTATGCACTGGCTCCCTGGATCTTCCGCTTCGCCGGGTGGATCGAACAGCACACGCGCGGAGCATTGCTGATTCTGGGGACGTGGGCCGTGATCAACGGACTGCTCGTGTTTCAGGGCGGGTATGCCGCAGCACCGGCCGTGGTCACTCCGGGGTATGCCGACCTGCCCGGTGTCAGTCTGCTTCTGGGATTTTTCGGAGCGGTGGCGATTGCCAGCCTGGCCGCTTTGAGTACGCAGGTGCGTCTGTTTCGGTTTCTGTCGGATCTGGGATCCCGTTCCCTGGTCGTCTACCTGGCGTTCTTTCTGCCGATGGCTCTGGGCCGAACCGTTCTGCTGAAACTGGGCGTCACGAACGTGGATCTGCTGGCCGTTCTGGTCAATGTGTTCGCCGTGATCGCTCCACTGGCCCTGGACCTGGCAATCCGCCGCAGCGGTTACGGAACCTTCCTGTTCACACGTCCGTCCTGGGCACGCCTGTCAGCCCCGGACGGCTGCCGAACCGTTTCTGCCGCGGGTGGTTCTGCGTGAACAGGGATCCGGTCGCTGCCGCTCCGGGCACCTGTTATGATTTCCGGCGGCCGGACGGATCTGTCATCCGGCATCCGGCCATACGGCGGGCCGCATTTCCGGGCTGTCGTTTTCGAATCGGCCGACAGCACGGCCGGGAAGGATGCCCGCCGAAACGCCGTCAGCCCCGCACCGGACATCCCCGCAGGCAGGCAGCACCATGACAATGTCTTCATCTTTCGCGGATTTTCAGCTGGGCATTTATCAGCGCGGACTGACGGGAGACAGACCGAAGCTGCCGCTGTCGCCGGATGCTCTGGAAGAACAGGCCCGCACGCGTCTGTCTGAAGAAGCCTGGTGCTACATCGCCGGCGGCGCCGGTTCGGAAATCAGCATGCGGACGAATCGGGAAGCGTTCGATCGCTGGCAGATCGTTCCCCGCATGCTCCGCGACGTGGCTCAGCGCGATCTCAGCGTGGAACTGTTCGGCACTGTTCTGCCGGCTCCCCTCATCCTGGCTCCCATCGGAGTGCAGACGCTCGCCTGCCCGGACGGGGAGCAGGAATCGGCGCGGGCGGCGGCTTCTCTGGGCCTGCCGTTCTGTTATTCGTCCGCGTCCACAGCGTCTCCTGAAGACGTGGCGACCGCCGCGGGAAGCGGACCGCGCTGGTTTCAGCTCTACTGGCCGCGCGACCGGGACATCACCCGCAGTTTCGTGCAGCGGGCGGAAGCGGCCGGATACACGGCACTGGTGGTCACACTGGACACCCGCATGCTGGCCTGGCGGGAACGCGATCTGGCTCTGGCGTTCCTGCCTTTTCTGAAAGGGGAAGGCATCGGCCTGTACCTGTCCGATCCGGTCTTCCGCAGCCGGCTGGAACGGCCGCCGGAAGAAGACATGCGGTCCGCGGTGCTGGCCTGGGCGGGCGGATTCTCCGATCTCAGCCACACCTGGGACGACATCGCCTTCCTGAAGGACTGCACGGACCTGCCTGTCGTTCTGAAAGGCATTCTTCATCCGGACGATGCCCGGCTGGCTCTGCAGCATGGAGCCGACGGAATCATTGTGTCCAACCACGGTGGTCGGCAGGTCGACGGCAGCATCGGTGCTCTGGATGCACTGCCGGCTGTCGTCGATGCGGTCAGCGGCCAGGTTCCGGTCCTGTTCGACAGCGGAATTCGCCGGGGCGCCGACATCTTTCGCGCGGTGGCTCTGGAAGCCGACGCGGTCCTGCTCGGACGTCCCTGGATGTGGGGGCTGGCTCTGGACGGCGCGGACGGCGTCGTCGAAGTCGTGTCCCGCATTCTGGCGGACTTCGATATCACGATGACGTTGTGCGGCTGCCGCTGTCTGAACGATGTGACCGCAGACATGCTTGTGCGGGCCCCGGGCTGACCGGAATCCGCAGAGGCCGCGAACCGGAGGTGGACGTTCTTTTCCGGACTGTATTGAATGGCGCCGAACGGCCGAACGGCCCCTCGCCTCGGTCGCATTGGACTCCGCCCGCGCCGCCCTCTACGCTGTCCTCACACTCAGCCGCCCGGACCGGCCGAAGCGGCCTGCGGTGTCGACCAGCGGCTCCTTCCGCGGTCCTGTCAGCGGCACCGGTCGCCTTTCTCTCCCGAACCATCGACGATGACTTCTTCCGCTGTTTCGCCTGCTGCCTGCCGTCCTGACCGTCACTCCACCGGACTGCCCCGTCTGGATGCCGCTCTGGGCGGTGGGCTCATTCCGGGAACACTCACCGTTCTGGTCGGGGCCACGGGCATCGGCAAAACGCAGCTCAGTCTCAGCTACTGCCAGGCCGGCCGGCAGCAGGAAGGCGAACGAGGCATCATTTTCGACCTGACGACGCGCGGGGATTCTCAGAACCAGGCCGAGTATGCCCGGCGCATGTTCGACTGGACGCTGACAGCCCGGTCGCCGGATCAGCCGGCGGATCCGGACCGCGTCTGGGACGCCGACCATGCCCGGGTCGATTACCTGCACGCGTTCGACCGGTCCGGCCGCCGCGTGACCATCGACGACATGTCACCGGAACAGTGGCAGGAATTCCGGTCGGATTTCATGAGGCGGCTGGACCGCACCATCGCCTTCTTTTACGGAAACTTCGTTCACGGAGTCCGCCGTGTGGTCGTGGACGGCGTGGAACCCACCGAACGCGATTCCGACTCATTCCAGTTCCATCTTTTCGATTATGTGTATCATCAGATTCTCAGAAAAGAACATGACTGGGTGGCGCGTGATCTTTTCCGGGTGGGTTACCGCGCGGCAGAAGAAACGGTCCGGCAGCATGCGTACGATTCCGACAGCATCAGCGGACTGCTGGCCTGGACGTGCCATGAAGTCATGCTGGACGATCTGATCGAACGCCCTGTCCGATCGGGCGATGTTCTGACCAATGCCAACACCATCATCCTGATGGGCCGCACACGAACACAGAACCGAATCGGCCGCGCCCTTTACGTGGCCAAGCATCGCGGCAGTGCGTGCGAAGAAACCATTCTTCCCTACACCATCACCGAATCAGGAATCCGTTTTGACGACTGACCCTGCTGCCTGTGCCGCTTCCGATCCTCCCGCCTGGCAGAACGGCCCTTTCATGAAGGCTGTGCGCCGGGAACCGGCTTCGGTCACGCCGGTCTGGATCATGAGGCAGGCGGGACGTTATCTGCCCGAGTACATGGACGTGCGCCGCCGGGTAACGTTTCTCGAACTGTGCACGACTCCGGAACTGGCCTGTGAGGTCACCGTGACCGCTCAGCAGGTTCTGAATGTCGATGCCGCCATTTTGTTCGCCGATCTGCTGCCGATGCTGCAGCCGATGGGAATGGAGCTGGAATACGTTCAGGGAGAAGGCCCCGTGATTCACAATCCGCTGCGGGAACCGGCAGATGCCGATCGCCTGCAGCCGCTGGAATCGACGGAACCTCTGCACTACGTGTTCGACGCCGTTCGCCTCATTCGGCGCGCCCTGCCGACCGACATCCCCCTGCTCGGATTCGCCGGCGCCCCCTTCACACTGGCATCGTACTGCATCGAAGGCGGCGGGTCCGGCCGGCATGTGGCCACCCGATCGTTCATGAACAGCGATCCCGGCGCCTGGGAAACGCTGATGCGGTGTCTTTCGGATGCCGTGATCATTTATCTGCGGGAACAGATCCGCAGCGGCTGTCAGGCCGTTCAGCTTTTCGACAGCTGGGCCGGCTGTCTGTCGCCGTCCGACTACCGCCGCTGCGTGCTGCCGTGGACGAAACGGGTGATCGACGCGGTCTGCCGGGACGCACCGGTCATCAGCTTTCTCACCGGCAATCCGGCTCTGCTGCCCGCTCAGCGGGATGCCGGCGGTCAGGTCATTGGAATCGACTGGCGTATGGATCTGGATGACGCCTGGAAGATCATCGGTCCGGACAGAGCCGTTCAGGGAAACCTGGATCCGGCCGCCCTGTACACCGATCTGCCGGTTCTGAAGCAGCTCGTCCGGCGCGTTCTGGATCAGGCCGGAGGACGGCCGGGACACATTTTCAATCTGGGCCATGGTGTGATGCCCGACATGAATCCCGATCACGTCAAAGCGGTCGTCGACTGCGTTCATGATGCCGGAACATGATGGCGGCCTTTTCCTCAGCACAACCGAACAGTTCCACAGCACAGCCGGACGGCTTTCCCCGCGTGGGCATTGTGGGGGCCGGAATCACGGGGCTGAGTGCCGCGCTGCGTCTGCTGAAGCAGCACCCGCGTCTGCATGTGGATGTGTTCGAAGCCTCCGACCGCGCCGGCGGAACCATTGAAACAGAACACCGGGACGGATTTCTGATCGAACACGGACCGGATTCGTTCATCACCACGCGACCGGGAGGTCTGGAACTTTGCCGCGACCTGGGCATCACTGAGGAACTGATCGGTACCTGCAGCGACTGCCGCCGATCCCTGGTGCTTCGAAACGGCCGGCCGCTTCCTGTCCCCGAAGGGTTCATGCTCATGGCGCCGCAGCGTCTGAGCAGCATTCTCACGACGCCGGTTCTGTCTCTGCGCGGCCGTCTGCGGCTGCTGGCGGAAGTCTTCCAGCCGCGCGGGCCTGCCGGGACCGATGAAACCCTGGCCTCCTTCGTACGCCGCCGCTTCGGGCAGGAAGCCTTCGATCGGCTGGTCCAGCCGCTCATCGGCGGCATCTACACGTCCGATCCGGAAAAACTGAGTCTCCAGGCGACGCTGCCGCGTTTTCCGGACATGGAGCAGCAGTTCGGAAGCGTGATTCGCGGGACTCTGAAGAATCGCTTCGCAGCACGCAGTGAAACGTCCGATGGCAGCGGAGCCCGCTATGGACTGTTCGTCACACACCGCGACGGACTGTCCGCCCTCATCGATCGGCTCGTGGATGCACTGAACCGCACCGGACGCTGTCGGCTGCATCTGAACTGTCCGGTCGGCGGTATCACACCAGTCGACGACAGCCGCACCCCGTGGCAGATCAGCTTCCGCCGCGATGCGACTCCGCAGCGTTTCAGCGGCCTGATCGTGACGACACCCGCGTGGATCGCCGGTGAACTGACAGCGTCACTGGACGACCGGCTCAGCGGTCTGCTGCGGGACATCGAATATGCGTCCACGGCCATCGTGACATCGACCCATCGTCTGGACGAGTTCGAACATCCGCTGGACGCCTTCGGACTGGTCATTCCGATCATCGAAGGTCGCGATGTTCTGGCGATTTCGTTTTCCAGCAGAAAGTTTCCTCATCGGGCACCGGATGGTCATGTGGTGCTCCGAACCTTCGTGGGCGGAGCGACGCAGCCGGAACTTCTGGACCTGTCCGATGATCAGATTCTGGAACGGGTGCAGAAGGAAATGCGATCCCTGCTGGGTCTGAAAACGACGCTCCGGTCGGCCGATGTGTGGCGGCATCTGCGGGCCATGCCGCAGTACCACGTCGGCCACCGCGACCGGATCGCCGCTGTGGAACAGCGCATGCAGGCACACGGCGGCCTGGAACTGGCCGGCAATGCGTACGCCGGTGTCGGTCTGCCCGACTGCATCACCAGCGCACGCCAGGCCGCCGACCGTCTGCTGAAAGACGAATCGCTGACACGTCTGGCGGCTTCCGTGTGAACCATCCCACAGACACGTTTCCGAAACCGACGGAAGCTGCCCCGATCGTAACGATTCTGGCGATTGTACCGGGCCCGGTGTCGACGGCACCGATCCGCCCCGTCTGTTCGCATCATTGAATCCGGTTCCGAACGACGATGAGAATTCCATGAGTTCTCCGGGATGCCCAGGTGTGCGGCCTTCCCGGTCTCTCGGCACGGACGCGGCGGTTTCCATGACTGATGCAATCCGCAGAGTTTCCCACGGCCTGCTGATCGCGGGAATCTCCCTTCTGTGTCCGGACCGTCTGCCGGCAGATCCCATCCAGAAACCGGTCCGGCAGCCGGTCCGGACGCAGGTTCCCGCGGAACCTGCGGCGGAGCAGACTGTTTCCCCCGGTCCGGTTCCGGATGTTCCCGAATCGGCCGACGTCCGGCCCGTTCCGGATCCGATTTCCGCGGCTCCGAAAGACGTCCCGCCGATCGCGCAGCCCGTCGATTCCGACAGCCGGATCGTGGAACTGCCGTCGTATGCCCTGGACATCGATCTGGACCCGCAGCGCCGCCTGGTCCGCGTCCGTCAGCAGGTGCGCTGGACGAATCCCGGGACACAGCCCGTCCGGGAACTCATCTTTCAGGTCATTCCCAACAACCGTCCGTCTCCTGAAACCATTGCCCTGGGAGAACGGATTCTGGAATCTCTGCGTGTCGATCCGAACACCGCACTGGACCGTCGGGGACGCCGGTTTCATCTGATCGGGGTGCGTCGTGGAGACCGCCGGCTCACGGCCGCCTTCGACGCACAGGAAGACACCCATCTGCACGTCCGTCTTCATGATCCGCTGCCGCCCGGTGCCGCGATCGAAGTGCAGATGGAATACCGCATTTCCATCCCGCCGGTGATGGGACGTCTGGGCCGCTGGCGCTGCGTGACCAGCCTGGTCAACTGGTATCCGGTTCTGGCCGCGTACCGCTGCGATTCCTGGCAGCCGGTTCCCTGGATCCCCTGGCATCAGCCGTTCTTCAACGAAGCCGGAAACTACGATGTCACGCTGCGCGTTCCGCGCGACGAAATCGTGGTGACGGGTGGTCACGTCATCGAAGAACGCCTTCTGGACGACGGACGGAAACAGCTTTCCATTCAGGGACGCGGCCTGCGCGATTTCACCATCGTCAGCAGCCGGCGGTTTCGGGAATGGCGGTCCGAAGTGAACGGCATTCCGCTGCGGGTCGTGGCGTTTCCGGAACACGCGGCCCACGCCCGTCTGGCGATGACCACGGCGGCCGAATCCATTGCCACATACGAACAGTGGTTCGGGCGGTATCCGTACCGGGAATTCGAACTGGCGGAAAGCTATTTCGGCTGGAACGGCAATGAATCGTCCGGCGTCGTGATGATCGATGAACGCATCTTCGATGCGCCGCAGTACGCCGGACGTTATGTGGAACACCTGATCAGCCACGAAATCTGCCACCAGTGGTGGTATTCCGCCGTCGGCACGAACGGGTACGCCGAACCCTGGATGGACGAAGGTCTGGTCCAGTGGTTCACCCGGGTCCGGATGGAAGACAAATACGGCCCCGATCCGCTGCTGCTGGATCTTCCGGACATCGGACACACGCAGCTTCCCAATATTCGCTATCGCACGCTGCTGCACAGCAGCTACGCCGCGTTCCGGCGCCGCGGCGAAACCGGCACCACAGGCGGCACGCTCGATGATATGCAGCACCTGCACAACCTGTTCGCTCTGGTCTACGATCGCGGTGCCCGCATCACGGGCATGATTCAGAACCGGATGGGCCGCACGAACTTCTTTGCCTTCATGAAGACGGTGTACGAAAAGTACCGCTTCCGCATCCTCACCATCGATCAGTTCCGGTGCGAACTCGAACAGTGGACCGGATGCAGCTGGGAACACTTTTTCCGAACCTGGCTGCGGACCGACGGACACACGGACTGGAAGGTGGAAGACGTCCGCGTCACCCGCAGCCGGTCCGGATCCGGCTGGCGGACGGAAGCCCGCATCAGCCAGCAGGGCCCGATTTCCGAACCGGTGTGCGTGGCCCTGTCGGAATCCCGCAGCGGACCGCCGTTTCGCTGTCTGCTGCTGCACGAAACGACAGACTATCCGGACGTGACCATCCGACGACAGTCACCGACAGACTGGCTGGTGACCGTAGAAACGGACCGCAGACCGAAACAGCTCATCATCGATCCGCACCATCGCACGCTGGATGCCGACCGCCACAACAACACCTGGAAGAAACCGCACCGCATCCGCATCAGTTCCCTGTATTCCCCGGCAGACGAATCGGCCATGGTGCAGTCGGAATCGCACGACAGTCTCGTGGCCGGCTTCGGAATCGATTCGGACGCGCGGCCGGGATTCCGAGCCGCCCTCGCTTCGGCCGGCCGCTACACGATTTCTCCCTTCATCGCCTGGACGGCTGCGACAGCCACCAACAACGACGATCACCTGTCCGCCGGAATCGATGCGGTCGTGTACGGCATTCCGTCGGAACGCTGGGAACTGCGGGCCCGTTATGAACATGCCCTGCTGTCCACTCTGGCCAACGACCCGGGGCATCAGGCCCGCTTCGCGCTGCGCCGCATCTTTCAGTACACCACCAGCCTGATGTATCCCAATCTGAGTTACCTGGAACTGTACACCCGCATGGGAGACAATTTTTTTCCGGACCGCGACACGACCATCCCCGCCAGTCCGCTCATCCAGGACTACCGCGACGTGCGGGCCGCCGGAATCGCCTTCCATCTGGACAGCCAGATGCCGTACTGGAATCCGGAACGCGGTTTCCGCCTGGACGCGAACTACGAACACGGATTCACGGCCTTCAGCCGCGGCGTGACCTACGATCGCCTCACCGGTCAGCTCAGCACCGTTCGAAAGATCCCACACGGTCCCGACTGGCTGCAGCAGACCCGTCTGGCCGGACGTGTCTCCGGAGGATACGGATGGGACAGCAACGGCCAGCACTTCCGTTTCGGAGGTCCCGGGCGGTTTCGCGGCGTTCCGGCCACGGACGTGGAAGGCAATGCCTTCTGGGTCAGTTCGGTCGAATGGCGATTTCCGCTCACCGGAGAACTCGACCTGGAAGTGCTGGACAACACCGCTTCCCTGCATTCGATCGACGGATCCCTGTTTTATGACGTGGGGCAGTCCTTCCTGTTCGATGCCCCGCAGGGTCCGGTCGATCATGCGGTGGGTGCCGGAATGTACCTGCAGGTTCCTGTTCTGAGTTTCGTGGAACGCCTGACGATTCGCTTCGAATACGGCTATTCGCTGGTGAACCGCACGAGTGCCTTCTGGTTTGGACTGTACCGGGCCTTCTGAAGGATCACCGGCATCTGCGCCCGGACGGCCGTCGGCTGCTGCACGAATCTACAGCCACAGACTCACCGCCTGAACGACGAAAATCGCGGCGCCGATGATGATCTTGATGGTCATCCCCAGCAATCGGCCCGTCATGGCCGCCCGTCCGATCCGGTCCCGCTGGCCGGGATGACGTCCGGCCCAGGCTTCTCCCAGCCACGCTCCGGCGTACGCCCCTGCGGCCGCTCCGGCCACGGCACCGACGACCGTCCCGATGACCGGAACGGGAATCGCGAAGGTCCCGGCCACGCTCAGGACGAACGAAGCGATCAGAGACAGCAGCATGCTGCGCCGCGTCGCACCGGCGCGTCCGGCGGTGGCACTGCCGGCGGCCAGTTCGACGATTTCTCCCACAGCCGCCAGAACGGCACAGACCAGCAGGGTCGACCAGTCCGGGCCGGACTCCGGATGCCCGACCGCCAGGAGAAACAGACACAGGGAGGCCACCATCATCCAGTTGCCCGGCAGCAGCAGCAGATTTGCCGCCATCGCGGCCGCATTGACGACGACCAGAACAACAGCCGCAGCCCAGTACGTCATGAGAACCATCCTTTCAGACCGCCATCCGCTCGGTTCCCGGCACCGGCAGAATCGGCGGAAGTACGGAACAGACGACGGAATGGACAGCCGCCCCGATCCGGACGGACGATTCGGGGCGGAGACCACTCTGAATCTTTTTCCGTTCTTTTGTCCGGTTCCGGCAGATCCGGGCCCGGCAGCACCGCAATTTCCGCTGATTTTTCTGCCACAAAAGACCTATTGACCCATTCTGCAGGTTCTTCTACTTTCCGCCCGTCCGATGCGTTCCGGCATCGGTTCTCCCTTCAACTCTCTCTCCTCTTGCAACGGCCGCACACGGTCCCGTCCGGGACCGGACTTCCTTCGGCCTTTCGTCCGCGGGAAGCCCCGGCTCGTTCATTTCAACTCTCAGTTCTCGTTGTCGGCCTGGTCTCAGGACACCCACGGCGGCAGCATGGAGGCACTCTGATGAAGCGTTTCATGATGGTCTGTTCTGGTCTGCTGCTGATGACATGCATGACCGGCTGCTGCCTGTTCGGCCACGGATGCGGTTATGGAGCCGCTTACCCCTACGGTGGCGCTGCAGGCGGATGTGCCAGCGGAGCCTGCGGTGCGGCAGCACCCGGCTATCCGACAGCTTTCAATGGTGGTTATCCGCAGGCTGCCTATGCTCCGGGAACCACAACAGCCCTGGTGGAGCCTCTGCCCACATTCTAAACGGGACACCACGGAATTCCCCGCTGCCCGCTTCACAGGGGCACCTGTTCCTTCCGGATTCTTCCGGTCTGCGCCGGGACGTGCCGGGGACGACCGCCGGAATGCCCCGTCTTTTCCGATTCGCCGCTTCACAGCACCGAACGTCCTGATGGACATTCGGTGCTGTTTCCGTGCGGAATCCCCGTTCGCAGCGACCGGAATTCGCTCCCGATCATTTGTATCCGGCGCCGGAAGCCGGTAAATTGCCTCGTTTCGAAATTCCGGCCGATGCCCGACTGCCGAACGTTGCCGATTGCCCCGGGTCAGCGGCCCGAACCATCTGCGGATGTGATCTGCAGGTTGTCCGCGTTGTCCGCACCGTTTCGACGAGCGGTCCGGCCCGGCGACGGCCGGTTCATCGTTCCGGCAGATCGTCACAGCCGGCCCTCCCGTTCGTCAAACCGCTCAGCAAGGAACCAGGCCCGTGTCCGTTGTGAACTCCGTGAACATCGCCGAACTGCTGCAGGGCAGTGGAAATCTGAGTCCGGAGACTGTTGAGGAACTGCTCAGCGCAGCAGGCGGTCCGCAGGCGGGTGATGTCCGACAGGCAGTCACGGAAGTCAGCCGCAGTGCGGGAGACAATCCGCCCGAATCCGTGCGGGCCCGGCTGGGGGTGGCCAGTTTTCTGCTGGCCCGGCACGAAGACGCCGACCGCTGGCTGAGCGGCGTGAAGAAGGACCCGCTGGCCATCTATTATCACGCCTGTGCTCTGTCGTCTCTGGAACGGCACGAAGAAGCCGCGGAACGATTCGAACAGGCCGGCAAAGCCGGTTATGACCCGATCGACGCCACCCTCCGGCAGGCCGGCTGCCTGCGGGCCACCGGCCGCATCGATGAAGCCGAACAAATGCTCCGCAGCGTCGCCGCATCAGCGGCCAGCCGCGCGGAATACTCCTTCCAGATGGGCTGCATCTGGGCCGATCGAGGCGATTCGCTCACGGCCGTGGAATACTTCGAACGAGCGGTCGATATGGACCCCCATCATTCCCGCGCCCTGTTCTGGCTGGCAGCCGAAAACTCTCTGCGCGGCAACGATGAAGAAGCCATTCAGCTTTACGAACGCAGCCTGTCCCGACCGCCGTATTTCGTGGGCGCCCTGCTGAATCTGGGACTGCTGTACGAAGATCATGAGCGTTATCAGACGGCCGCGTTCTGTTTCCAGCGGGTTCTGGATTACGACCCGAATAACGAGCGAGCCCGCCTGTATCTGAAGGACATCGAAGCGACGCACAACATGCATGTGAATGAGGAGCAGGCGCGGCAGGAAGCCCGCATGAAGCAGCTTCTCAGTCGCCCCGTGACCGATTTCGAACTGTCCGTGCGCAGCCGCAACTGTCTGTCCGCCATGAACATCAACACGCTGGGCGACCTGACGGAAATCAGCGAACAGGAACTGCTGGCCGGCAAGAATTTCGGCGAAACATCGCTCATGGAAATCCGCGAACTGCTGGCCGCTCACGATCTGACCATCGGACAGAACCTGCATAAGGTTCATTCCCGAGACACCTTTGCAGATCAGAATCTGTCTCCCGAAGAACAGGCCCTGCTCAATCGTCCCATCAGCGATCTGAATCTGTCCGTGCGGTCCCGCAAGTGCATGACGCGGCTGTCCATTCAGACCATCGGTCAGCTCATCCAGCGAACGCCCGATGAACTGCTCGCCAGCCGCAACTTCGGCGTGACGTCGCTGAACGAAATCCGGTCCAAACTGGCAGAACTGGGTCTGAAACTGCGCAACGACTGACAGACGGCCGCACCGGCCGTCACGGTCTCCGAACGGCCAAAACCGAACAACGGTCCCCGACAACCCGGTGGTGTAATTGGTAGCACAACAGATTTTGGTTCTGTTAGTTCAGGTTCGAGTCCTGGCCGGGTTATCTGCACGACAGCAGGTGATCGCATGACATTCGAAGAACTTCGCAGAGCCAACCGGGCCCGCCATGAAGAATGGGCCCGCGGCACAGATGTGTCCCTGGCGTTCCGCGGACTGGAACTGGCCGGCGAAGCCGGTGAAGCCTGCAACGAACTGAAGAAGCTGGAACGAACCCGCATGGGCATGGTGGGCGGCCGCGATGATCTGCAGGGCATCACGGAAGAACTGGCCGACATCATCGTCTGTGCCGATCTGATCGCTATGGATCTGGGCATCGATCTGGAAGCAGCCGTCCAGAAGAAGTTCAACAGCACGTCGGAAAAATACGGTCTGACGACCCGCCTGTGAGGCGACTGCCGGGCCGCTTTGGGTATCCCGGCGATGCCCGAATCGAATACGCCCCGGCCGCGTTGACTGGACATATCGGACGGAACCGGCCGCATCCGGACCGGAGAAACGGCCGGCCCGTCCTCCTGCCCGCGCGGCCGGATCACAGAATTTCACCGCGTTCCGGATCACTTTCTTCCATTTTGCGTGTAAGAAATCGGTGTCCGAAGAGTGTATCACTGCAGAAATACTGTCAGTGAAAGAACGGCATGGCCAACGGACCGACAACCCGCCACAGCCTCATTCTGCGCCTGCGCAACCGCGACGACCTGGAAGCCTGGCAGCAGTTTGCGGAAACCTATCAGCCGCTGCTGTACAGCTTTGCGATTCGCCGCGGATTCCAGCATTCTGACGCGGTCGACATCGTCCAGGAAGTGCTGTTGAGAGTGGCGGGGGCCGTGGACCGCTGGGATCCGCACGAACAGCGTGGTTCCTTCCGATCCTGGCTGTACCAGATCGCCCGCAACTTCATGATCAGCCTGCTGAAACAGCGTATCCGGCGTCCGGATATCGCGGGAACCGGTTCGGTTGTCGAAGACGCTCCCGATGACGGTGCTGTCGATCCGGCTCTGGAAGACGAATTCGACCGGGCCATGCAGCGGGAAATCTACCAGTGGGCTGCCCGTCGGGTTCAGGCGGCCTGCAGCCGGACCACCTGGCTGGCGTTTTATCGAACCGCCGTGGAAGGCCGGTCCCCGGCAGCCGTCGCCGAAGAACTGGGTCTGTCACCGGGCAGCGTGTACGTGGCCCGCAGCCGGATCATCCGACGCCTGCAGGCCGAAGTCGCCAAAGTTCCGGAAGGAAGGACAGCCGGGAGGACCTGTCATGGGACATGAGTTCTGCCGCCCGGAATATCTCGACGCCATCCTGCAGGACCGGTGCGAACAGGAAACCTTCGCAGCAGCCGTCGATCATCTGTCGAACTGCCGGATGTGCTGTCGCCGTCTGGAACAGCGTGCGGCCGATGCTGCCGTCTGGAACAGCGTGCGGGAACACCTGAGTGCACCGGAGATCGAAGTTCCCGACAGTCTGCCGCCGGTGAGCACGCTGATCACCGGCACCCTGCAGACAGCCGAAGCGCCTTCCGCACAGGACATCCGGGCATTTCTGTCCCCGCCCCGACACCCGGAATTTGCCGGCCGCATCGGCAGCTACGATATCGAACGGGAAATCGGCCGCGGCGGCATGGGCATCGTACTGAAAGGATTCGACAGCGAACTGAACCGTCCGGTGGCCGTCAAACTGCTGGCACCGCATCTGGCCAGCAGCGCCACGGCACGCCGCCGTTTCATCCGGGAAGCCCGGGCCGCCGCCGCCGTTGTCCATGAAAATGTTGTGGCGATTCACGGCATCCAGACGGATGGTCCGCTGCCGGCCATCGTGATGCCGTTCATCAGCGGCCGGTCGCTGCAGCAGCAGATCGACCAGCACGGTCCGCTGGATGCTGTCGACGTCGTTCGCATCGGAATTCAGATTGCATCCGGTCTGGCCGCCGCTCACGACCAGGGCCTCGTGCACCGCGACATCAAACCGGCCAACATCATGCTGGAACACGGTCTGTCGCGTGTGCAGATCATGGATTTCGGACTCGCCCGGGCAGCCGACGATGCGGAAATCACCCGCAGCGGCATGATCACCGGAACTCCTGCATTCATGTCGCCCGAACAGGCGCTGGGCGACAGCATCGATCATCGGTCCGACCAGTTCAGTCTGGGATCCGTTCTGTATTTCGCAGTCAGCGGGTGCCTGCCGTTTCATGCGTCGACCCCCATGGGAGTTCTGCAGCAGATCTGCCATGGACGCCCCCGCCGCCTGCGCGACATCGATCCTCAGATTCCCGCACCGGTGAAGGCGGTCATCGAAAAACTGATGGCCCGCAGTCCGGATGACCGTTTCCCGGACGCCGCCGCCGTCCGCGACTGGCTGACCGCCTGTCTGGCCCATCTGCAGAATCCGGACACGGCAGAACCGCCGCCGAAACTGCGCCGCCACCGATCCGCTGCGCCGGCATTCCGGCTGGTCGCCGCCCTGACGGCCGTCCTGGCCGCCATCAGTCTGACTGTCGGCATCGCCGCGTGGAACATCCGTACGAAGACCGATTCCGTCTCCGCATCGTCCGTCAATGCGGCTGCGGACGGCCCGACCACCCGCATTCCGGATTCACTCGTGTCGGCCGCCGTGATCGATGAAGAAATCCGGTCCGTTCGGAGCGATCTGGAACGGCTGGAACAGGCCGTCCAGCCAGTTTTGTCGGCCGGGATCACCGCCGAAATCGATGACCTGCCCCGGCTGACTCTGGAAGTGCTGGCTCTGGAACAGAAGTACGCAGAAGACGGAACGGACCCGATTTCCGAAATCACAGACACCGACACATGGACGTCTGCCCTGCAGCGTCTGGAGAAACAGCTGGATTCCCTGGAATCCGGCCCGGCATCCGGTCCCGTTTTTCGACAGTAACCAAGAAAGGAACCCGTTATGCGTCCTGGCATTTTTCTGGCAGCGGCCGTCTGCCTGACCATCGGCCTGACCATGGCTCAGGATGACCCGGACTTTCGCGACGAGCCACAGCCGGCAGTCGATAAAAACGATCAGGATTTCAGGGAGCCGGGTCCACCACGTGACGAACAATTCGATCGCGACAGACGTCCGCCGGAAGACGGCCGGTTCGGTCCTGGCCCGCGGTTTCGAGACCGGCGCGGCGGTCCTGAAGAAGGCCCGCGGCCGGGCGGTTTCGGCGGGCCTCCGGGCGAATTCGATCGAGGCCCGCGAGATTTCGGACCGGAAGATCGTCGGACGTTTGACGACGGGCGTCGCGGCCCGTTTCCTCCCGGGCCCGGTTTCACCCACCGCCCAGGAAGGCCGCACTCGGTTCGGTCCCGTCAGAGCCGCGAAGCGGAACGGGCCGAACACGAGATCCGCAGCCTGATGGACAAACTGCGGGAGACCTCGGATGAGGAAGAACGCCGAACGGTGACGGATGAGCTGAAAACCGCTCTGGAAACGCTGTTCGATGCACGAACGAAAGAGCGTGAAGAACAGATTTCCGAGCTTGAAAAGCGCATCGCCCGCCTGCGGGAACAACTGGATGAACGCACAGCGCGGCGAGACGAAATCGTGCGGCTGAAACTGCAGATGCTCATCAATGAATCCCGAGGTCTGTCGTTCTGACAGTCTCAGGTGTCTCATCTGTGCCAGGAACCCGACTCCAATGGGAGAAATCCGACGTCCACCTGCCGGGGTCGGATGAAAGGAAGACGGTCCACCTGCTAACGTGCCGGTGACGACAGGCTCCTTTCGAAATGCCGTTCGGTCGTATTCCGGAAAAGCGGCCGAACGGCGGGTTCCAGGACAGACCAGATGCCCGCTCCTCGCGTGTGTGTGCTGCGTGCTCCCGGCACGAACTGCGACGCTGAAACCGCTCATGCCTTCGAACTGGCAGGGGCCCGGGTGGAACGGCTGCATCTGTTTCGCCTGCTGGAAGAACCGCGGCGGCTGCTTCCGTATCAGATTCTCTGCCTGCCGGGCGGATTCAGCTATGGCGACGATCTGGGGGCCGGAGTCATTTTCAGTGAACATCTGCGGGGACAGCTGCACGATGTTCTGCAGCAGTTTCGCCAGGCCGACACGCTGCTTCTGGGAATCTGCAATGGTTTCCAGGTGCTGCTCAAAGCCGGCCTGTTCGAAGGCGATTCCTCTTCAGATTCCGCCGACCGCCGCCGAACCATGACACTCACCTGGAACCGCAGCGCCCGCTACATCGACTGCTGGGTGCGTCTGGACGTGGCAGCCGACCACTGCGTGTTCCTGAAGGACATGGACGCGCTGGAAGCTCCCGTGGCCCATGCGGAAGGCCGTCTGGCTGTCCGGGACGATGCTGTTCTGAAGGATCTTCTGTCGCGCCGCGCCGTGGCACTGCGCTACGCGGCGGCCCCGAACGGAACCGATCCGTCGGCGGCTGCCCCGGACGATTCCGGCGTGCTGCCGCCGCCGGTCAATCCGAACGGATCCGTGGGCAATGTGGCCGGACTGACCGATGCCAGCGGCCGCGTCCTGGGCCTCATGCCGCACCCGGAACGCAGTCTGTTCGCCACGCAGCATCCGCAGTGGACCCGCCGTCAGCTCACCGGAGAAGGCGACGGAATGAAGCTGTTTCGCAACGCCGTGCGTTACTTCGGCTGAACCCCCGGCCGCACATCGCCCCGCCCTGGACGAAGTCAGCCGGTTGTCAGAAACACCGGCCGCGCCGGCCGCACCGATCATCCGGTGAGTGGAAGGTTCCGAAGCCAGCCTCAGCAGCGTGGTGCCGATGACTTCCGGCGGCGCAAATGAGCGGCTCGACCACCAAAGCTGCGAAGCCCTTTTCTGCAGTGTCGGTGGTCACAGCTTTTCATCAAGCACCCGTTCGCAGCGCACGAAACTGGGGAGATGCTGTCGGAGCACCGCGGGATTGAGTTTTCCGACGATTTCAAACGACTTCCGTCCTTTGGTATAGGCGTTTTTGCATTTCTGAGTTGCGCGGATCAGGGCGTCCTGTATCGCCTCTCGCGGGCGCGACTCCATATTGGTCAGGCTGGGCAGCGCATTGTCCTGGAGACAGCTGCCGAAATGTTCCTGCAGCGTCTGTCGGTCGGATGCGATCCAGGTCTCCATACACGTCGTCATCAACAGGACCTGCTCATTCACTGCGCCGTCAGGCTGCTCCCAGCCGTCGCGACTCTTCAGATGCCGCCAGGTTTCCTCGATGTCGGCAACCGGCTCTTCGCTGTCGACCAGCATGGCCACGTAATCGCCGTCACCTGCATGCGCCTGCGCGGTCGAGAAGTCATCGAATGTCGCCCCACGTCCACCGCAGGCGACCAGACGCGGCATCCGTCCGCTGAAACCACACTTTTCCAGCAGTCGACGAAAACCTTCCCGGCAGCGTGTGTGCAGTTCCTTCGAATCGCCGCCTCCCTCAATGTAGCCCCTGGCGTTCACCATCGTGTTCCTCCGATTTCGCCACGAACCCAGAGCTGGCCCAGGCGGTATTTTTCCAGCCATTGTTTCAGCTCTTTCGTTGCCTCAAGACGTCTGGCCTGCGTCGTACCGTCATGCTTTTCAACAACGACCACTGCTTCCGGCTGGTCGCTCATCGCATCGACCAGAATGTCTGAATGCGTCGCCACAATCAGCTGCGTCCTCTCGGATGCAGCGACCAGCAGATCGGCAATTTTCGGAATCATGTCGGGGTGCAGGCCGAGTTCCGGCTCCTCGATACACACAAGCGCCGGCGGATCCGGGTCGCACAGAATCGCCAGCAGGCACAGATATCTCAGCGTGCCGTCTGACAGACGGCTGGCAGGAATGATGAAGTTCCTCTCGGTCAGGAACACTTCCACCGTTCCGCCCCTGATCCGTACGTCAAATTCATCCAGCCCCTCATACAGGTCCCGCATGTGACTGATGATCGTCCGCTTGGTTTCCGGCTCGCCGCGCAGGTGATTCAGAAACAGTCCCAGATTGGAAAGATTCTCTTCGAGAGAGTCGCTGGGCAGGTCGGCCGATTGCGGGCTGCGAAAGACCGATTTGCGTCCGAAGGACCATTCGCGATACAGCCGCACCCCCTCATACGATTCGCCCAGATACGCCAGCTCCGGATACTGATCGGGATCCTTGCGCTGCGACAGGATCGACTCGTGGGGTGAAACGTCTTCGCGGCGAAGCTGTCGGCTGCCTTCATCTCGCACCGACAGCACCGGACGTCCGTTCTGATAGCGATAATAGAAGAACGGCTTATCATGTCCCGGATCGGGTTCACGTTTTTCGATCGCTTCGTCAACCAGCTCGAATCGCGCAGCGGTCTCGGTGAATTCGATGCGATGTCGGATCGGCTGGGCGCCGTCCGGATAATCGACAACCGCTTCGATCAGAGCATGGCCGTTCCCTGAACCTTTCCAGATCCACTCTTTGACGCCGCTGCCACCGGGACCTCGTATCGGCGCGCTCAGTCTGGTCGGTGTCGACCGGAGCAGGTCGACCGATTCGATCAGATTCGACTTGCCCGACCCGTTCGGGCCGATCAGCACATTGAGCGGCCGCAGCTTCAGCGGCGGCGTGTCCGGCCCGAACGACAAAATGCCGCGCAACGTCAGTTCATGAATCAACATGGAATGCCTTCCCAGTGAACTTTGATTTGTATGCCGCTGCCCGGCATCAACTGCCTCCTCCACCAGCTGCTCATCGTCCTCGTCGTGAAACTCATCGTCAAAATCAACATCATTTCTGAGGTCGTTCAGTTCGTCGGCGTCGCCGTTGTCGGGGGGGGGGGGCAGCTGCGCACGTCCCGTCTCCCCGTCACCACGTCCGCAATCAGCCGCATGCAGCATTCGCGAACCAGGCCAACTTCAGCCTGCGCTGCTGCAATCGCTTCGTGACAAAATCTGGTCTCACCTGCCACGAATTGTACGACGTCCTGTTGCTCATCTCGTCCTGGCAATAGAACGACCAGGTTTGCGACAAAGTCCCGAAGAAACCGTTCCGTCTTCCGGGGATCGGTATTGGCGAAGCAGGGAAGACGGGTTCTGCTGATGCATCATGGACGGTCCACCGACGATTGTCGAGAGCACGGAAGCCGACACAGAATCTGTCGAATGCTTTCTGACGGCACCGGTCCCGAAGAGGAATCGGTACGGCGCGATCCTGCCGGTCGGTGCGCGGGCAATCGTTCTCACCGGACGGCTCGCGACCTTTCGCTGCTGTTTCTGCAGACGTGTGCTTCGCACGGCGGGCGGTTCCCGGTCGGGACCTGCGAAACCAGCGACACAGACGGTCCGGATCGACGTTGACGGGACCGCCGGACCGGATACGATGCGCTCCGGTGGCCTGGGGGCCGGATAAGCTTCAGCCGTTCACGGCACTGCGGGGCAACCCCGCAGCAGAATCGTTGTTCCCGTTTCGTCGCACGAATCTGCACCGGGTCGCGCCCTGTCGACCCGCTGCAGATTCGCCACAGGATTCGTTATCCGGCCCGCAGGCCACATGTTTTTCCGGGGCGCAGGGATGTGTCATGGGGCTGTTCGATTTTCTTCGCCGCCTGTTCTCGAAACAGCCGTCCGACAGGAATGCGGCACCCGTCGTTCTTCCCGTTGCCGATCCGGAATCGAACGAAGCGGCAAAATGCGGCCTGACGCCTCTGCGCTACCGTTCCAGCCTGAAACCGGTTCCACCGGCTGATGAACAGGCCGACAGATCACCGTATCTGTTTTCCTGGCGGAATCCGCAGAACGACGGCTTCCTGGATCTGTCCACCGATGCGGACGAACAGTGGCTGGCGGATTTCGGCCTGCCGCATCTGAAAACACCGACCGACCTGGCCGATTTTCTCCAGGTCCCGCCAGGACAGCTTGCCTGGCTGATTCATCGCGGACAGCCGGGATGCCGCCCCGGCAGTGTCCGGAAGGCGCACTACCACTACCGCTGGCTTCCGAGAAAAACGGGAGGCCACCGACTCATCGAAGCTCCCCGCCCCAGACTGAAGGCCGTTCAGCGGCGGATTCTGCGCGGCATTCTCAACCGCGTCCCGGCCCATCCGGCGGCCCATGGTTTCGTTTCCGGGCGTTCCATCCGCACAAATGCCGAACCGCACGTGGGCCGGTCGATTCTGCTGACATTCGATCTGGAAAACTTCTATCCGTCTGTCGGATATTCCCGGGTGGTGGCCATCTTTCGGACCATGGGATTTTCGCGTGAGGTGGCTTTGTGGCTGGCCCGTCTGACCACGTCCACCGTTCCTCCCGGGCTGACCGCTCCGTCGGAAGCGGACCTGCGTCCTTACCGCACCCGCCATCTGCCCCAGGGCGCGCCGACATCACCGGCGCTGGCCAACCTGTCCGCATTTGCACTGGATGTCCGCCTGTCTGGCCTGGCCCGCCGGTTCGACGTCCGCTACACCCGCTATGCCGATGACATCACGTTCTCCGGCCACGGACGATTCGGCGGTGCTCTGAAAGACTTCATCCCTCTGGTGACCGCCATCGTACGGGATGAACGCTTTTCGGTTCATCGGCGCAAACGCCGCGTGCTGCGGCGCGGGCAGCGGCAGATGGTGACCGGCGTGGTCGTCAATGAAAAGATCAATGCCGCCCGCAGGGATTACGATCAGCTCAGAGCCATCCTGCACAACTGCATCCGGCACGGTCCGTCGACTCAGAACCGCGACGGACTCGAACACTTCGCGGCCCATCTGGCGGGGCGCATCGGACACATCCGGCACCTGAATCCTCAGCGCGGACATCGTCTGCGGCAGATGTTCGACCGCATCGACTGGTCCCGGTGAACGCAGCCTGGCAAGCCGGAGGCCATGTCCTGTCGATCCGTCGTTCCTGCATTCTGAGTTCGCCTCCGTACAGCTCACCACCGCCTTTGTTCAGAACCATTCCCCATGCCGATTCGCGCCTGTCTGTTCGACCTGGGAAACGTGCTTGTTTTCTTTTCTCATGACCGCATGGTGAACAACATGGCGGCTGTCAGCGGCGCCGATCCGCGGGATATTCGCCGCTTTCTGTTCGATGCCGGATTCCAGAACGCGATCGAAACCGGACAGGTCACGGAAGACGAATTTCACCGACAGTTCGAAGCCCACACCGGCACGCGTGTGTCGGCGGACGCACTGGACCGGGCCGTCGGTGACATCTTCGAACTCAACGCAGCCATGCTGCCCCTGCTGGATGAACTGCGCACGGCCGGCGTCCGTCTGGTTCTGCTGTCCAACACCTGCCGCAGCCACATTCGTTTCGTCCGCAGAACGTGGGACATTCTGGACCGTTTCGATGCCCTGACAACATCCTGGGAAACCGGTGCCATGAAACCGGATGCCCGGATCTACGAATCCGCACTCATCCAGGCAGACTGCCCGGCTTCCGATTGCTTCTACACGGACGATATCGAAGATTACGTGGCCGCAGCCCGCTCTCACGGGATTCAGGCGCACGTATTTCGTGATGCGTCCACGACACGCCGGATTCTGCATAAACTGGGACTCCCGGTGACATGGCCGGTGTGCGACCGTACCAGTGAATGACCAGGGATGACGCGCGATTCCGAACAGAATTCCGGCACAACCGACCCGGCCATCCCCGAACGGGGGCGGCTGCTGGGCATCGATTACGGAACGGTGCGCGTGGGCGTGGCGGTCTGCGATGTGCAGCAGCGGCTGGCCAGCCCTTACGAATCGTACACGCGCCGCAGCCGGCAGGCGGATGCGGATTTCTTTCGGAACTGTGTGCGGGAATTCGAAGCGGTGGGTCTGGTAATCGGACTTCCGCTGCACATGTCGGGCGAAGAAAGCGACAAATCCCGGGAAGCCCGACAGTACGGCCGCTGGCTGTCCCGCGTCACAGAACTGCCGGTCGCCTGGCAGGATGAACGGCTCAGCACCGCTCAGGCCGACGTCCTGCTGCACTCCGTGGATCTGTCATCTCGCCGTCGCAGACAGCACCGGGACAAGCTGGCCGCGCACATCATTCTGCAGAGCTGGCTCGACCGCCGCCGCTCCGGTTAGCCCGGTTCCGGAGGCGGTTCGGTTTCCACATCGTGCCACTTCATGGCTGCCTGCAGAGGTTCGATCCGCAGAACGACCTTGCCGTTCTGAAAGATCCGCACGGTGCCGGTGGACTGAGACACGGCCACGGCCACCGCATCGGTCGCCTTGGAAATCGAAGCGGCCGCCCAGTGACGGGACCCCAGCCCTTTGGACAGTGCCAGACCATCGGCAGCGGCCAGAAGATAGCGGCCGAATCCGTGAACAATACCGTCTGAAGAAATGATGAATGCACCGTCGACCTGAGCGAGTTCCTTGATGCTTTCCCGCACGCGCGGATTGCGAACGGACCGTTCGTCCTTCGGATAAGCACCGCCCCGAAACGGGTCGTGCACCTGTTCCTGAGACAGACTCAGCACCTTGCGATGGTGACCGACAACGAAAATCGTGCCCACCGGCTTGCCTTCGCGGCCTTCCCGACCGATTTCGCAGGCCAGATCGACCACCTGTCGCAGAGTATCCAGCGGAACCTGCGTTTCCAGACGCTGCAGATCACGAGACGTGAGCCGGGCCAGATGCTCAGACAGTTCCACGGCACTGATCGTGTCGCAGCGGCTGCTGTCGTAGGACGAATACACGGCCACGATGGTGTCGCCGGACTGGAGCAGCTCGTCCGCAATCGCCTCCAGAAGAACCTGAGACACCTGGGTGCTGCGCGTCTGCGGTTCGTGCAGAATGGGAACCAGGTCCACGTCGTCCTGCTGAACGGCTTCCTGAACCTGAGCGTCTTCACTGGCGACGACCAGGCGGCGGCCCCGCAGAAGCTTCTGAATCGCCCGGAAATCGAGTACATCATCGGTGAGCAGCACGACAGCGGCCGCATCGGACAGATCGGCCAGCCGGTGAGCGGCTTTGAGAAGGTTTCGGAACTGCGGACTGATCTTGCGGCGTTTCATGGCAGGGAGTGTAGGACACACCGCACGCCGGTCAACAATCGTCTCAAAGGCTTTCGCAGTTTGCTGCCTCGCCGCCCGCCCTGTCCCGCCGCTCCGACTGATCCCACAGCCGGTCGCTGCCACAGCCGGTCGTCCGGTCGGTCCTCCCGGGTCCTCCCGGGCGGCCCTGCTGAGCATCCGAACGGATGCGTCCGCCGAACGCCCGCCGCCAGGATGTCCACAGCAGGTCAGGACATTCGTTCCGCAGTCGACCGTTTCCGCATGGCGGCCAGTTTACGCTGATAACGGCTTTGCACCACATCGACCGCAATGAGCACCACAAGGACGAAATAGAACGTGCTTTTGGTCATCGGGTGGACGGGATGACCAAACAGACTCACACCGGCCAGATGCCCGCCTTCCGAAACAAGCATGATGCCCACGATGAACAGAATGAACAGTCCCAGCACTTCATAAAGACGGTTGCGGTGCAGAAAGACGCTGACCCGATCCGCCAGAAGCATCATGAGCACTCCGCTGATGATGATGGCCAGAACCATCACAGCGGCGCCGTACTCCATTTTTCCCGCCAGAGCGATGGCGCTGAGAATGGAATCGAAACTGAACACGAGATTCATCGTGACAATCCAGAACAGCGCCCGGGAAACCGACTGCGGCCCGGTCGATTTCGGCTGTCCCAGATCATCCACCTGCAGCATGTGGGAAATTTCCCGGACTGCCGTATAAATCACGAAGGCGCCTCCCAGTATCACGATCAGCGAATGGACATTGGCCTGCATGGCCACCGGCTGCGTGTCCAGAACGAAAAACGGTTCCTGAAACCGGTCGATGGCCGCCATCACGACGAACAGCAGAACGATCCGCAGCACGATGGCAATGCCGATTCCCCATCGGCGCACCATCGCCTGCCGATCGGGCGGAACCCGCTGCGATTCGATGGAAATGTACAGCAGATTGTCAAAACCCAGCACCGCCTGCAGCAGCGTCAGCATCAGCAGCGTGAAAAGGTGTTCGATGAACATGACGTTGAAATGCTCTCCCGATGCCGTACCAGAAAACGGCCTTCACTCACCGGCATGCCGCGTTCAGCCGGTGAGCAGCCCAGGCGTATCTGAGCCCGGAACCCTTCGCCTGACAACCCCGGTCCCTGCAGACCGGCTGATGGTGAAACCGGATCATCATGAACACCGTATGCAGCCGGCACTGCGGCCGGCCCGGCCGGCCGCGCAGTTCGCCCACGGCACCGTCTCCGAACACCGGCAGCACCGGTCCCGGCGGTCGATCAGGACCGGTCACATTCCGGAACCCGGCCGGACGATTCAGATTCCTGACCGGCAGGATTGTCTCCTGCAGCCGGCGGCCGTTATGGTGCCGTCTGGACGATGGTGTTCTGCTGTCGCCGTCCTGCTTCCGTCCGCACATCCCCATGGAAACGGCCAGTTTCGTGGACATTCGCCGCAATCCCACTCGCACCATCTCCGTCGGCACGACCCGTATCGGATCCGCCGCGCCGATCGCCGTGCAGAGTATGACGGCCACCCGCACTCAGGACATCGCCGCCACAGCCGCTCAGATTCGCGCCCTGGCGGATGCCGGCGCCGACATTGTCCGCGTGGCCGTGGACAGTGCGAAAGATGCCGAAGCACTCATCGAAATCTCCAGGGAAGTGGATGCCAACCTGGCAGTGGATCTCCAGGAGAACTACCGGCTGGCATCGATTCTGGCACCGCATGTGGCCAAACTGCGCTACAACCCGGGACACCTGTATCACCATGAACGTCAGCGTTCCTGGCAGGACAAAGTGCGGTTTCTTGCCGACACGGCCGCCGCGCACGACTGTGCCCTGCGCGTGGGAGTGAACTGCGGTTCTGTCGATCCGGAGAAAAAATCGAAGCACGCCCCTTCGGACAGCATCAGCCCGATGCTGGAAAGTGCTCTGGAACACTGCGAACTGCTCGACCGCATCGGCTTCACGCGCTACTGCGTGTCTCTGAAAGATTCCGACCCGGATCATGTCATCGAGGTCAATCGCCGGTTTGCGGATCAGCGGCCCGACGTTCCCCTGCATCTGGGCGTCACGGAAGCCGGGATGCCTCCGGAAGGCATCATCAAAACACGCATCGCCTTCGAACAGCTCATCAGCCGCGGCATTGGCGATACGATTCGGGTTTCTTTGACGGTTCCCAATGACCGCAAGGCCGAAGAAATCGCTGCCGGACGCCGGATTCTGGAAGACATTGCGGCCGGCCGGGTCCGGTCGGTTGTGGATTACGGCCTGCAGACGCTGAATATCATCAGTTGCCCGAGCTGTTCACGGGTGGAAAACGAAGCGTTCATCGAACTGGCCGAGCAGGTCCGCGACATGACCAGGTACGCTCAGGACCACGACATCACCATCGCCGTGATGGGCTGCCGCGTGAATGGTCCGGGCGAAACGGATGATGCCGATCTGGGCCTGTGGTGCGGCCCGAATTTCGTCAATCTGAAACGCGGGCCGGAATCCCTGGGGGCCTGGAGTTACGACGAGATTCTGCCGAAGCTGCGGGAAGAACTCGATCGGCTCATCGCTGACCGCTGCCCGGCACAGTCCCGGCCGACCTGATACGAGACCGGCAGCAACTGCCGGTTCCCGCAGGGTTCTGCCGGCCGGTGCCCAGGCGGCAGACCGGATCGCCTGCCCGCTGCGGGTTTCTCTCTAGGGCGCCCGCGGCCGATTTCGATACCGTCTGTGCGGTGCCCCGGCGTGTGAGAAATGGTCCGGCGACAGGAGACCTGCCGTGTCCGAAGCAGAAATCATGACCATCGTCAAAGACAGTCTCAATGAACTGCTGCGCTGGGTCGGTTTCGGCACGCTGACCGGTCTGGCGGCCAAAGCCATCATGCCGGGACGCGATCCGGGCGGCGCCGTGGCCACCATGCTCATGGGCATCGGCGGCAGCGTGATCGGCTGCGGCACCGTGCTGTTCTTCTGGCGCGACGCATCGATCGATCCCATCAGCGGCAAAGGATTCGTGGCCGCCACGCTGGGTGCGTTCACACTGCTGTTTTTCTATCGGCTGCTGGCCGGATCGTTTATCCGGGAAAGCAGCGTTCATGAAGACCGCATGATCCACCGCGCCCGGCGCCGCAGCCGCAGACGGCGGATGGTGGAAGACGCCATTCGGGACGCCGCCTGACGCACACAGCGTCCCTGCCCTGCGGCAGCCGCCACGGGGGTTGGGGGGACGAGTACAGTCTGTGTGCGAAGCGCATGCACAAAGCCCGGCATGATCAGTCATCCCGGGCTTTTGTCGAAAGACGCGGTCAGCGACCCGTGCCGGCTACTTGCGATGACGAATCTTCGCCCGCATGCGCCGTTTTTTGCGACCGATCTTGCGTCGTCCCTTGCCCGTCTTCTTGGTTCCCATGTTCGGCTGGTTTCCGATTTGTCATACAGAGATGAAGTGAATCGACTGGCAGCAGACTTCAGACTGCCACGCCTGCAGTTCGGCCGGTTCGCGCTGGACGAAACCGCGGACCGGAGGCCGTCTGCCGGCACAGCTCGGCAGGGCCGTTCCGGAAAAACCGCCCGGCGGCATGCACGAAACAATCATTCTAACGGGGGCCGGCCGCCCCATCAAACTCAGACCATCGCCGCTTCAGAATTCGGGAATCCCGTCCGGTTCCGACCGTGTTCGGCGGGGCAGGCCGCCGAACTGCCGCACCGCTTCATAAACCACCGTATTCACCGTGCTGGCCAGATTCAGACTGCGGACCTGCGGATACATGGGCAGCATGAGTCGATGGGCCGGCTGTTCGGCCAGAATCGATTCGGGCAGACCGCGGGATTCCCGTCCGAACAGAACGACGTCTCCCGGCCGGAACGCGGCGTCCCACAACGGACGGGTTGCGGTTTTCGTGAGATACCAGACCTGTGAATCCGGAAGCTGCCGCCGCACCTCCGACCAGCTTTCCGCCACTTCCCAGTCCAGGTGTTTCCAGTAATCCATGCCGGCCCGCTTCAGATATCGGTCTTCCAGGCGAAAACCCAGCGGCCGAATCATCCACAGACGGGCCCCCACCGCCACGCACGTGCGGCCGATGTTTCCCGTGTTCTGTGGAATTTCCGGCTGATACAGCACAACATTCAAAAGCGGGTCGAACATTTTTCCGGCGGGAGACGTTGGACGGAAAGAAACACAAACACACGGCGAACAGCCGCCGGATGCGGACAGCGACCGGCATTCTGGAAGAAACGTGTGTCCCGGCCAACTGAACACGGCCGGGCTGAAGACTCGAACAGCGGAGACTCATTCATGGCACCGACGCTCCGGAAGTCGATCGCAGTCACTCTTCTGGCAGCCCTGAACGTGTTGCTGCCGTGCCACGAAGCCGCCGCCGCTCTGCCGAAGGACGTTCGCCGGGAACTGGGCCGGCTCTCCCGAGAAGCACGCCGGGTTCCCGGACTGGTGCGCCACAATCAGATCGATCAGGCCCGCCGCCTGGTCGAATCGCTGCAGGAACGCGCCGCGGCTCTGGATATCGCCGACGATGAAACCGATCGGACCTGGCGAACCTTTCAGCGTCATCTGGATCGTGCCCGCCGTGCGCTTCCGGTCCGGTTCGAAACGGACATCGCCCCCATTCTGCGGGAACACTGTCTGAACTGTCACGGTGCCGACCGGGCGGAAGCCGGGCTGCGGCTGGACACGTTTCGCGGTCTGAGGCAGGGCAGCCGCAGCGGGGCCCTGCTGCGGCCGGGCAGCGCACGAAACAGTCTGATCATCGCGCGGCTGACGGCTTCCGATTCCGGACGACGGATGCCGCGCCGCGCAGATCCCCTGACCGAAACCCAGATCCGTCTCATCGCCCGCTGGATCGACGGCGGAGCGGTCTTTGACGGCAAAGACGAAACAGCGCCCATTGGAACATCGGCCGTTCCTCCTGAGGATCCCGTGAACGTCCCGGCCGCAGACGGAACGGAAACGGTGTCTTTCGTTCGCGACGTGGCTCCGATTTTCGTCACCTTCTGCCTGCGGTGTCATCGCGGTCGGGAACCCCGCGGCGGATTTTCTGTGGAAACTGTGGAACATGTGCTGCGGGGCGGGGATTCCGGAAGCACCATCGTGCCGGGAAACGCCGACGACAGTTATCTGTGGCATCTGGTCGGCCTGCAGGATCCGATCAAAATGCCGCAGGGTCCCGCCCTGCTCCGCCGATCACAGGCCATGACCATCCGCACCTGGATCAATGAAGGAGCGACGTTCGACGGCAGTGATCCCCGGGCGTCGCTGCGGAGTCTGGTTCCCACGGAAGCCGAAAAGGAAGCACAGCGTCTGCGTTCCATGAGCGACGAGGAATTTCAGCAGCGACGGATCGACCAGGCAGAGACTCTGTGGAAACGGGCCGCAGCAGGCGAACCGGCCGAATCGATCATCACGGAACATTTCGTTGTCCGCGGAAATGTGCCGGCTGAACGTCTGCAGCACGTGGCCGATCTCGCGGAAGACCAGATCCGGCTTCTGCAGGCCAGGCATTCTCAGATCGGCCGACCATGCCGGGGGCGGCTGATTCTGTTCGTCTGTCGGGACCGTTTCGGATACACGGAATTCGATACGGTTCTTCTTGATCGACAGACACCTGCGGGAATCTCCGGTCATGTGGTCATCACGTCCCGGACCGCCACGGCCTGGGCAGCCATGCACGATTTTCCCGGTTCCGGATCCGTCGACGGACTGACGTCCGACCGTCTGGTCCGGCGACTGGTGTCGGAAGCCTGGATCCTGCACGACGGACGCCGGCTGCCGGAATGGCTGCAGACGGGATTCGGCATCGTCGCATCCGAACCGGATGCCCGCACTCTGAAGCGGCTGAAACCTGTGGTCGACCGGGCCGTTCAGCGACTCGCCGACCCCGAAGACGTCTTTCACCCGGATGCCGCGGATCCGGCCGATGTCCCCGTTCTCGGCGCGTTTCTCATTCGGTTTCTGCAGTCCGGCCGTTCGTCCGCATTTCCGCAGTACGTCCAGGCGGTGCGTTCCGGCGACGATCCGGCAGAAGCCGCCGCGTCGGTGTACGGACAGCCGGCAGCCGCGATCGGACGGCAGTTTCTTCGCAGCCTGAACCGCTGACGGTCAGCCCCGGGTCGGCGCGTCTTTCTCACGAATCCCCGTCACGTTGACGCCGCTTCCGATGAGAAGATTGAGATCGTAGACGCGCCGGTAAAGCCGTCCCGTTTTTTCAGGAGGCAGAACCTGTAACTGTCCGAATCCGGCTTCCCGAAACCAGCCCAGCAGTTCTTCCACCGTGTGGTGGTGCTGGTATTTCGGGGCCCACCAGTCGAAGGTGTCGCAGACCCGGTTTTCGTAGTTCGGGTGCGCACTGAAATTGACGATCTTGTTGAGCGTCCGGTTGATCAGCGGAATCCCGCCAAGTACGGCGCCAACGTGGCAGGCCGGGCGGAGAATCGACGCCGGAAGACGTGTGGTCACGGCCCGCAGAGACTGATTGATGCATTCCTGCCACCATTGATTGCGGCGATACAGCCACACCGAATAGCGGCCGCCGGGACGGACCATGCCGGCCACAGCGTCGAAAACACGTCGTGTGTCGGCATCGTGGTGCATCACGCCGATGGAAAACACGACATCGAAGGATGCCGCTTCCAGCGGCAGGTGTTTGAGATCGGCCTGCAGAAACTGCACGCTGTCCAGATGGGCGCACAGCTTTCGGGCTCTGTCCACCGCCCGGGAATGGTCGACGGCCACAACACGGGCTCCGGCTTCTCCGCAGACCTTTGCATACCGTCCGCCTCCGCATCCGGCATCCAGAACCCGCTGTCCGGCCAGATCATCCGGACAGACTCCGGTCTTCGCCTCGAACGTGGCCCGGTCTTCATCGTCGTGGGCCACGTCGTATCGATTCCACTGATCTCCGAAACTTTCCAGATGTTCATCGCTGACGAAACGCGGAATCCCGTCGACCAGGCGGCCGATCACCTGACCGTCTGAGGCCACCAGAGTGCCGTGTTCGGCATTCCACTTCAGAGGGCTGCCGTCGACGGGATGCCGCAGTTCACTGAGAAGATCGGGAGGATTCATCATGTCGGCCCGGTCGTCCCGAAACCGGGACGGCCGTCAGGGTCAGTCAGGACAGGCGGCGTTCGCGAATCCAGTCGGTATGAAACTTTTCGCCGCGCGGCCGGTCGATGCGTTCGTACGTGTGCGCTCCGAAATAATCCCGCTGGGCCTGAAGCAGATTGGCCGGCAGAGATTCCCGCCGGTACCCGTCGTAGTAGGTCAGAGCGGCCGAGAATGCGGGAACCGGCAGCCCCAGTTCCACGGCCGTGGCCACAACCCGCCGCCAGGACGGCTGAGCGTTTTCCGTGGCGCGGCGGAAGAAGTCGTCCAGCAGCAGGTTTTCCAGATCCGGACAGCGGTCGAACGCCTTCTTGATGTCTTCCAGAAACACCGAACGGATGATGCAGCCGCCCCGCCACAGCAGTGCAATGGACCCGTTGTTCAGATTCCAGCCGAATTCCCGGGCGGCAGCGTCGAGCTGAACGAACCCCTGAGCATAACTGACCAGCTTGGAAGCATACAGGGCCTGGCGCACATCGTCGATGAACTGCTTCCGGTCTCCCTGGAAGGCGGCGTCCGGTCCCGAAAGGATTTTCGATGCCCGCACGCGCTGGTCCTTCTGAGCCGACAGACAGCGGGCGTAAACCGCTTCTGTCACCAGTGTGGTGGGGACTCCCAGTTCCAGAGCATGCTGGCACATCCAGCGGCCCGTTCCCTTCTGGCCGGCTGTGTCCAGAATCATGTCCAGCAGATCACCGCCCGTTTCCGGATCCGCCACCGTGAAGATGTCGCGGGTGATTTCGATGAGATAACTGTTCAGTTCTCCTTCGTTCCATTCCCGGAACACCTCGTACAGTTCCCGGTTGGACAGTCCCAGTCCGTGTTTCAGGATGAAGTAGGCTTCGCAGATGAGCTGCATATCGCCGTATTCGATGCCGTTGTGCACCATCTTGACATAGTGCCCGGCTCCGGCTTCGCCCACCCAGTCGCAGCAGGGAATGTCGTGGGCGGGACCGACCTTGGCGCTGATTTTCTGCAGGATGTCCTTTACGAAGGGCCACGCTTCCGGATGGCCGCCCGGCATGATGCTGGGCCCCCGCAGGGCTCCTTCTTCTCCACCGGACACACCGGTTCCGATGAATCGAAACCCGGCGGCCGCCAGTTCTTCGTGCCGGCGGTTCGTGTCGTGAAAATCGGCATTGCCTCCGTCGATGATGATGTCTCCGGGATCCAGCAGCGGTTTGAGCTGTTCGATGACCGCATCCACCGGCGCTCCGGCCTGCACCATGATCATCACCCGACGGGGCGACTGCAGCCCGGCCACCAGTTCCTCCAGAGTCTCACAGCCGTGAATCCGTTCGGCCGCTCCGTCTTCCAGAACACCTTCCGGTCGATGCTTCAGACTGTTCAGGAACTCCTTCGTCCGCTCCGTCGTGCGGTTGTAAACCCGCACGTGGAACCCCTTATTGGCCATGTTCATGACCAGATTCTGCCCCATCACCGCCAGGCCGATCAGGCCAATGTCATGTCCGGACATGATGAACCGTCTGATTTTCTGCTGAAGAAAAGAGAATCGAAACCCGGCCGTTCCCGCGGTTCAGGCTGCCTCCGGTGCTGCCGGATAGCGCGAGCCGGCCGATGCAGGGCACCACCGCGATTCAGCGCTGAATGCGGGCGGACCCCCCGGCCGCGAACGCTTCCACCTGTTCGAGTGTCGCCATGGTGGTGTCGCCCGGATAGGTCGTGAGCAGAGCCCCGTGGGCCCAGCCCAGATCCAGAGCTGTCTGCGGATCCTTTCCGCTGAGCAGTCCATAAAACAGCCCCGACGCGAATCCGTCACCGCCGCCCACCCGGTCGAGCACATCCAGCCGGGCCTCCCGGGCCTGGTATGTCTGACCATCTGCCCACAGCACGGCACTCCAGCGGTGCCGATTGGTGGATTCCACTTCCCGCAGCGTGGTGGCCACGGCTTTCACATTCGGCAGTTCACGGGCCACGCTTTCCATCATCCCGAAGAAGGCGGACGGGTCGAGTTTCGATTCTTTCTCCACATCCTGACCTTCCAGCCCCAGTCCCAGCTGCAGGTCTTCTTCGTTCCCCACCAGCACATCGCAGTGTTCCACGATGCGCCGCAGGGTCTGCTGAGCGGTTTCCTGGCCGCCGCTGATGGCCCAGAGTTTGGCGCGGTAGTTCAGATCGAACGACGTGACCGCTCCGGCCGCCCGCGCCGCCTGCATCCCTTCGATGATGACATCCGGCGTGGTGGGAGACAGCGCCGCGAAGATGCCGCCGCTGTGAAACCAGCGGACACCCCCGGAAAAGATCTGATCCCAGTCAAAATCGCCGGCCTTGAGCAGCCCGGCCGCCTCATTGCAGCGATTGTAAAACACCACCGGAGCACGCACGCCGCATCCCTGATCGCTGTACACGGTGGCCATGTTGGGCCCCCGCACACCATCGTGTTCGAAACGCTTATAAAACGGACGAACTCCCATCGCCCGCACCCGCTCATCGATCAGGTCTCCCAGCGGATGGCCGACCATCGCCGTGACGATGCCCGTGTTCAGACGGAAACAGTCCGCCAGATTCGCAGCGCAGTTGAATTCGCCGCCGCTGACATGAACATCGAACGATGTCGCCTTGCGAAACGGAATGCGTCCGGGATCCAGGCGATGGACCAGGGCTCCCAGCGATACGAAATCCAGCGCGGCCTGTTCGGGAATGGTCAGCATGTCGAAGTTCTGTTCCTGTCCTGCCACTGAAAAATCGGGACGCGCACCGGCCTGCCGGGAACCCGCCCCGGACGGATTCTTCACAAAGCGAAACGGCCGGGCGATGCCCTGGACCGGCTGCCGCCGGGGCGGCCCGCCCGGGCAGTCTGATGTGCCGTTCAGGCAAACTGCCTGGAGTTCCGGCCGCCGCGGTCTCGCACGCACGAAGGGCGTATCGTATGGTGCCCTGGAACGAATTCAAAAGAAAGCGGCCGATTCGCCGCCGCTTCTTGCAAAAGCGACGAACGCGAAACGCTTTTTCATCCGGTGCCGCACCGGGTTTCTCTGATTCCTTCCTGAATTCTCCGCATGTCGCTGATCGAAACCGTCTGGTCGCCCGAACAGTTTCAGGAACTGGCCGATCTCTGGAAAGACATCCTGACGGAACACCTGCGCTGTGTTCAGGACCGGCGCGGCCCCGTGCTGCACTGGTCGGATCCGCAGGAACTGACCCGGGCCGCCGCGGCAGCACTCCGCCCTGACAAAGCCGCCGGTTCTCTGACAGACCGCTTCCGCGACCTGATCACCACAATGCTGCAGTCCGGGCAGAACCTGCAGCATCCACGTTACGTCGGACATCAGGTGCCCGCCGCGGTTCCTCCCGCAGCGCTGTTCGATGCCGTCGGATCCGTCACCAACCAGGTGATGGCCATTTATGAAATGGGACCGTGGGCGACCGCCGTGGAAGGCGCTCTGATCGAACGGCTGTGCGAAAACATCGGCTGGTCGACCGAACAGGCCGGCGGTCTGCTGACCAGCGGCGGCTCTCTGGCCAACCTGACCGCCCTGCTCACAGCCCGCAACGTGCGGCTGCCGGATGTCTGGGAACGCGGCGTCCCGGATTCTGCCGTTCTGGTCTGCCACGCGGACGCTCATTATTCGGTTTCCCGGGCGGCCGGAGTTCTCGGACTGGGAACCGGCCAGGTGGTACGCGTCGCCCTGGATGACCGCCGTCGAATGGATCCGCAGCATCTGGACAGAACGCTGCAGCATCTGCACGAAGACGGCCGTTCTGTCATCGCAGTCTGTGCCTGTGCCTGCGCCACCCCCATCGGCGCCTTCGATGACCTGCATGCAGTCGCCGATGTCTGCCGGCAGCACGGTGTCTGGCTGCATGTGGACGCAGCGCACGGCGGCAGCGCCCTGATGAGTCGACAGCACCGATGGCGGCTTCAGGGCATCGACCGGGCCGACAGCGTGGTCTGGGACGCCCACAAAATGCTGTTCGTGCCGGCACTGTGTGCGGCCGTCCTGTATCGGGACCGCAGTCGCCGTCTGGAAACATTCCACCAGGACGCTCCCTACCTGTTCGATCCGTCGAATCCCGGTCTGGCCGAATACGACAGCGGCGTGGCCACCGTCGAATGCACCAAACGGGCTCTGGGCTTCGGTCTGTGGGGAATCTGGTCTCTGTTCGGCGACGAACTGTTCGAACAGATGGTCGACCGGACGTTCGAACGGGCCCGTCAGCTCTGGGAACGCCTGCGGAACGCTCCGGATTTCGAACCGCTGCACGAACCGGAGTGCAACATCGTGGCCTTCCGTTATCGACCGGCCGGATGCACGGAACCACAACAGATCGACCGGCTGCAGTACCGCCTGCGAACGTCTCTGATTCGGTCCGGGGAGTTCTACATCGTCCAGGCCGTTCTGGACGACCGACCGGTTCTGCGCGCCTGTGTCATGAATCCTCTGACAGCCCCGAACGACCTGGACGCTCTGCTGGATGCCGTGCGCCACCATGCGGCCGCGGTCGCAGACACCTGACGCGGTGAGGCTGCATCGCGGTTCCATCACCGCAGTCGGCCAGGCGGTATCAGCGGACCGCCAGAACGCTTCGTCTGCCCGACCGGCCGGCGGCCGCGCGCCGTTCAGGGGATGTCCGGCGGATACAGAACCACACAATCGTCCTGCACATCCACGCGCACCGGAAGTCCGGAAAAGATCTGTGGAAAGAACTGATCGCCGGGAACGTCGTGCAGATCGACCTGAACCGTCTGGTCCAGAACATCTTCCAGATCGACTTCGCAGCGCACAGTCACACCGGATGCGGCCAGCCGTTCCAGAAGCTGTCGACAGGTGACACCGCGGCGCGTGACCAGGGTCCAGGTCTGCGTGCGCAGAGATTCCGCCGGGGCACCCGAACGAGATTCCTGTCCGGTCAGCAGCCGTTCGATCTGCTCGTGCTGTTCGACGGTCGCCACGACATGGAAGGAACGGCCGGTCCAGTCGAACTGCAGAGACGGCCAGCGGGCTGCGAGAGTTTTCTCGATGGCCTGCTGCCGCGATTCCGGAACCCGATGACGCCGCCGGATGCCGATTCGATCCGGCAGCGGACGGATGCGCAGCGCATCCGGTTCCGATCCAGGTTCCATCATCAGATCGAACTGAAACAGCAGCATCGCCAGGGCATCCCGGACAGGCATTTTCGGCAGCCGACCGGCATGCCACAGATCGTGCGGAATCCGTTCCGCATCCGACAGATTCAGATTCAGCGATGCGGCCGTGCGGCGAATGATGTCTGCGGGATGAGACAGATCGGGCCAGATGACAGACCGCATCTTCTGCAGGCGGCGGGCGGTTTTCTGAAATTCCTTTCCGGACTGCTGCCGAAACATCCGGCGGGTGATCTCCAGAACGGTTCGCAGCCGGCCGGCGTGAGGCGCCGGCCCCACATAGACGAACCGTTCGGTCACGGAAATATCCGCACCGGCAGAAGCGGACACCACGCGACGGATCAGTTCGTCCGTCGGCAGCAGCGCGGTAGTCAGACGGACCGGAGCGGACGGATCCACCCGCCGGTCCCGCACGAAGCACAGCCCTGCGCGTGCCGCCAGATCATCCAGAACTTCCTGCAGCGGCCGGGCCGTCACACTGACCGAACGCGGCCGGGACAGTTCTTCCTGCAGGCGGTTTCCCGTCAGACAGTCATCGGCCGATCCGGACGGCAGTCCGGCCAGGCAGCCCCACAGCACGGCGGCCGCGGCCGCCCCGTTCCGGAAACAGCCTGCCGAAAAAAGCCTCCGGAACAGACAACCGAACCGATCTTCAGCGAACGCCGCGGTGTCCGCGGTTTTGGTACGGACACGAGTGTTCATTCCGCGTAGATTCAGAGAAAGGCAGGCGAACGTCATCCGTCGCATCAGTCGATGACAGTCCTTATTATTCTCCGTGGCCGGCACAGCAGCAACCCGACAGACGTTCTTCGCGAGTGACGCACCATGTCCCATACGGATGCAGTCGGCATCGACCTGGGAACCACGTATTCCTGCATCGCCCGTCTGGACCGGCACGGGCAGCCGGTCTCCATCCCGAACCAGGAAGGTGAACTGTCGACGCCGTCGGTCGTATTCGTCGACGGAAACGACATTGTCGTGGGCACCGAAGCACTGCGCAACGCCATCGCTCATCCGGACCGGGTCATCCAGAACGCCAAACGGTTCATGGGCGACCGGCAGAAACGATGGAGCATCGGGGACAGGGTTCTTACACCGCGGACCGTCGCCGCACACATCATCCGCCGCCTGCTGGATGCGGCCGAACAGGAATCCGGCCCGATTTCGCAGGCCGTGATCACGGTGCCGGCCCCATTCAGCGATGCGGAACGGCATGCCACGATCCAGGCCGGACACGATGCCGGTCTGCAGAAAGTGGAGATCATCAATGAACCGGTGGCGGCCGCCTTATGCCACGTACTCGGCAGCGAAGGACTGGGATTCACGGAACTGGCCATTGATCAGCAGCTTCTGATATTCGATCTGGGCGGAGGCACCCTGGACCTGGCTGTTGTGCACTATGCGAGCGACGAAGTGCGGGTCGTGGCATCGGACGGCGATCTGGAACTGGGCGGCATCGACTGGACCCGCGTTCTGGCAAACATGGCGGCGGAACGTTTTCTGGAGGACATTCGGGACGATCCCCGCCGCGATCCGGAAAGCCATCAGGCGCTGTTTCTGGAAGCGGAACAGGCCAAGCGCAGTCTGTCTGTTCGCCCGCGGGCAGTCGTCACGGTTCAGCACGGCGGACACCGCCGGGCCTGTCAGATCTCACGGGACGAATTCCAGGACCGCTGTCAGCCGCTGCTGAATCGCTGTGAAATCATCACGCGGCGGATTCTGAAAAAACATCGGTTCGGCTGGGCGCACATCGATGCGGTGCTGGTGACCGGCGGCGCGTCCCGGATGCCCATGGTGCGGGAACGTCTTCAGGAAATCAGCGGCCGCACACTGAATACGACTCTGTCGCCCGATCAGTCGATCGCCCACGGAGCCGCCTACTATGCGGGAATGCTGCTGTCGAACAGTCAGTCCGTGCGGACCGTTTTCGATTCCCGAACATCGAAACGCCTGTCGAAGATGCGACAGCGGCCGGTGAATTCCCGATCCCTGGGCATCATGGTGCGCGATGACCGGACCGGCAGGCGCATACCCTACTATCTCATTCCCGCCAACACGCCGCTGCCGGTTTCCAGAACACACACCTTCGGCACGGTGGTCGATCATCAGACGTCTGTGCGCGTCCGTGTCGTGGAAAGCGGCACCGGCCCCGATAAACCGATCACCGAACTGGGCGACTGCCGCGTCACGGGACTGCCGCCCGGACTGCCGGAAGGCAGTCGGGTTGATGTCACCATCAGCTACGACACTCAGGCCCGCGTTCATGTGGCGGCCCGGGAACTGACAACGAACCGCAGCGCCGAAGCGGAATTCGTCCGTCTGGAAAACTTCGTACCGCCGCCCGGCCGGTCCATGCCCATGCTGCCGATCGCCGGCGACGCTCAAAGGGCCCCGGCAGGAAAGACGTCGGACCGGAAGGACGATCAGCGATCGCCGGATGCGGCGGACGAATCCGTTCAGCAGTCGCTGGAAACTCTTGCCGGCCTGTCGCAGGCGGACGAACCACCGTCTCCGGATGCCTCAGAAGAAGCCGTGCTGCTCCGATGCACCGCCTGCGGCCGTCCGCTCAACATCGACGGCGAATGCGATGTGTGCCTCACAGATTCTCAGGCTCTGAGAAAACTGGTGGAATCGGCCGACGACGAACCGACCGCCGACAACGATCCGCCGGGATGTGTTTCCGAATGAGCATCGTGCGCCCGACTCTTTCAGAACAAAGGACTCCGTACCGTGTCGGAACGCATTGAGCTGGCGGTTTATGACAGTCCGGTCGGCCCACTGGGTCTGCGGTCCGACGGCCAGGCACTCCGGGAAATCCTGCTGCCGTGCCGCATGCAGTCCCTGCCGGCCGGAACGATCCCCCTGTTTTCCGATCGGATCACCGACCAGGCCTGTGAAGAACTGGCCGCCTGGTTCGCCGGACAGCGGCGTTCCTTCGGCATTCCCCTGAATCCCGTCTCCGGAACCGCCTTTCAGCGCCGCGTGTGGCAGGAAATGCGGCGGATTCCGTGGGGAACGACCATCAGTTATGCCGAACTGGCCCGACGCATCGGACGGCCCGCGGCGGCCCGGGCCGTGGGGGCCGCCAGCGGCCGCAATCCTCTTCCCATTGTGATTCCCTGCCACCGCGTGATCGGATCCGACGGGTCGCTCACAGGTTACGGCGGCGGCCTGGCTCTGAAACGGCTGCTGCTGGAACAGGAAGGCAGCCTGGAAACTCAGACGACAGCCAGTTGAAAGTCCCGGCCGGGCGCCGTAAAAGCCATGCACCGCCCATCGGATCACCGGCAGCCGGTGTGCGGACAATCGATTCGCATCGCGGTGAACACGCCGCCGTCAGAACCTGCCGCCCTGTCCGAATGCTCCCCTGAACAGGAGATACCGACCATGCACTGGCCCGCAGATCGGAACACGATTCGGGACTCCTACGATGCCGACGGTTTCGTGATTCTGAAACAGTTTCTGTCGCCGGACGCGCTGGCCCAGGTGAACCAGGCGCTGCAGACCTATATTGAACAGAAGGTGCCCTTGCTTCCGCCCATGGACGTGTTCTGCGAAGACCGGCCGACGCGGCAGCAGATCCGCATGCTGCCCCGGATGAACGAACACGACGACTTTTTCGACGGCCTGTTTCGGTCCGGCCCGCTGCGCGACCTGGCCGCTCATCTGCTGGGAACGGACGCCGTTCCGAAAGACGTCGCTTACTTCAACAAGCTGCCCCGGATCGGTGAAGCCACGCCGCCGCATCAGGACGGCTGGTACTTCCATCTGGATCCCTGTGAAGCGGTCACGCTGTGGCTGTCCCTGGATCACGTGGACGAAGAAAACGCCTGTGTGCGCTATCTGCCAGGTTCTCACCGAAGCGGAATGCGGCCCCATGAACGATCCCGCGTTCTGGGGTTCAGTCAGCACATCACCGACTACAGCGAACAGGAACGCTCTCGCGAAGTGCCGGCCTGTGTGGCGCCCGGTGATCTCATTGCCCATGATGCGCTGGTCGTTCACCGCACCGATGCCAATCGATCGACCCGAACACGGCGGGCTGTCGGGTTCGTCTACTTTTCCACGCGCGCAGCCGTCGATGAATCCGCCCGGGATCGCTACCAGCAGCAACTGGCCCAGGAACTGGCCGCAGAAGGAAAAGTCTGACGCTTCCTGGCACCAGACAGCGCCGAAACCACCGGACGGGCACAGTCAGCACCGATACGGCACCGACTGGAACGGACATTACGGATTCCTGACAGCATGAACGACCGTCTGCCGGCCATCGGCTGCACCCCATCGGATATCTGCACCCCCTTCCTGCTGCTCGATCTGGACCGCTTCGAAGCGAACATCCGGACCATGGCGGCCGCCTGCGCAGACCGCGGCGTGCAGTGGCGTCCGCATTCCAAGTGCCACAAGTCTCCCGTCATCGCCCGCAGGCTGCTGAACGCCGGAGCCTCCGGAATCACGTGCGCCACGCTGCGGGAAGCGGAAATCATGGCCGATGCCGGCATCCGAAATCTGCTCATCGCCAACATGATCGCCGGACCGGCCAAAGTGGCTCGCCTGATCCCGCTGGCCGCCCGCAGCGATCTGATCGTGTGCGTCGATCACCCGGATCAGGCCAGGCCGCTGTCTGCCGCACTGGCTGCAGCCGGTGCGTCCGTGCGGGTGCTCGTGGAAATCGAAATCGGCATGAACCGCGTGGGCATCGTTCCTGATGAAAACGCCGTCCGCCTGGCCCGTCTGGTGCATGATCTGCCCGGTCTGGAACTGGCGGGCCTGATGGCCTACGAAGGGCACCTGCTGACCGTTCCGGATGCCGACCGAAAAAAATGCGAGATCACTGCGGCTCTCGACAGGGTCCTGAAGCTGAAATCCCGCCTGCTGGATGCCGGCCTGCCCTGCCCGGTGGTTTCCTGCGGAGGCACAGGGTCGTACCCGATCACGCTGCAGCAGCCGGGGATCACGGAAATCCAGGCCGGGGGAGCCATCTTCATGGACGCGTTCTATGAACAGGCCTGCCACATCGATTCCCTGCAGCACGCTCTGACCCTGCAGACCACCGTGGTCAGTCTGCCGACCGGTGACCGAGCCATCATCGACGCCGGACACAAATCCATGAACATCACCATCCACATGCCGTACGTGCGCGACCGGCCGGATCTGTCGGTTGCCTGGCTGTCCGCCGAACACGGTGCTCTGACACGCACTCAGGATGCGGACGGCCTGTTCATCGGTCAGCGTCTGGAACTCATTCCCGGCTACGGAGACCTGACGAATGTCCTGCATCCGTGCTTTTACGGATTCCGAAACGGCCGGCTGGAAGAGATCATTCCGATTGTGAGATGACACCCCACCTTCCACTCAGAATCCCTTCCCCTCAGAATCAAGCGGGCCGTTGCCCGAACAATGGTCTTCGAAGCCGCAGGGCCCCCGAGAATACCGGACCGTCTGTCGTTTCGACCCGAGACCTTTTCACCGCCTGGGACCGGGCGTCTGTTGCGGCGGCCGGTCCGAATCTGAGCAGCACTCATGACGGAACGCACTGTTTCTGAACTGTTCGACCTGACCGGAAAAACGGCTCTGGTGACCGGCGGAACCGGATATCTGGGCAGCGCTTTGAGCCGGGCGCTGGCGGAAGCCGGAGCCTGTGTGGTGATTTCCAGCCGGGATGCCGACAGGGCCCGGCAGGCAGCCGCTGCCCTGCCGCCAGCCCCGACAGGGCCGCATCACGGCGTCTGCCTGGATCAGATGGATGCCGAATCGATTCGTTCCGGTTTCGCGGAAGCCGTGGAAGCCGCCGGTTCGCTCGACATCCTGGTGAACAACGGTCTGGCCGCCACAGCGAACGACCTGACAACCGTTTCCTTCGAAGAATTCGCCCGGCATCAGGCGAACAACGCGGGTTATTTCGAACTGGCGCGTCTTCTGCGAAACCATGTGGTGGAACGCGGCGTGTCCGGCAGCGTGATCAACATCGGATCGATGTACGGACAGGTGGCATCGTACCCGGATGCTTACGAAGGAATCTGTCCGGCCAGTCCCGTGGCCTACCATGCACTCAAAGGCGGCACGATTCACATGACACGGCACCTGGCGGTGTACTGGGCCCGGGACGGCGTGCGGGTGAACTGTCTGAGTCCGGGGCCGTTTCCCAATCCACAGTCGGCTCCCGCCGCCCTCATCGAACGGCTCAGCCGACACTCACCTGTCGGCCGTCCCGGATATCCGGAAGAACTCAAAGGAGCCATCGTGTTTCTGGCCAGTGATGCTTCCGCCTACGTGACCGGCCAGAATCTCACCGTGGACGGCGGCTGGACGGCCTGGTAAGCCGTCTTCAGCGGCGCCGACAGTCTGTCTGCCACCCCGGTTCCGCAGGCCGGGCCGTGCCATTCATGTGAGCCGCTGAAATCCGGTCTGCCGAACCGGTGTCTGCAGGCGGTCCTGCAGATCGTCCTGTTCCAGACCGCGTCGCAGTTCGGCAAAGACGGCATCGGCCGCTTCGGCGAAGCGCATCACATGGTCAGGTGTGTGAGCCAGCGTGGGATAAAACTGCGGACCGGCAAGAAACCCGTGATCCAGCATGCGGCAGGTGAACAGAGTCTGCAGCGTGGTTTCCTGAGGATGGTTGAAACCGAACTGCACGAACGGCGGCAGACCTCCGGCTCGCGTCGGCACGGCGTGGGTCTGACCGAGTTGTTCCCACACAGTCATCGCCTGCCGGCCGATGGCATCCAGATGCCCCGGCAGATCGACCTGCTGCATCTGCTGCAGAGTCGCCAGAGCGGCCGCGGGACCGATGCCGTCCGTCCAGTAGGTGCTGGACAGGAACGTGGTCTGAGCGGCATCCATGACGTCCGATCGCCCCACCACGACACTCATCGGATACCCGTTGCTGATGGCCTTGGCGAAAACAGCCAGGTCCGGCTGCAGACCGAACTTCAGGTGAGCCCCGCCACGGCAGAACTTCCAGCCGGCGCTCACCTCATCCACGATGAGCACCGCACCAGCCTGGTCCGCAAGCTGCCGGACAGAATCCAGAAACCCATCCGGAGGCAGATGATGCCGCACCGGTTCGATCACGATGGCCGCCGGAGCATGCTGCTGAAGGATCTTCTGCAAAGCCGCCAGGTCTCCGTAACGAAAAGGCCATGCCGTGCCTTCCAGTCCGCCAGGCACGCCGGCCGGGCTGAGTCCGGCCAGAAGATGTTCCCCCAGTCGTTCGGCTCCCAGGTTCGCCGCCAGATACCAGTCCGACCATCCGTGGTAACCGCAGAACGCCACGGCGTCCCTTCCGGTGAAGGCCCGGGCGATGCGGACCGCCATCGCCAGTGCTTCGCCTCCGGTCCGCGCGTAACGGACCATGCCGGCCCAGGGATGCCCTTCCAGCAGCCGTTCGGCCAGTTCCACTTCATCGGGCGAGTTCAGACTGCAGATGCTGCCGGCCGCGATGCGCTTCTGCACGGCCTGGTCGACCGCTTCACAGGCGTACCCCAGCAGACAGGCACCCACACAGTGACTGGACATGTCCGTAAAGGTTCGGCCGTCCAGATCCGTGATCCGGCATCCCTGAGCAGACCGGTAATAGGCCGGCCAGATGTCCGGAGCGTACAGTTCGGGGCGTTTGCTGAACAACTGCGTGCCGCCGGGAATCAACTGGCGAGCTCGACGATACAGCTGCTGACCGTTCATCCGATATCCATTCCTTCACCGCCGACACGGTCGCGAATGGCGGAAAACAGCACGAATCGCGGCACATGTCGGCACACAGCACACGCAGCCTGTGCGAAATCTCAGCCCAGAGCCCAGCCCGGAGCAGCCGTTGAATCGCCGTTGATGACGGCACTTTTGCGACGACAGAACTGCAGCAGTCCCTCCATCCCCAGTTCCACGCCCGTGCCGCTCATTTTGTGCGGAGGCACGGGGATCTGAGGATAGCCGGCCATCATCGTATTGACCCAGATGATGCCGGTATCGAGCGCGTGGATCATCCGCACGGAACGTTCCACGCTGGTGGTCCACACCGATCCGGACAGCCCGTATTCCACCGAATTCGAAAGAGCAATCGCTTCGGCTTCATCCCGAAATCGGGTCACCGTCAGCACGGGACCGAAGATTTCTTCCTGAGCCACGCGCATGTCGGAACGCACGTCCGTCAGGATGGCCGGTTCCAGCCACAGACCGCCGGAAAGAGCGGGGGCTGGAGCGGCACTGCTTCCACCGGCCAGAAGGCGGGCCCCTTCTTCTGTTCCGGTCTGCAGCAGTTCACGAGCCCGTTCGTACTGGCTGCGGGTGATCATTGGACCGACCTGAGTCGATTCGCTGCGGGGATCCCCGATCTGCAGCCGCTGCAGTTTGTCCAGCAGCCGCTGTTCGAATTCATCGGCCACGCATTCTTCCACCAGCAGCCGCGAGCAGGCCACGCACAACTGTCCGGTGTTCACCAGACCGCTGAACAGCGTCGCTTCGGCCGCCCGATCCAGATCCGCATCCGCGAACACGATGATCGCATTCTTGCCGCCGCATTCCAGATTCACCGGCTTCATGCCGGCGGCCGCCCGCTGCTGAATCGTCTGACCGACAGCCGTGGAACCCGTGAAGGAGATTTTTCGGATCAGCGGATGGTCGACAATCGCATTTCCCACGTCCGAACCGGATCCGGTGACCACACAGACGATCCCTGGCGGCACACCGGCCTGTTCACACAGACGGGCGAAGGCCACCGTGGACAGCGGCGTTTCCACAGATGGCTTCAGAACGATGGCGTTGCCGGCGGCCAGAGCAGCCGCGGTTTTCAGAACGGCATTCACCAGTGGGTAATTCCACGGCAGAATGCCGGCTACGACTCCGTAGGGTTCCCACGTCGTCAGATGCAGACCTCCGGGCGAATTCTTGACGCTTCCTTCGATCTTGTCGGCCGCTCCCGCGTAGTAACGCAGAATGGCGGCCGACAAAGGAATCTCACCGGTTTTCAGCTGAGTGATCGGTTTGCCGGTGTCCAGCAGTTCCTGTTCCACGAAGAAATCGGCCTGGGCTTCAAGCTGATCGGCCATCCTCAGCAGCAGCAGTCCCCGGTCAGCCGGAGCCAGCTTCTGCCAGGAATCTGAACGATACGCCTGATCGGCACAGACGGCCACTTTGTCCACATCCGCCGGCGTACAGGCCCGCTGCTGAGCAACCGTGTCCCCGGTGGCAGGATTCTGAACGGGAAGGAACCGGCCGTCCGAATCCTCCGTTGCCAGACCGGCACACACCGGCCCCACTCGAAAAGCAGCAGTTCCCACCATGACGACGGTTTCTCCTTCCGGCACGCCGGTACGTTCCGAAAACGGGGGCAGGAGATGCGGTTTTGGGGGAAGACGGCAACGGCATCTGACGCCGTCCGACCCGCATCCCGCGCAGACGTCCGGAATTCTCTGCTTCCTGCGGAAACTCGTCAAACGAACGCGGCCGGCACAGTTCCATCGGACGGGACTCCAGCGGACAATGGAGGGCCCCGCTCCGTCGGGGCCGTCAGGCCGGAACGGTGCGGACGCCAGCGGGCAATGGTATGCGCACGGCGACGTGCAGGCAGCGGCCATCAGGCCGGAACCAGGAGCGAAGCGACGCCGATCCGGCAGCACACTGCGGAATCCCTTACCCATCCCGCACTCTCATAACGCCTGGTACAGAAAATGGGGGCACCTCAATCGGACGGGACATAACCCGTCCCTCCATCGGAC
>WFTL01000180.1 GCA_015485495.1 Planctomycetaceae bacterium
GACCAGGGCAGGGAAGGGGAGGCGGCGGGCCGGAATCCGGTGCCCGTCTTTTCGTTTGAAAAACGGATGACCGGCGCCGTTGGCGCCGGACATCCCGCACCCGGCATGCGATGGATCCGGCCAGGCCCACGGCGGCTCATTCAGGCTCGGATGAGTCCTTCACGGATGGCCCAGCGGCACAGATCCACCCGGTCCGATGTTCCCAGCCGCTGCATGATGCGGTGTTTGTGAGCTTCCACGGCTTTTTTGGAAATGTTGAGTTCTTCGGCCACTTCAGGGACGCGGGCGCCTTCAGCGACCCGGATCAGCACGTCCCACTGCCGATCGGTGAACTGCGTCAGTCGGGAACTGGCCACGCAGTGAAATCGCCCGTCGTCATCCAGGGTGACTCGGGATTCCAGCACCGCGGACAGAACGGGAGTTCCGGAAGCAATGCGGGCGAGCTGATCGCAGATGGCCCGCGTGCCTTCTCGACGCGACAACAGACCGCTCACGCGGTTGTTCGCCACCAGATCGAGCTGCCGGTCCGTCAGCCGATCGGCGAACACGGCCACACGGGTTTCTCCGAGCCGCACCGCCAGTTCCGATCCGACACTGCGAATGGAATCCACGATGAGCGCTTCGGCGATCACGACCACTGTGGGGCGCTGCGTGCGGATGCTCGAAAGCAGTTCGTCCGATGTGGTGACATGGTCAACGGACTGAAAGGCCCCATAAGCACTCAGGCACCAGGAAATCGCTTCGGCATGCAGCAGGCTGGGATCCGCGATGAGGACGGATGTTTCGCGAATGGTGGATGTCTGAGACGGAGATGTGGCATCCATCGACATGGGCCTCCTGAAAAACGACTGCGTATCGAACGCTTCGCGCGGCGAAGGGGAAGACTGCAGGAAAGACTGCAGCGGAGCAGAAAAGTACCCGACCGTGCGGGGTTTCAAAACAGCGGCCAGGGCCTTCCGGAACCGGTTTCCGGCGTCCATCGGCCGTGTTCACCGGTCCCTTCCGGAATGTCCGGCAGCATCCACGGCCCAACAGGCTGTTTCGGCCGATCCTGCCGCCAGGCGGATGCCCGGTTTTCTGTCGCCTCTGCCCCCCGGGGACATCCTGCCGGGCAGCATCCCGGGACAATGTGACAGGGCTGGCGGCGCATCCGGTCCGCCGGCACAACCGTGATAATCGACACGCTCGGTTCATCGGCCGCGTTCAACCGGACCGCCCATGCGGCGGCGTGAAGATTCTCCCGCCCGCTGTGGAATCGTCGACTTAGGCTGAACACACGGCACGCGTTCTTTCGTGCTGACTGCTATGATCTCTGTCGAGATGAATTTCCCATGCCTGCGATTGTGGAATCCGTGACTGAAACGGATCAGTCCCCTGAGGATCGGCAGCAGCCGGACGCACGTGTCCTGGAAGACCGCACTCCGGACTGGGCACGCATGTCCCGTCGATCGTCGGGATTTCTGGCCGTTCTGGGACTGCTGCTGACAGCCGTGTTTGCCAGTCGGCCGCTGTGGCCCACGGATCTCTGGGATCACATCAATTACGGATCCTGGATCCTGCAGAACGGCCGCATTCCGGATCGGGAACCTCTGCTCGAGCTGACAGACGGCGTTCCCATGACAGCATCGGCCTGGCTGTCTCAGACAGCCCTGGCGGCTCTTTTCGACACAGCCGGGTTTGCCGGCCTGCAGTTCGCCTGCGGACTGATCATCGTGGCCTCGCTGGGGCTGGTCGTCCGGGGCGCCCTGCGTCGGTCCGGTTCGACGCTGTTCGGCTTCGTCTCTTTGTTCACGTTCCTGACCGTGAACTGGCACCAGTTTCTCATCATCCGGCCTCAACTGATCGGTGTGCTGCTGTACTGCGGTCTGGTGGTCTGGCTGCTGTGCGTTCGCCGGTGGCACCGGATGGTCTGGGTGGTGGTCCCGGCGCTGTTTGCCCTGTGGGCGAACTGCCACGGTTCGTTTTCCGTGGGACTGGCCGTTCTGGGGCTGGCTGCCGCCGGTCATGCTGTGGCCGTGGCTGTTCGGACCGGACATGTCGCGGCGGCTGTCCGCAGCCGTCGTGCGGTGCGTCTGTTTCTGCTGCTGCAGCTCAGTGCCGCAGCCGCACTGATCCATCCGGCCGGTCTGAACGTGTTCACGGAAGTCGTTCGCGTGGGACGGCATCCCAACGTGGCAACGATGTTCGAATGGGCTCCTTTGACTTTGCGGATGCAGCAGGGACAGATTCTGGCATCTGTCGGCCTGCTGCTGATCGTGATTCTGCGTTTCAGTCCGCGTCGGGTCCGTCCGGATGAAGCTGTGCTTCTGGTGTTTCTGACCGGAATGACGCTGTGGTCCTCCCGGATGATCAACTGGCTCGCTCCGGTGCTGGCTCTGACACTGGCCGCTCATGGAGCCGCTGTCTGGCGGTCGTGGCATTCCCTGCGCCGACCGTGGGCTCCGGAACGGCGTTCCGGCCTGTGGACCGTTGTGAACCTGAGTCTCTGCTGGGTGTTCTTCGCCCTGACGAATTTCGGAGTCCAGGCGGTACACGGGCGGTCCGTCCCGGTGGAACGGGCGGTGTCCCGACAGACGCCCGTATCGGCTGTGGAGTTCCTGAACAGTCAGGAACGTCTGCCGGACGGTCTGGCATTCTGTGCGGCCGAATGGTCCGGTTTTCTGATGAAGTTCGGCCCGGCCGATTTCCGACCCATGGTGAACCTGCACGTCCACGTCATTCCTGAAGAAGTCTGGGCGCACTATCTGGAACTGGCCGACGGTCCGGCGGACTGGTCCGGGCTGGCGGACCTGTACGGAATCGGTCTGATCGTGGCCGACCGATCGCGTCATCAGCATCTGATTCGGCAGGTGGAACGGGATGCCGACTGGGAACGGCTGTACAAAGATGTTCAGACATGCATTTTCCGCCGCCGCGTTTCTCTGCACAGCCATTCCGGAGCGCCCGACGATCCGCCGGAGACGGAATCGGTCCCGGCATCTGTGCAGCGGGAAAGGTGAACCGGACAGACGGCCCGACCGCTGTCTTTCAGAGGCACTGTCATGAATCAAAGAAGATCGATTCGGCTGTCGGTTGTGCTGAGCGTGCAGGTGATTACTGCGGCGGCATTCACCGCAGCGTGGCTGCAGCTTCCGGCTGTGGAACGGGTACGGCTTCGGGCGGAACTGAGCGGACGGCGTGCACCGGCGGCGGTGGACATTCGGAACGCCACACCGGTGACGCCGACACCCCGATACGACGATCCGGATGTCGTATCCGATGAAGATCTGGCCCGTGTCCTTCATGCGATTCTGCCGCGTTTCCCCCGGCAGCAGCTCCGCCCCAATTTCGTGGAACATGCTCTGCGTGCGTGGGGAAGCCGCATCGAATTCACTCGAAACGACCTGATGTCCGGTCCGGAGATGGTGGATTATCTGCTGGACACCGGACAGTACATCGCGTCCTGGGGAACCGAATCGGAGCCGATCCTTCAGCCTCGGGAAGACGGCGGCATTGCCGTTCGGTGGGCGTCGGACCGCAGTGCGTCGGTGCATCATGATCACATGCTGGCCTCCCTGGCCGAAGCCGGCGTGTCTCTGGACCACTTCGTGTCGACACCGGCCCGCCGGACGACTCTGAGGGAAATTTTTCTGGAATCTCTGCGGGATTTTCGGCCCGACGAACGGGAAACCGAATGGTCGGCCATGGCGTTTGCCGCCTGGCTGGCTCCGCAGGGACGGTCCGTGTGGTTCAACGGCGACGGACGCGAAATCTCCTTCGACCAGATCGCCGCCCGGCTTCTGCGCAGCCACAAGCGCAAAGGTGTGTGTCTGGGAACACACCGCGTGTACTCGCTGATGATGCTGGTGCGTCTGGACGAACGTTTTCCGGGACTGATTTCCTCCCGCACCCGTCAGGCCGTTCTGGACTATCTGACCGAAGTGCGCGACCTGATCATGGCGGCGCAGGCGGACGACGGATCCTGGCCGCCGAACTGGCCGGACGGCATCCAGGCGGACAGCCGGCGTGATCCGGCCGAACCGATTCACCGGCGCGTGATCGCCACGGGCCATCACCTGGAATGGCTGGCCATCGCTCCACGGGAACTGCATCCGCCCCGGGAAGACATCCTTCGGGCCGCCAGGTGGCTCGTGGACAATGTCCGCCGCACGCCGCAGAGCGACATCGAGGAAAAGTACACGTTCTATTCTCACGTGGGCAACGCTCTGGCACTGTGGCGCCGGACGACACCGGCCGCCTTCTGGAGCCGCTGGAGGGAAGCACACCCCGACGCCGAACAGCCGGCAGACGAACCTGGGCCGATCGAATCCGGCGCTCCGGAACAGTGAGTCCGCCTGGCAGCCCCGAACATCCCGCAGCAGCGCATCCGTTCCCCGAACAGGCCCCGGCGTCTCAAACAGCACCGGACCGGCACCCGGCCGCGACGCCGTCGAACGGGCCGAGCCGTTCAGGTCTGCGGATTCTTCGTCACGCGCACCGTGACGGACAGAGCCGGCCGCTTCACGATGGTGTCCTTGTCCGGATACTTTTTCCGATCCTGACGCAGGCCGGTCCACAGCCAGGGGCGGGCCAGAGCGGACAGGCGGGCCTGCTGATCGGGAGGCAGGTGCAGCAGTTCGATGACTTCCTGACGAATCTGAGCGGCCTGCCGCACGGCCCGGGTCCAGGCCACTTTGGACGGCATGGTGCACCAGACCGTGATTTCCACTTCCACATCCGGCCGCCGCAGCATCGGCGCGGTCCCCTTGACGGCCGCTTCGATGTCGCGATTCATGAGGCGGCCTTCGTGCGGCAGACTGCCGAGCACATCGACATTCATTTCGCCGTCGATGTCGGTTTCCTGCTTCATGGAATGAGACCGTTCCATTTCATGCAGGAAGTTCTGGAACTGTTCGAGCTGGTAATTCAGGATACGGCGGGAATCGCCGTCTTCGTCGGGCCCGGAAGTGGCTCCCGGTTTCGTTTCGCCGTCGGGAGACGGGACGACATAATGAGGCGACTGGTAGCGGTGCTGGAAAGCCTGTTTGGACCGGCCGGTCATGAACAGTCCCGGCAGGCCGAAACTGCTGGTGGACGACACGAACGAACCGGTTCCCGCATGCAGGTTGGCACCGTTCTGGGTTTCCGCCATGGAATTCAGAACGATGAAGAATGCCAGCAGAGCCGTCATGGTGTCTCCAAAGGAGATCATGTAGGCCATGTTGGGACCGGGAGGCGGGCACTTGCATTTTTTCTTCGCCATGACGCCTTCCTTCAGTCTTTCGTTCGGGTGACCAGCAGTTCCATGTAGCCGGGGCGAATCTGAGACGCATCCACCTGGGCGACGGCCACTTTTCCCAGCGGCACGTTCAGTTCGTCCGACATGCTGATCGCCATCTGAATGCAGAAATCGATGTCCTGCTGCCGGGTGGCCCGCAGAGCAACTTCCACGGGCATGCTGATGAGCTGCTGAGCCAGATGGCTGAGCTGGAGCTGTGCCATCGGTGTCGGGTTGCCGTCTTCATCCCGCATGACAGACAGAGGCATCTGGATGCGGATGCGGTCTGCGTCGGCCAGCAGATGAGGTTCTTCGAGCGATTTCAGGCCTTTGTCGAGAGTTTCGCGGGCCGGTCCGGTTTCCGTCGGCGGCAGTTCCGATCCGCTGACCGTCCGCCGCGACGCCGGAGGACGGTATCGGAGCACCACGGCATTGCTGTCGGCGAAGGAGTCCGATTTGCCCGCCATGCCCGTCGAACCGCCGCCGCCGAATGCCACGACCTGCACCTGAGAAAAGAATTCCGGTTCGTTCGTGGAAAACGTCAGCAGCAGAATGAAAAACGTCATCAGCAGCGTGATCACGTCACTGTACGTCATGAACCATGACGGAATTTCACCGGTGGGTGCCGGGCATTTGCATTTTTTCGCCATGGCTGTTCCCTACGCGGCCTGCTGCGACGAACTGGACACACGGGCTTTGGGCGCCAGGAACGCCTGCAGCCGTTCTTCAACCGCACGCGGCGCCTGTCCTTCCACCAGAGACACCAGGCCGGTGATCATCAGATCACGGATCAGAGCCTCTTCGGTGGCCCGGTTTTCGAGTTTTCCGGCCAGCGGAATACAGAACATGTTGGCGATCACGGCGCCGTACAGCGTGGTCAGCAGAGCGACCGCCATCCCGCCCCCGATCTGGCTGGGGTCACTGAGATTGTTGAGCATCTGGACCAGTCCGATGAGTGTCCCGATCATCCCGAAGGCCGGTGCCGCAGCGGCGATGGCATCGATGATCTTCTTGCCGGCCGCGTGCCGGCTGTTCACCTGTTCGACTTCGCTTTCCAGACTGTCCCGAAGCTCTTCGGCCGAAGCACCGCCGACGACCTGTTCCAGTCCCCGTCGCAAAAACGGATCCTCAATCGATTCCACGGCTCCTTCCAGAGCCAGCAGGCCGTCTCGTCGCGCTGTGGTGGCGAACTCACTGAACTGCTCGATCACTTCTGTCGGTGTCGGCAGTTTGAACAGAAAACAGTTTTTGATGACCGCCAGTGTGCTCAGAGCAGTCTTCAGAGGAAAGGTGATGAACACGGCGGCGAATGATCCGCCGACCACGATCATGCCGGACGGAACGTCGATGAACGTGGTCAGAGGACCACCCAGCATGATGGATCCGAGGACCAGGGCGATGGCCAGCAGCAGGCCGCCGACAGTTGCGATGTCCATGATTGTGCCTCCGTGCCTTCGCTTGTCGTGTCTTCCGTGAATGTCTTCAGTGAAGGAGATTCCGTCCGTGTCTGCCGGTCATCGCCGGGGCCGCTCAGGCGGCCCGGCGGCGCATTTTCAGTACCTGTGCCATCAGTTCGGCCACGGCCCGGAAGAACTCCGCCGGAATTTCCTGCCCCACGCGTACCGTACGAAACAGGGCCCGAGCCAGTGGTTTGTGTTCCATCACAGGAACATTGTGTCTGCGGGCCGTTTCCCGAATGTGCTTCGCGAAAATTCCGGCTCCTTTGGCCACCACACGCGGTGCCTTCATGGTTTCCTGGTCGTAGCGGAGCGCCACCGCCAGACGCGTCGGGTTGGTGATGACCATCGTCGCCCCCGGGACTTCGCTGACCGATCCGTTGCGAATCGCTTCGCGCGCCCGGCGGCGCATGGCGATTTTCAGTGTCGGGTCGCCCAGGTCGTCCTTCTGTTCCCGTTTGATTTCTTCGTGCGTCATCTTCAGTTTCTGTTCGTGCCGGAACCAGCGGACTCCGTAGTCGATGGCGGCCAGAACAAGGATGACTCCGGCCAGAGCGATGCCGACAGTCAGGCCGAAGTTCCAGCCGAACAGCAGGATCTCGCTGAGCGACCCGAAATTGGCTGCGCTGAATTCATCGCGGCGCAGCCACACGAGAATCCCGCTGACTATCAGCAGCCCACCGACTTTCATGATGCCCAGGCTGCCCCGCACCGCGGATTCCAGAGACATCAGACGCTGCAGGCCGCGCGTGGGCGCCAGACGTTCCCAGTCCGGGGCCAGCGGCTTCCAGGTCACCACGAAACCGACCTGCAGAAACCCGATCAGCAGTCCGGTCAGCAGCAGCAGGCCCGTGAACACGGCACAGGTCGCCAGCAGCTCCGAACTCATCCAGCGCGCCCCCAGCAGTGCATGATCTGTCGTCCAGTCGGACCGGGGCACATCGTGAAACCACATCCGAATGTCCGCCAGCAGACGGCGTCCCAGCGGTCCGCTGAACCACATGAGCGTCAGCAGTCCCGTAAACAGGGCCACGGCAGCACCCAGATCCGGACTTTGCACAACCTGCCCGTCGCGCCGCGCTTCGTCGCGCCGGCGCTGTGTGGGAGCTTCGGTTCCCTGACGATCGGAATCTGCCATGACGGATGAAACCTACGACCAGTTTCTGATCGGAGCCTTCGACAGGAAGTACTGAAGAGACGAAATGATGTCGGGAAGAAACAGCACCAGACCGGCCAGTCCGGCCGCCAGCCGCAGGGCCATTCCCCAGGACATGAAATTGAACTGCGGGGCCGTTTTCATGGTGACCAGCAGAGTGACGGACACGACGAACAGCAGAATGCCGACCGGAGCCACAATGATCAGTCCGGTCTGTTCCGCGGCCGCCACGGCCGTCACCACGGATGTCCAGTCCGGAAGCGACCAGGCCGCCAGGAGCGGGCGATTCACAAAGGAACGCCCCAGCGCGAAAAACATGACATGATGAAGGTTCAGTGAGAAAAACAGGAGCACTCCCAGAGCCTCCAGCCCCTGCGACACGGCGCTGGACGGCTGCTGATCCATGGGTGAGGTGAGTTCTCCCAGGTTGAGTCCCATTTCCTGAGCGATCCACGCGCCGCCGATTCGGGCCGGAACGAAACACAGTCCGAACAGCCAGGCCAGACCGGCGCCCAGAACGGTTTCCCGGGCGGCCAGCCATGCCATCTGCAGCCAGGCGGCTGCTCCGGAATCGGCCAGGTGCAGGGAAACAGCCGCCGGACCGGCATGCAGCGGTGCCAGCACGGCGGTCAGCGCCACTGCCAGACCGATCTTCACCGTGGACGGCATGCCCCGGCCGGCCAGCGGCGGCAGAAAGGCGAGAAAAGCGGCCACACGAAACAGCACCAGCACGATGGCCACCACGACAGCTTCTGTCATTGCGTGACCTCCGCCATGCGAGTCATCATGCGAACGGTGAACGACGTGGACATCTGCAGCATCCAGGGAAGCACCAGCAGCAGCACGGCCCCCACGGCGACAATACGCGGCGCGAACGACAGTGTCTGCTCCTGAATGCTTGTCAGTGTCTGCAGCAGACTGACAAGCAGTCCCACGAGCAGACTGGTCAGCACCGCCGGACCGGCCAGCCACATGGCCGTGATCAGCAGGTCACGGCCCACTTCTGTGACTTCCAGAGCTGTCATGAGTCAGCTTTCCGCTGAATGAAAGAAACCAATGGTCGCCGGCGCGAATCGACCGGCAGAAAAAGGGGCCGCCACGTCATCGGGAGGCCGTTCTGGAACGTTTCATGCGTGTGAATTCCTGAAGAAGTTCATCCACCATCTGGCGGTTCTGTTCGTCCGTCCCCATCGCTTCCAGAATGGCGGCCGATTTCCGCCCCTCCATCCGGGCGATCAGCTGCACGGCCGTATCCATTTCTCCGTTTTCGATGTATCCGGCCAGAGCCCGGGCGGCGGCTTCCGGAGACATGCCGGCCAGCATTTCCGAAAGCTGTTTCAGATTCTTTTCCCGATCGGATGCCGACGGAGATTCGTCGGCCGCCGTTGCGGAATCGGCCGTGTCCACTTCGAGCAGTTCCTTCTTTTTCTGTTCCGCCATCCGGTCCAGGCGGGCCTGGATCTCCTTCCGTTCTTCAGCCACCTTCTTCAGCGTGGCAACCGCCTCCTGTTCCTTCGCATCGGCCTGGCTGAGAAGCTCTTCGGCCGCTCGACGCTGTTCCCGCGCCTGAACCATGAGCCCTTCGATTTCCCGCTGTTCGGCTTCGATGTCGCGCAGCATGAGCATGTAGCGGGCTTCGACACGCTCCAGCGCTTCTTCCCGGGCCCGCACGGCCGCGTCGCGTTCTTTCAGATTCAGCCCCACTTTCACGAGTTCTTCCGGTGTCATCCGTTCCGGCTGAACCGGAATGCGTGCCAGAGTGGCTTCATCCGATTTTTCCGGCAGACCGGGATCCGTCAGCGACGGATAGTCGGTCGCCGACGGCACGAGCTCTTCATCCGGGTCCGGCTGCAGCTTCGCACGTTCCCTGGCCAGTTCCTCCTGGTGTCTGAGATGCAGAAACCAGGCTCCACCGGCAGACAGACCGAAAATCAGGCTGCCGTAGATCATCAGTCCCATCATTTTTTTCATGATCTGACTTCCTGAACGGGTTCAGCGTGCCGCTGAAAATGTTTTTGCGAAGCCGTTTCCTGCTGAGCATGCTCTTCCTGCAGGAGCATCATGCGGCGGTGTTCCTGCCGCTGCCGTTCAATACGCCCGGAAACCGCCCGATGTTCCGCCCGGGCGGCATGCCACTGTCTCCGGGCCACATCGACCGCCTGGCGGGCTTCTTCCAGAGCCGTGCGGAGCTGGTCCTGCTGCTGCTGACACTGCCGATGCAGCGCCAGAGTCCCGGCCATCAGTTCCGCTCCGGCCGGCCCCCGCAGCAGGCGCCCGGTCGTCTCCGAAATGCGGTCCATCTGTTCGTCCAGAAGCCGCAGACGCTGTTCAATGTCAGCCTGTCGACGCTGACAGGCCGCAAGCTGCGTCCGGGCCATCTGTTCCTGCTGGTCTTTCAGCCGACGCAGACCGTCCAGCCGTGATCGAAACCGCTTCATGGCATCGCTCCCTGAATCGCATCAGCCGCAGCCGCGCCGGATGCTGCCATCCCGGATACCACATTCCCGGATGCAGGCGCTCCGGCGGGCGATGCCGCGGCGGCCGGCGCCGGCTGCTCCCAGGCTGCTCCCAGAACATTCAGTCGGGCCAGCGTGTCTTCGAACGAAGACGGCTGTCCGACAGGCTGCTGCAGAAACTCATCCACGGCCGGCCGCAGCTGAATGGCCCGGTCCACATCCGGGGAGGCTCCCTTCTGATAGGCACCGATTTCGATCAGGTCTTCCATGCGGTGCCAGGCCGCCAGCATCCGCCGGACTCCCTCCGCGGCCCGACGGTGTTCCGGTGTGGTGACCTGTGAAAAAAGCCGGCTCACACTGGCCAGCACATCCACCGCCGGATAATGCCCCTTCTCGGCCAGTGCCCGGCTGAGCACAATGTGTCCGTCCAGAATGGAACGGGCCGTATCGGCCACCGGTTCATCCATATCGTCCCCTTCGACCAGAACCGTGATCAGACCGGTGATCGTCCCGTTCTCAGCAGCTCCCAGACGTTCCAGGACTTCGGCCATCAGAGACGGCACAGACGGCGGATATCCACGGGCTCCAGGCGGTTCCCCGCGCAGAAGCCCCAGCTCTCTCTGAGCCATGGCCAGCCGCGTGATGCTGTCCAGAAAGAACAGCACATCGGCTCCCTGGCTGCGGAATTCTTCCGCAATGGCCACACCGGTCAGGACCGACTTGATCCGCATCAGCGGCGTCTGATCGGAAGTCGCCACAACGACCACGCTGCGCTGCTGTCCATTCTGTCCCAGACAGTCTTCGATGAAGGGACGCACCTCCCGGCCGCGTTCTCCCGTCAGCACGATCACGTTGACATCGGACGACGCCCCGCGGGCGATTTCTCCCAGCAGCGTGCTCTTGCCCACGCCGCTGCCGGCAAACAGACCGACGCGCTGGCCGCGTCCGATAGTGTTCAGCCCGTCGATCACGCGCTGACCGGTGACCAGTGGTTCCGTAATCCGCGATCGAGACATCGCCGGCGGAACATCGGCCTGCTCCAGCCGACTCCGCGTCGTTCGCAGCGGACCGCGTCCGTCGATCGGCCGGCCGATGCCGTCGATCACCCGTCCCAGAAGTTCCCGCCCCGTCGGAATTCGCCGTTTTTCTCCCAGAGCGACCACGTTCATCCCCGGACGCAGACCGGTCGTGCTGTCGTAACACATGAGCTGGGAGCCGGATTCATCGAACCCCACGACCTCCGCAGTCAGTTCCCTGTTTTCAGAAAGCTGAATGCGACACAGCTCGCCCACACTGGCCGGCAGCGTGGCTCGCAGCAGACCGCGGACACTGCGCAGCCGGCCCACGGTCCGAAACGCAGACCGCTGTTCGACCAGCCCGCTCAGGTGCCGGATGTCAAGTCCGAGCGTCATCGAGATTCTCCAGCCAGATCTGTCGGATGGATTCCAGACGCGTCCGGACGTCGGACACCAGCAGCAGGGATTCGGCTTCCGCCACACAACTGCCCTGGGAACAGGTCGAATCAGCGACCAGCTCCACATGATCCGGAAGAACGGCATCGTCGGCCTGTTCGAGGATCCGGGTGAGCAGTTCGAGATCCTGTTCGTTGAGTCGGATGGTGATTTTTCCCCGTCCGCTCAGTTCCGAAATGCTTTCCTGAACCAGACGGTCGATCGGAAACAGATCGCGATCGATCGCGCTCTGCAGAATGCTTTCTGCAGCCGCCACGGCCAGTTCCACAGCCGCCTGCTGCAGCTCCTCGATGGCCTGCCGGCGCCGGCTGTCGAGGGCGTTCAAAGCAGCCGTCAGTCCGGTCGAAAGCTGTCGGGCCATCTCCTCGGTGATCACCGCCGCCGCCGATTCCTGGTCGACACGGCCACCCTCGTGATCGGTCTGCAGAAAGACGCGAGCAGGAAGACGGGGGAATGAAATGGACAACACCGTCATGCGAAGCCCTCCTACTCGCTTTCCTGATCGAGGCGGGAAATGACTTCGGCGACACTTTCACGCGCCGCCTGCACGCGGGATTCAGGAACAGACGACTGAAAGGCCAGTTCTTCCTCGATGGACTGCCGGGCCCGGCGCGACAGATTGCCCAGAATCGTGTCGATGACTTCCTGAGGCGCCTGGAACATGGCTGTGGTGAGTGTCGTTCCGTCGATTTCTCCCAGCACCTGCTGCACGACACGCGGATCCAGGGACGTGAGATCCTCGAAGCGGTACAGACGTTTCAGCAGCGCCTGACTCATCTCCGGATCTTCCGCTTCGATTCCCGCCATCATGTTGCGGCGGAGCTTCTTCGGCACGGCCCTCAGGACGTCGCTGAGCCGGTCCAGACGGTCGCGCCGGTCCGGCGGATCGGCCGGCAGCGTCAGGCTGCGCTGCAGCGTCGCCCGGGCAATGCGATCCACCAGAACCGGCGGCGCTTCCAGATCCCGCGCCATTTCCCGAACCACCGCCGCCTGATGGTCCGGCGGCAGCAGGCTGAGGACATCTGCGGTGAGCTGATGCGAAAACTCGCTCAGCAGAATCGCCACCGTGCGAGGCTGTTCGGTTTCCAGAGCTCCGGCCACCTGATAGATGCTCAGCAGCGTCAGGTCGTGCAGCGGATCACCCGTCAGCCTGGGAGGCGGAGTTTCCGATGAAGATCCCGAACCGCTTCCGGAAATCCCCCCGGAGTCTCCGGTCCCTTCGGAAGAAGCCTCCACGGAGGAATCCGAACCGCCATCCGCATCGGACGGCCGGCCTTCTGAACCGGAATCGCCGTCCGCATGGTCTGCCGTTTCCGCCGGGATCTGTGAGGAATCAGCCGATGCAGAGATCGGTGGAAACAGTTCCTGTCCGGCCGCAGCAGCCACTTCCGCGAACTCCAGGAAACGTTCGAACTCTTCCAGCAGACGGCGTCTTTCTTCCGGATCGAAGTCTTCGACCGATTCGCCGTCCAGACGGGCGCGCAGCCGCTCCGCCTGAACCGGGTCGAGATGTGCCAGCACCGCCTCGGCCGTCTCATCTCCCAGCAGTCTGAGAAGTTCGATCGTCTGCATCTGCGAGTTCATGGGTCGTGGATTCCACGGCATCACGAATCAACCGGGTGATTTCATGCTGCGCGAGACGGCCGCCGGACCTCCCTTTCCGGTGAAGTGACATCAGCATCCTGCCCCAGCCATGTGGCGACGATACGGGCAGCCAGTTCCGGGTTCTCCCGGGCCTTCAGCGAGAGCTGCGCCATCCGTTCGTAATCTTCCCGCGTGAAACCGAGCGACGATTCATCCTGAACCAGCACCGGCCGCAGGCGCCGCAAAGACAGAACGGCAATCAGGAACGCCATCGTGGCTCCCAGTCCGACCAGGACAGCTTCGGCCAGAGGCCGATACTGCCGGTACTGTTCGTACAGCGGCAGCAGTCCCGGTGGTTCCTCCACCGGTTCCGGAGGACTGATGGGAGCCGACACGACGGAAATCGTATCTCCCCGCGCCGCATCGAATCCGACAGCCTGCCGGACGATGTCTTCCACCGCCTCTTCGGTCAGCGGCGGAGCAGCTGATTCGGAATCTTCCGGAACCGACAGATCGGCCACCACCGCCACAGTCAGCCGCCGGATTTCTCCGGGCGTCACGCGAATGGTTTCACTGCTGCTGGCGTGATCGTACCGCGTCATGGTCGATTCGCTCTTGTAGGTCCCGCCGCTGCCGCCGGAAAGCGGGCCGGAAACAGCCTCAACGTTGGGAGCTGTTCCCGTCAGGCCGCCGACCGTCCCGCCGGTCCCCTCGGACTTCACGGATTCCAGGGTTTCTTCGAGTTTCGTTTTCGTTTCCGGATCGACTGTTTTCGTCGTGCGGCTGATTTCGCGAAAATCGACATCGGCAGTGACCTGAACACGCGCCCGGCCTTCTCCCAGAACATCCGCCAAAAGCGATTCTGCTTTGTGAGTCAGATTGAGTTCCAGCCGGCGGCGGTACTCGAGCTGACTGTCCATGTCGGAACCGATCCCGTCCGCAGCAGCGAACCGTCGGCCTTCCGTATCCGTCAGATGGACGTTTGCCGGATCCAGCCCCTCCACAGCCCGGGCCACGATCAGAATGATGCTTTGAGCGGTCGCGGCGGTGATCCGGCTGCGCTGGGATGTGTCCAGAACGACGCCGGCCGTGGGAGGAGCCTGTTCCATGACGAATGGAGACGGATCCGGTCGGCTGATATGCACCGTGGCGGAGCGGATGCCGTGAAGCCGCTCGATCGTCCGCGCGATCCGCAGTTCCAGCGATCGCAGACGCTGCTCCCGTTCTGCGGCTTCGGAACCGGGAATCAGCGTGGAAGTGCCCGTCGCCGGCGACACGGACGGTTCCAGGATTTCCTGGATCGCCAGACGCGCCCGGCTGACATCGGCACGCGGCACCGAAACGGCCCGTCCCGAAAAACTCAGCTCACAGTCAATCTGCTCGGTTTCCAGCAGACCTTTGATATCGAGCGCTTCCTGCAGAGACAGATTTTCCGCCAGCAGGACATATTCCGGCTGAGCGGCCCAGATGAGCGTTCCGACCACAGCCGCAACGCAGGCCAGCGCCCCCAGAGAAATGGCGATCCGCTGAGAAACGGACCATTTCATCCACAGAGCGACGATCTGTCGGCGAAATGTATTCCAGACTTCCATGTCAGTTTCATTTTTGTTCAGTGACGAACGGCCGCACCGGCCGGATCACGACATCCCCGCCGGCACTCCGGGCCGGCGGGCCATCGACCGGAAACAATCCGGGGAACAATCAGATCTGCATCCGCATGATTTCTTCGTAGGAGGCGATAAGACGGTTGCGAATTTCCATCACCAGTCGAAAGGCCAGATCGGCCCGCGATGCCGCCAGCACGACATCGTGAATGCTGTCGGACTGTCCTGTGACAAGCTGCCGCACGCTGTCGCCGATGGCCGCCTGATGTTCGCTGGTTTCCTGAAGCAGGCCGCTGACCAGATCAGCAAACGGAACATCGCCGGCCCCACCGGTTTCGGAAACCGGCAGAGACGGCGGCAGAGGCGACCCGGCGCCCGAGTGAACCGGAAACGGCCCGGACATCACGTGATTCCTCTCAGCAGAGACAACGCCTGTTCTGCCAGCTCCCGGAACGTCTGCAGGCTTTTCAGATTCGCTTCATAGGCCCGGCTGGCCGTCATCAGATCCACCATTTCATGAGGAATTTTCACGTTGGACAGCCGGACGTACCCCTGTTCGTCGGCCTGAGGATGACCGGGGTCGTAAACGACCGGCAGATCGCTCATGTCCGGCTCAATTCCCGCCACGCGGACGCCGTTCAGCTGAGGCAACGTCCCCGGCCGTCCCGGCTGGAGCTGATTCATCATGGCCATGAAGGACACCCGCTGGCGGCGATAAGGTTCCCCGTCGGTTCCGCGGGTGGTGTTGGCGTTGGCGATGTTGTTGGCCGCCACCTCCATGCGGGTCCGTTCGGCGGACAGCCCGGATGCGCTGATCTGCGATCCGGCAAAAATATGCTGCATGCTCATTCGACAGCCCCCCTGAATGCTGTGTCGGTCAACGGTGTGGCCGGTCAGATCCTCCGGTTTTTCGCAGGCGGCCCCGGCGGTCAGCTTCCGTCGATGGCCCGCCGCATCATGCTCATTTCAGAACCCAGAACCTGCAGATACACCTGCTGCAGCAGCGCATTTTTGTTCAGCTGCCCGATCTCCATGTCGATGTCGACGTTGTTCCCGTCGGCCCGTGCCTGCAGTCCCGCCGTATAATGCACCTGCGGCACCGCCTTTTTGGCGACAGGCGTCTGACGGCGGTTCAGTTCCTGCGCCAGCGCTTCCTCAAAACTTACGTCCATCCGGCGGTACCCGGGCGTGTTGACGTTGGCGATGTTCTGAGCGATCACCTGCTGCCGCATGTCGGTCGCATCCAGCAGGCGGGACAGAAGATCGATCTGGTTCTGAAGGAGTGCCATATCATCTGCATCGGTTCGTCTTCTGCGGCACGCACAATCAATACGACCGTTACAGCTTGACAGGTCGGCCCCTGGCGGCATCCGGCGGGGGATTTCATGCGGAGATGAAGGGAATTCCTGCGGACCGGGCCCGCGGATGCGGTCCGTCCGCAGGGATGAATCCGGGTGGCGCTGTTCCCGGGCGGGTCATTCCTGAGCGGCGTACTGTTCCGCGAATTCCAGAACCACGCCGTCGATCACTTCACGAAATCCGTCTTCCGTGGCTTCGCTGAGCAGCCGGAAGCTGCGGCGGTTGAGCCGTTCGCGGTTGCGAATCGTTCCTCGGGTGACCAGCTCCAGAATTCCCGCTTCCGACCACGGACAGATCACCATCTCCAGCCGACTGTACTCACTGGTCGCCGTGCCGTTCTCCAGACGCAGATCATCGCGACTGATGGACGCTCCCCAGCCGTCTTCACCGACGATGGTGGAGAATTCGAAGCCGGGAAAGTGGTCGACCAGCCGTTTCAGACACGCTTCGATGTGTTCGCACAGGGCCAGCCGCAGCTCCGAATGACGATTGCGCAGATCCTCTTCCGTCGCCCGCTTTTCGCCTTCCAGACGTTCCTGAGCGGCACGGGTTCCCCGTCCCCGCTGGATAGCGCGGTGCAGTCTGTCGTCGAAGGCGGTCATTGCAGGCGGAATCTCCGGAAACGGTCAGGATGCGTTCAATGGTCTGCCGGCGGTCCATTCTAACAGACCGCCGCCCCGTCCGACGGCTGCCGCCGCCCGGATCGTGCGATTCGGCACAGGATTCCCGCAGAATTCCGATTCGGCCCGTTTTCATCTCAGCCGAACGACCGTCAGCCAGCCCCTCGATGTCTGGCGGCTGCCGCCCGGGCGGCGGCCTGGGTCCGACACATAGTCCTGTCAGATGTCTTCGCTGCGCGGCAGCAGAATGAGCCCTCGGCGACTGGCCGCTTTGACCAGATCCACGCGGTTGTGCACGTTGAGTTTTTTCATGAGATTGGCGCGGTGCCGCGTCACCGTGTGCGGACTGATGTAAAGCGCTTCTGCAATTGCGGAATTCGTCATGCCCTCGCAGATGAGCTGCAGAACCTCCCGTTCCCGCGCTGTCAGTCCGGCATCGCTGTGGGTGCATTCTGTCAGCGCCACGCGGTCGATCATTCGGCTCAGAAACCGGCCGCCGTCCATGATGACATCGATCGCCCGAAACAGTTCTTCATCCATGGCATGCTTCAGCAGGTATCCGTTGGCTCCTTTCTGCAGAGCCTGCGCCACGAACTGAGCATCGTCGTACATGGACAGCACCAGGATTTTCACGCGGCGGCTGCGCCGCCGCAGTTCTTCGATCACGGCCATTCCCCCCAGCCGCGGCATGGCCAGATCGACGATCAGCAGGTCGAACGCCACGGTCGAAATCTTCTGCAGAGCCGACACGCCGTCCGTGGCTTCCGACACGACCTGAAACCCGCCATGCTGGCGGAGCAGAGCGGCCATTCCGCTGCGCACCAGATTGTGATCGTCCACGAGCATCACGCGGACGGCCTGCGAACGGGTCATCCAGGTTCCTCACCGGCCAGAATCACTTCCAGAATCGTGCCGGAACCCGCCGCCGAAGCAACGCGGAACCGGCCTCCCAGCATACTGACGCGTTCCTTCATTCCCACCAGGCCCAGACCGCCGGTCGCCTCGTCGGGATCGAATCCGACGCCGTCGTCCTCAATCCGCAGACAGCGGCGCCGCGTGCCTCCGGAAAACGAAATTGTCACGCGGGACGCATGGGCGTGCTTCATGATGTTCGTCAGACCTTCCTGAATGATTCGATACAAAGCGGTCTGCTCGCTTTCCGACCGCACCAGGCCGCTCTGAACAGCCACGCTCACCCGGAACGGAGCATGAGAACACATGTCGGTGACCAGCTGCCTCACGGCCGCTTCCAGATCGAGATCGTCGAGTGTCGGCGGCCGCAGCTTCCGGGCCAGATCCCGCAGGGACACCGCAGCCGCATTGACCACAGTGCGCAACTCCGCAAGCTGTTCTCTGGCTTCGCTCTGATCATCGGTCAGCAGTCCCGACAGAATCTGCAGACGCAGTTTCAGACCGATCAGCACCTGTCCGGTTTCGTCGTGCAGTTCTCTGGCGATGTGACGGCGTTCCTGTTCCAGACGCCGCAGATGGTCCTGAGACAGGCTGCGGATTTTTTCCGTTTTCAGCTTCAGGGACCGCATGAGACGGGCGTTCTCAATGGCCACGGCCGCCGTGTTTCCCAGCGTTTCCAGAAAAGCCGCATCCTGCCACGTGAATTCCGGCTCCCCCGATCGCCGGTGAAGCTGAAAAAAACCGAGAACTTCTTCCTGAGGATTCTTGATGGGCACACAGATGGCCGATCCCAGATCGAAGCTGCGACACAGATCCGATTCCCGCAGCGGATCCTTTCGGTAATCGCGACTCAGAAAAGGAAACTGCGTTTCCATGACGGTCCCGGGAATGCCTTCGCCGCGGCGCCACGTTCTGCGAAAATCCGTCCACAGTCCGGCACACCAGAACCCGTCGCACTGGAGTTCCGCATGCGGCCCCGATCCGATGGCCAGTCCCGCCATGCCGCCTTCTGCATCGAGAAACCCGGTCACGTTCATGACCAGCCGACGCACCATTTCCTCCGGTTCCAGATGCTGATTGATCGTGGCATTGAATGACAGCAGCGTTTCGATGGACTGCTTCCATTCTTCTATCCGAAAGAACAGCCGGGCCCGATCGACAGCGGTCGTGGCCAGACGCGCCAGACACCAGGCCGCGCGGACATCGTGTTCCGTGAACACGCCGCCCGTTTTGCGGTTGCGGAATTCGATGACTCCCAGAACCCGGTTCTGAGAAGCCACCAGTGGAACACACAGGATGCTGCGGGCCGCGTCCGGATCATCCACCGGCATATTGCGGGTCTTCGGTTTCAGATAACGCACGCACCAGCGGACTTCTTCGCTGACGGTGTCACTGCTGCCTGCAGGCGTGGTCGGAACACCCGATTCCACGGAAACGCGGCCATCGGAACAGGAATACACAGTCACCTGTCCGGAAGGCACGATGGTGCTGCCGTGCAGCGCGATTTCCGTGAACAGATCCCGAAGATCCAGCTGCACAGCGAAACACTGTGCAGCCGCGGAAAGCTGTTCCATTGCTCTCAGAGCATTCCGCAGTTGCCGTCGGACGTCGTCGTTCTGCCGCCGGGCGGCCGCCGGGGTCCCGTTCCACGATGGTTCGAACGGCCCGGCCGCCGTCAGTTCTTCGAACAGGCCGGTTTGGTCAGCCGGCGCCGCTGTGTTCGCAGAAACCGAATCCACTCATCCACCCCGTCGCCTGTCTTTGCGGATACTTCCAGCACCGGCATCTCCGGGCGCACCGATTGTATGTTCTCCAGAGCCTGGATGCGATCAAACTCACAGGGTTCCGCCAGATCGATCTTCGTAATGACGGCCGCATCCGACGTGTTGAACAGCCCGGGATACTTCAGGGGTTTGTCTTCGCCTTCGGTCACCGACAGCAGGGCCACCCGCACCGATTCCCCCAGATCCCAGCTCGTCGGGCAGACCAGATTGCCGACGTTCTCGATGAACAGATGATCCAGATCCGCCAGATTCCAGCCGGCCAGATGGTCTCGAACCATGTCGGCTTCCAGATGACAGCAGCCGTGCGTCATGATCTGGCGTACGGGCACGCCGCTTTCCGCCAGGCGGCGGGCGTCGTTGTCCGTTTCCAGATCGCCCACCACAGCAGCCGCTCGTTCGCCGTCCGCGGCAAGCCGCATCAGAGTCTCGCGCAGCAGCGTCGTCTTGCCGGTACCGGGGCTGGACACCAGGTTGGTCACCAGGACTCCGGCATCCAGAAACTGCTGCCGCATTTCCCGGGCCGTTTCGTCGTTCTTTTTCAGAACCTTCGTTCGCACTTCCAGAATGCGGGGTTCCATCATGACGTCTCCCTGGCTGCCGACGCGGACACCTGGGAAGATGGTCCGCCCTCAGTGATCTCAATCGTTTCGATTTCCAGTTCGCGTCCCTGCCGCACATCGGCCGTGGCCGTTCCGCACACCGGACAGGCGAACTTCTGAATCCCGGGCAGTTCCACCTGCTGTTGGCAGGACGGACAGAACACGGCGACCGGAACGTCGATGAACTTCAGAACGGCTCCTTCCAGCAGCGTGTCCTTCGTGATCAGGTCGAAACTGAACTCCAGAGCCTCCTGATGCACACAGGACAACTGTCCCAGACGCAGCGTCACGGCCGTGACCTGCAGAGCTCCGTGCTCCTGGGCGTAGTCCGATACGATTTCCACAATGCTGCCGGCAATGGACAGTTCATGCATGGGAACACCCGCCAGGCCGGAACACTATTTCAGATGTTTCGCGAAGGCTTTGGCGAACGCAAAAAAGAATCCGATGGTTTTCTGGACATCGGGATCGCGGCTGGCCCGCAGTGTTCCCATCAGTCCTCCTGTCGGAGGCACCGGGCGGGACGACACTTCGTGCCACGTTTCCACCGCTTTTCGGCCCGTGTCTCCCAGTATACCGACCAGCTCCGGGTCGAGCATTCCGGAATCGATCATGGTCACGGCCGCATCGAGCACGCGGGAAAACCGGTCGCCCAGAAGATCGGAGTGGAGCAGTCTTTCGCCCGCCTCCCGCAGTTTCGGCAGGGAATCCAGAACCGACACGGCCGATGCCAGTTCGGCAAGCCGTTCTTCGAGTTTCAGTTCGCCGACCGCGTCCGACACGTTGTCGGCAATCGTTTCTCCCCGGGACAGAAGCTGTTCCAGCGATTCCGCGACGAACACCAGCAGCGGCAGACGATCGAGAAGCCGGTTGAGCGTTTCCAGAGTCTCCGGACAGGACAGGCGTCGCAGAACCTGTGAACGGACCAGGGCCTCGGTGTCCACATCGGCGGCCGCCTGCGTCAGTCGCATCCCGGTCTGCAGCATCTGCGGTGCCTGCTGCAGACACTCCGCGGCCGACTCCCCGTCGGCCTGCCGCAGTTCCGCCACTCCCTGCGTCAGGGATTCGGCGATCACTTCGCTCCGGGCAAGAAACTCATCCGCCGATTCGACGGCGAAGGAAATCGTGTCCAGGTGGTCCAGAAGCCGGTTCAGACCTTCGGCCACCTGAGGATCCTTCAGACGCGCCTGCAGGTTCTCTGCAGCCGAAGCAGCCTCCGCGGACGTTGACATGAGACGTTCTCCCTTCTGAACGAACCGGGATGAAGATGTCCGGATGCCGCACCGCCGTGAGAGCGTCGCACAAAAAAAAATGAACACAATGGCATCAACATGCTATTTCCATCTGTGCCGCAGCGAAGAAGATTCTCTGCATCATCAGCAGAATCATTTCGGCCGGATACCAGCCGCCCCGCGACTCGCACCGGTCGACCGACGGAGTCTTCCTTCTTGGCCAGCGATCTTTCCATCCTTTCGGCCACCGCGTTTTCCACGGGTGTGCTGCACACGATTCTTGGACCGGATCACTATGTGCCTTTTGTCGCTCTGGCCCGCAGCCGCATGTGGTCTGTTCGGAAGCTGATCACCGTGACCGTCCTGTGCGGTCTGGGCCATGTCGCCGGATCCGTCGTCATCGGCACGGTCGGTCTGCTGCTGGGAACGGCCGTCCTGCGTCTGGAAGCTCTGGAATCGCTGCGCGGCGACGGAGCCGCCTGGCTGCTGATCGGATTCGGTCTGGCATATTTCGTCTGGGGGACGGTTCAGGCATTTCGCGACGTGCCGCACACACATCTGCATGCCCACGCAGACGGAACCGTCCATTGCCATCTGCACCGGCACGACGCCGAACATCGTCACGTGCACGATTACGAAACCATGGCGGCTGCGGATACCGAAACACCCCGCCGATCGATCACGCCATGGATCCTGTTCCTGATCTTCGTGTTCGGTCCCTGTGAAGTCCTCATTCCTCTGCTGATGTATCCGGCCGCCCATGCCAGCGCGGCTGCTGTGGTTCTGGTCGTCGCCGCATTCACCATCGGCACTGTGGGCACCATGGTCTCCGCAGTGCTGCTTCTTGTGTATGGAATCCGTCGTGTTCCGGTCCCGCACGGGCATCACTTCGGTCATGCGGCCGCCGGCCTGGCCGTCCTGGCCTGCGGGGCGCTGATGAAACTGGGGCTGTGATCTGAAACCGGGTCCGTTATTTCAGGTGTGTCTGTTCACAGGTGTGTTTCCTGTCGTTCTGCCCAGGCTTCAGCGGGTTTCGAAACGACAGCCATTTCCGTTCATTCAGGGAGTCGACCATGGCATCATTACTCTGGCTTCAGGGCGGAGCCTGCAGCGGGAACACAATGTCGTTCCTCAACGCGGAAGAACCCAGCGCCTGTGATCTGGTGACCGATTTCGGCATCGACGTGCTGTGGCATCCGTCACTGGGAATGGACATGGGAGACAATGTCCAGAACATGCTCCGCGAAATCACATCGGGGCAGCGGGAACTGGACATCTTCGTGTTTGAAGGCACGGTCATTCTGGGTCCGGGCGGATCGGGTCGGTTCAATATGTTCGCCGACCGACCGATGAAGGACTGGGTCAGTGAGCTGTCCGCCCAGGCCAATGCCGTCGTGGCTCTGGGCGACTGTGCCTGCTGGGGAGGCATTCCGGCCAACGCCCCGAACCCCACCAACAGTGTGGGTCTGCAGTATCTCAAGCGGGACCACGGCGGTTTCCTGGGCGCGGAATTCCGGTCCCGCTGGGGTCTGCCGGTGATCAACATTCCCGGCTGCCCGGCGCATCCGGACTGGGTCACTCAGATTCTGGTGGCCATCGCCAGCGGCCGTGCCGCTGATATCGCGCTGGACGACCTGCAGCGTCCGCAGACATTTTTCAAAACCTTCACACAGACCGGCTGCACGCGCAATCAGTTCTTCGAATACAAGCAGTCGACCATGGAATTCGGCCAGGGCACGCGAACGGGCTGTCTGTTTTACGAATTCGGCTGCCGCGGCCCCATGACGCATTCGCCGTGCAATCGGATTCTGTGGAATCGGCAGTCGTCGAAAACCCGTGCCGGCATGCCGTGCACCGGATGCACGGAACCGGAATTTCCTTTTTACGATCTGGCACCGGGAACGGTCTTCAAAACTCAGAAGATCGGCGGCGTGATTCCGCGGGACGTCCCGGAAGGAACGGATCACGTCACCTACATGGCTCATGCGGCCGCCGCCCGCGTGGCTTCGCCGCAGTGGGCCCGGGAAGATCTGTTCGTCGTCTGAACTTCGGACCGGCTGCTGTCCCGCCTGCGGGGTTCCGCCTGTCTGTATCGCATTCGTCACCATCCATTCTGGTACCGGGAGCAGGAAACCATGACTGCAGCAACGCCGATGAGGATCAGTCCGCTGGGCCGCGTGGAAGGCGATCTGGATCTGAAACTGGAAATCACGGACGGTGTCGTTTCCGATGCCTGGACCGAAGCCAGCATGTTCCGCGGCTTCGAAATCATCCTGAAAGGAAAGGACCCCCAGGCCGGACTCATCGTCACCCCGCGGATCTGCGGCATCTGCGGCGGCAGCCACCTGTACAAAGCCTGCTACGCACTCGATACGGCCTGGGAAACGCACGTTCCGAGAAACGCCACGCTCATCCGCAACATCGCTCAGTGCTGTGAAACGCTGCAGTCGATTCCGCGCTGGTTCTACGCTCTGTTCGCCATCGACCTGACAAACAAAAACTATGCGGACCTGCCGGAATATGAAGAGGTCGTCCGCCGATTCGCTCCGTTCGTGGGAACCAGCTATGAAAAAGGCGTGACTCTTTCCGGAAAGCCGGTGGAAGTCTACGCCATCTTCGGCGGCCAGTGGCCTCATTCCAGCTTCATGATTCCCGGCGGGGTCATGTGCGCTCCGACTCTGGCCGACGTCACGAGGTCCGTGGCCATTCTGGATTACTGGAAACGCGAGTGGCTGGAAAACACCTGGCTGGGATGTTCCATCGAACGGTGGATGGAAAATCGCACGTGGAACGACATTCTGGAATGGGCCGACGAAAACGACAGTCAGCGGAATTCCGACTGCGGTCTGTTCCTGCGGTTCGCTCAGGCGGCCGGTCTGGATCAGTACGGTCAGGGATGCGGCAGTTTTCTGGCCACGGGCACCTATTTCCAGCCCGAACTTTATGAAACCCCCACTATCGACGGGCGCAACGCGGCCCTGATCAACCGGGCCGGTGTCTACGATGGTTCGGACTTCCACGATTTCGATCACCTGAATGTTCGGGAATCGACGGCTCATTCCTTCTTCCGGGGCGACACCTTCCTGCACCCGTGGGAAGGCCGCACCGAACCTGTCGACCCTCAGGACGGCCAGAAGCAGGGCAAGTACAGCTGGGCCAAATCGCCTCGGTATGAAGTTCCCGGAAAGGGAGCCATCCCGCTGGAAGCCGGCCCGCTGGCGCGGCAGGTGATCGCCGGACGTCCCGGTGCGGCCGACCACCAGGACCACGATCCGCTGTTTCTGGATGCCATTCAGACCAAAGGCCCCAGCGTTCTGGTTCGTGTCATGGCCCGCATGCACGAAGCCTGCAAGTACTACAAACTGGCTCAGAAATGGCTCAGCGAAATCGACCTGCACGAAAAGTTCTATACGAAACCGACGGAACCGGAATCCGGACGCGGTTTCGGGTCCACGGAAGCAGCACGAGGATCACTGTCTGACTGGATCGTTCTGGAGAACGGCAAAATCGAAAACTATCAGGTGGTCACGCCGACGGCCTGGAACATCGGCCCGCAGGACGGAAATGCGGTCCACGGCCCGATGGAACAGGCCTTCATCGGGGCTCCCGTGAAAGATCCTTCAGATCCGGTGGAAATGGGGCACGTGGCCCGTTCTTATGATTCGTGTCTGGTGTGCACCGTGCACGCGTACGACGGAAAAACGGGACGGGAACTGTCTCGGTTCCGAATCGGGGAAGGATCCTGACCGTTTGACCAGGGAACGACCGATTTCCCGTTCCCCGGCGGCCGCTGATCCCCGGAAGAATGACCGATCCCATGTCCGCTGAATGTTCTGTCGATGCCTTCGACCCGTCGCTGCCGCGGACCAGCGGCTGCGACACGCTCATCATCGGATGCGGCAATCTGCTGCGCGGCGACGACGCGACCGGCCCGGTTCTGATACAGCGCATGTGGGCCCGCGGCCTGCCAGCGCACGTGCACTGCGCGGACGGCGGCACCGGCGGCATGGATGTCGCCTTCCAGATGCGGGGAGTCCGCCACGTCATTCTGGTCGACGCCTGCCGCTCCGGCAGCGATGCCGGGACGATCTTCGAAGTGCCGGGGCACGAAGTGGAAGAACTGCCGCCGCTGACGGGAATCCATCTGCACGCCTTCCGCTGGGACCATGCTCTGGCGTTTGCCCGATGGCTGCTGGCCGACGATTATCCGCAGCAGGTGACCGTTTTTCTGATCGAAGGCACATCTTTCGATCCGGGGGCCGCTCTGTCACCGGCTGTCGATGCGGCCGTGAATCGGCTTGCCGATCACCTTTTTCAGGTGATTCATTCGTCCGTTCCGGAAAAGAACCATGACCGCAGTTCCTGAACAGGTCACGGACTGCCGCGCATCCGTTCTTCTTTCGCGCGACGGCTACCTGCGGCTGTCCCGGCAGGACGCCGCGCGTTTTTTTCCTGAGGACACATTGCTGGTCATCTGGCGACACGGCGTGCTGTATCTGCTTCCGACCCGCGGAGCGGCCGCCGGCGGCCTGCTGCTGAAACAGCGCAATGCTGTCGGAGACCGGAGCGTGCTGATTTCTGAAGCATTCGCATTCGACATCCCCGAGGGACGTTTCCCGGCCCGCTGGGATGACACCGTCGGCGGTCTGCGGGTTAGTCTCAGTCAGGGGGAATCGGCCGATGAATGATCCCCGTCTGCAGACCGGTTTCTCCGGAAGCTCCCCGGTTCCGTTCCATGCGATGGACGCCGTCGCACACGTCACTCAGGAAAACGGCCGCTGGGTGGTCCTGCTGAATGTCCTGTCCTGGGAACCCGGCAGCGGCGATCACCCGGTTGTCAATCACTGGAAACGCATCTGCGACTGTTCCACGGAACAGGAAGCTGTCACAAAGGCCTCCTGGATCGAACGGGCTGCCGGCCGCACCATTCGTCCGCTTTCCGATTTCCAGACCCGCATGGGAGCGTCGGAATGATCGATCTGCGTCCTCAGCCCGTCGGAATTTTCCCTTTTCCTGCCGACAGTCTTCTGCTGCCGCCGGTTCCGGATGACCAGGGGGCCCTGGCCGCTCTGCTGAACGGCGACGCATCGGCATGCGTGCCGGATGAATGGGCCTTCTTCACTGCCGCGATACACGGCAGCCGTGAACAGGCGCTGTCTCTGCTGCCCGACAGCGACGCCCCGCTGACCCGGTTCAACCGTTTCGTTCTGCAGCCGACGCAGCAGACATTCGACAGCGCCGCCCAGGCCGCCACCGGCCCCCTGCGGACTTTTCTGGATGTTTCCGCCTACACCACCGGATTCACCGATGCCATCAATTCTTCGTCGGAACTGGACGGGGAGCTGCTGGCGGCATCCCTGGCCGCTCAGGCAGCCGCACACATCGAACAGGAACAAACAGCCTCCGCGCTGAACCTGCTTCAGGAAGCCGCTGCAGCCGCACGCCCGGTCTCGCCGCTTTACGCGGCTCTGCTGCTGGCCCAGCGTGCCGACCTGACTGCGGAAAATCCCGAACGAACGCCTGCTCAGGCCCTTCAGGATCTCCGGGAAGCTCTCGCGCTGGCAGAGAACTGTCGGCTGCCGCTTTTCGAAGCTCAGCTTCTCATGAAAACCGGCATGCTGCTGCAGGACACCGCCGATGGACAGCGTTCGGCGCTTTTGGAAGCGGTGCGCTGTTATCAGGCGGCTCTGCAGAAGGGAATGACGCAGGAACAGCACCCGCGGCTTTTCGGTCAGCTTCAGAACAATCTGGGGCTCGCCTGGCTGTCCATGCCCGCCGTGGATTCCAGTCATCAGCTCCGCACCGGAATTGCCGTCCAGTCGTTTCGGTATGCCCTGAAGGTCTTCACGAAGGACCAGGACCCCGACCTGTGGGCCAGCGTCAGCATGAATCTGGCCAATGCCCTGCAGTATGCTCCCAGTTCCCATCCGGAACAGAATCTCATCCAGGCCGTTGAAATCTACGAAGACGTTCTCAGTGTTCGCACCCGTGCCCGGGATCCGGAATCTCACGCACGGGTCCTGCTGAACCAGGCGAACGCTCTGGCTCATCTGGGCATGTTTCGCCCGGCCGTCGAAAAACTGTCGGAAGCGTATCGGCTGTTTCACTGCTGGCATCGCTTCGAAGAAGCAGCGGCTGCTGAAGAACTGCTGGACCAGATCAGCCGCCTGTCGGATCAGCAGAAACAGACGGTCGGCACGTCTCCCGAATGACCCCAAAAACAGCCAGCCATGGATCTGTACGAAAAACAGCAGTTCAGTTTTTTCCTGCAGACAGCAACGGAACGCTGCGTGACCCGACTGGAAGAACGGTTTCGCGGCCCGGACGCCGCTCTGGAACACCTGCAGGCCGATCCGGAAGGCGACGGGGTGCAGCTGAGTGCGTTCACGGATGCCCTGTTCGAAGATTTTCTGCTGAACAGCGTGGACGGAGCCTGTTTTGTTCTTTCGGCACTGCCGAACCGGCACACATCCGTCACCGAACCGGCCACGGTGGAAGAAACACTCATCAGACTGGCCAAAACTCTGTTCACCGAACTGCTTGTTCAGAAAACCACGGAGGCTCTGGAGCAGCGTTCCCGTTATCAGTCCGTCTGACGGATTCCGGACGATTCCCCGACCTGCTGCGGGTACAGACAGCCATTCCGCAGAACATTCCACCGAATGATCAGCCATGACACCGACCACTGCATCTTCTCCCGCGGATTCCGGCGAAACGGCGAACAGCAGTCTGGAACAGCTCGCCGCACAGGTCGACCGTGCGGTCGCCGATATCCGCGCTCTTCCGGATGATGTTCAGGACAAAGCGATGGCCCTGAAGTCGGCCGTGGAATCCTTTCACCGTGCCGGTCTGGAGCACATCGTGCGCACCCTGCGATCCGATCCGGTCGGCAAAGACATTCTGCTCGATCTGGTCCGCGAACCGGCCGTGTACGCCCTGTTCACGATGCACGGTCTGGTGCGTCCGGATCGCACCACGCAGGTCAGCCGGGTGATTGAAATGGTTCGGCCGTATCTGCAGTCTCACGGGGGAGATGTCCGCCTGGTCGATGTCCGCGGCAGCACGGTTCTCGTGCAGCTTTCCGGAAACTGCAGCGGCTGTTCCATGTCTTCCGTGACGCTGCACAGCACCGTTGAAGAAGCCCTGAAGGAACACATTCCGGAAATCGAACGGGTGGAAGTCGTCCCCGATGAAACAGCTCCTCTGGTACCGCTGAAACTGTCTCCTGATCCCGAAGACACCCATGGATGGGTTCCGGGACCTTTGGTGAGCGAGCTGACGGATGAAGGCCCCTTCGTTTTCGAAGCGGACGGCACGTCCGTTCTGCTGGTGCCGTCTGGCAAGGGACTGCGGGCCTGGAGAAACGCGTGTGCTCACCAGGGCCTGCCCCTGGACAATGCCGTTTTCGATCCGGAAACCGATACGCTCACCTGTCCCTGGCATGGCTTCCGATTCGACGGTGAGTCCGGAGAATGTTTTTCGGCTCCGCAGTGCCAGATGGAACCATTCCCGCTGCGAATCGAAGACGGCCGCATCTGGGTCCGCCCCTCGTGAAAGCATCTGAGTGCCATGTCATGCTTTGCTGATTCGCCGTCTGACATTCCGGTGGTTCGGATATCGCAGAACGAACCGCCTGCCGACCACGTGCCCGCTCAGACATCCCTGTGCCTGGGCCGGCCACTCGTTCGGCTGGGAGCGGCCTCACCATTTGGACTGGCCCTTCCGGATGCGTCTCCGACCGCTGCCACCATGTATGCTCCCCGCGGCGTCTGGCTGGATGACCGTCGGCTGGTCGTCTGCGATTCCGGAAATCACCGGATTCTGATCTGGCATTCGGTACCGGACGCCGACGACACGCCGGCCGATGTGGTCCTGGGACAGCCGGATTTCGCATCGGAAGGCCCGGCCGCCGGGCGCCGGGGTCCGGACAACGGCGTCCACCTTCCCGTCGGCGTGACGATTGTCGACGACACGCTGATCGTGGCCGATGCCTGGCACCACCGCATCCTTTTCTGGAACTCGGTTCCCCGGCAGTCCGACACGCCGCCGGATTTTGCACTGGGCCAGCCGACCCTGCATGATGTGGAAACGAACCGCGGCTCCCGTCCTTCCCGAAACGGGTTCTACTGGCCCTACGGAATCGCCTGGATCGACAATCGGTTTTACGTCACCGACACAGGCAATCGGCGTCTTCTGTTCTGGGACGGACTGCCGCGTACCGATCGGCCGGCCGACGGCGTGCTGGGCCAGCCGGACGACCGATCGATGGAAGAAAATCGCGGCGGGCCGGTCCGTTCGGATTCCTTTCGCTGGCCGCATGACGTGACCGGATGGCGGGGGCAGTTACTGGTGGCCGATGCCGGCAACCATCGTGTGCTCGGCTGGCACCGAACGCCGCAGCACGATATGCCGGCCGACTTCGTTCTCGGTCAGGACAGCTTCACTTCAGCCGACGAACTGCCGTACACCGCCCCGGGTGCTCAGAAACTGCGATTTCCCTATGCCGCCGATGTGTGCGGACGTGTTCTGGCTGTCGCCGACACCGCCAACAATCGTATTCTGTTCTGGAGAATGCCTGTGGAACAGATGTGTTCGGCACCGGCCATGAATGTCATCGGACAGACGGATTTTTCCGGCAACGGGGAAAACCGATGGGACGCCGTGGACAGCACGACTTTGTGCTGGCCCTACGGCATCCGTTTTCATCAGGGAATTCTGGCGGTCGCCGATTCCGGAAACAATCGCGTCGTGCTGTGGGACTGCCGGGAGATTCTGGAGTATGCGGAAGCGGCCGCCACCGGCGGCGATGCGTCCGTCACGACGGTGTCTCCGGATTCGGCATCCCCGGCGCCCGGCCTCTGAATGACGACACGGCACCGAATCCACACTCGAAACACAGAACCAGCAGAAACCGATTCAACAGGAACGAAAACCATGTGCCTTGCTGTCCCCGGATGTGTGGAAGAAATCTATGACGAGGCGGGAACCCGCATGGGCCGCGTCCGATTCGGCAGTGTGGTTCGAGATGTCTGCCTGGCGTACCTGCCGGATCTGCAGGTGGGTGAATACACGATCGTGCACGTCGGGTTCGCCATCAGCCGCATCGACGAAGAATCGGCTCAAAAAACGCTGCAGACCTTCGATGAACTGGGACTTCTGGAAGAAGAACTGGAAGAAATGCAGCGAACATCTTCCGACACCCGTTCCTCGTCCGCACCGACGCCCCGATGACTCACGCCGCCATTCGACCCGCCGCAGTCCCCGAACCGGAAGGAGCATCCCGTGAAGTATCTCGACGAATACCGCGACGGACAGAAGTGCCGCCGTCTGGCCGATGAAATCAGCCGTCTGGTCACCCGTCCGTGGTCCATCATGGAGGTCTGCGGCGGCCAGACGCACTCCATCATCCGCAACGGAATCGATCAGATTCTGCCGGATGAAATCACCATGATTCACGGTCCCGGCTGTCCGGTGTGCGTCACGCCTTTGAAAATGATCGACCGTGCTCTGTCCATCGCTGCCCGTCCCGAAGTCATTTTCTGTTCGTTTGGAGACATGCTGCGTGTGCCGGGATCGAAAGACGATCTGTTCCGCATTCGGGCCGCCGGCGGCGATGTCCGGCTGGTCTATTCCCCGCTGGATGCGGTGACGATCGCTCAGGACAACCCGGACCGGGAAGTCGTGTTTTTCGCCATCGGTTTCGAAACAACGGCTCCGGCCAACGCCATGGCCGTGAAGATCGCCGCCCGGCGGGGGCTGTCGAACTTTTCGATGCTGGTTTCCCATGTGCTCGTCCCGCCGGCCATTGAAGCCATCATGAGGGCTCCTGGATGCCGCGTGAATGCATTTCTTGCAGCCGGACATGTGTGCTGCGTCACCGGATTCCGACAGTATCCGCCTCTGTGCGAACAGTACGGCGTTCCCATTGTCGTCACCGGCTTCGAACCGCTCGATATTCTGGAAGGTATCCGCCGGGCCGTCGTCCAGCTCGAAAACGGACAGGCATTCGTGGAAAACGCCTACGCCCGCGTCGTGTCCGAACAGGGCAACACGGCCGCTCAGGCGGTGCTGGATGAAGTCTTCCAGGTCACGGACCGAGGCTGGCGGGGAATCGGCGTGATTCCCCGCAGCGGCTGGAAGCTTTCGGACACCTGGAGGGATTTCGATGCCGAATACCGATTCCCCGCGGACGACATCCAGACCTGCGAGTCGGATCGGTGTCGGGCCGGAGAAGTTCTGCAGGGAACCATTCGTCCCGACCAGTGCGAAGCCTTCGGACGCGAGTGCACTCCGCGAACGCCTCTGGGAGCCACCATGGTGTCCAGCGAAGGCGCCTGTGCCGCATATTACAATTATGGTCGGTTCGTGGCTCTCGAACCCGCCTCCTCCGGCCGCTCCTGACAGTGCTGCAGAGCAGGGCGCGCCGTTCCGTGAAGAGGCGGGCCGGGAACCCGATCGATTCCCAGGAAACCCCTTTTGATGTCAGATCCACCCATCGGTTCTCCGGAAACTTCCGCCGTTCCGTTCCACGGACCGAACTGTCCGGTACCGCTGACCGACTATCCCCGCATCGTGCCGGGACACGGCGGCGGCGGCGTGCTTTCGGCCGAACTGGTCGAACAGATCTTTCTCCCCGCATTCGGCCGGCCCGGGGAATCCGGTGCGCTGAGAGATTCGGCCGTGTTTTCGGCACACGGAGGCCGTCTGGCGTTTTCCACGGACTCTCATGTCGTGCGGCCTCTGTTCTTTCCCGGCGGTTCCATCGGCCACCTGGCCGTCAACGGCACGGTGAACGATCTGGCCATGTCCGGCGCCGATCCGATTCACCTGAGTGCCGCCTTCATTCTGGAAGAAGGGTTTTCCACAGCCGACCTGAAACGCATTGCCGATGACATGGGTGCTGCGGCGGAGAAGGCAGGGGTCCGCATCATCACAGGAGACACCAAAGTCGTCGACCGGGGGCACGGCGACGGCTGCTATATCAGCACCGCCGGCATCGGCATCGTTCCGGACGGCATCGACATCGCTCCGGACCGGGCGGTCCCGGGAGACGCCGTGATCGTCAGCGGCACCATCGGCGATCATGGCATGGCCGTCATGAGCGTGCGTGAAGGCCTCGAGTTCGACGCGGAAATCGTCAGCGACTGTGCCCCTCTGAACGACATGGTGTCCGCCATGATCTCCGAATGCCCGGACATCCATGTGCTGCGCGATCCCACACGCGGCGGTCTGGCTGCCAGCCTCAACGAAATCGCCTCTGCCTCCCGCTGCGGCATCGTCCTCGAAGAAACCCGCCTGCCGGTCAATGACACCGTCCAGTCCGCCTGCGAGATGCTGGGGCTGGATCCGCTGCTGGTCGCCTGCGAAGGCCGGCTCGTCTGCATCACTCCGGCCGACACCGCCGATGCCCTCATTCAGGTGATGCAGTCCTTCGAACAGGGAAGCCGGGCCGCGGTCGTCGGGACCGTCGTGTCCGATCACGCGGGCATGGTCGTCGGCCGGACGGCCATCGGAGCCACACGGGTGATCACGCTCCCCATCGGCGAACAGCTTCCGCGCATCTGCTGAACACCTTTCCGGCCCCGGCGCACCAGGTGGCCGCCCGTCAGCCCGCTCAGGCCGCCCGACACGCCCGGCCACGGCCGGCCGTTTCCTGTTCTGCAGCCAGACGGTCCGTCAGCAGCCGCACCGTCCGGTCCACGGCGCCGGCCTGAGACCGGATGAACTGCTGAGCCGCCTGGCCGAGGCGCCGCCGGGCAGCCGTATCTTCCAGCAGACGTTTCACGTGCCCGGCCAGTTCTTCCGGACGCTGCATCTGAATGGCCGCATCGTGTTCCAGCAGGCGCATCACGATGTCCTGAAAATTCCAGGTGTTCGGCCCGAACAGCACAGCCGCTCCCCAGGCGGCCGGTTCCAGCATGTTCTGTCCGCCGCGGCTTCCGAATGTGCCGCCCACGAAGGCCACATCAGCCAGGCCCCAGCAGCTTCCCAGTTCTCCGATCGTATCCAGCAGAATCACGTCGGACACATCGGCCGGTCTTTCCTCTGTGAGTTCCGAACGGCGACGGAACGGCACGTTCCGATCCGTCAGCAGGGCGGCGACCGCATCGAATCGTTCCCGGTGCCGGGGAACGATCACCAGCCGCAGGTCCGGATGGTCGTCTCGCAGCTTCTGCCACACATCGACTGCCAGAGCTTCTTCCGGGTCCTGAGTGCTGCCGGCGATCAGCACCGGCTGCCGGTCCGAAATGGCGAACAGCTTCTTCAGACGCTGCACCGCCGGGGCACTGCGGTCGGTCGGCACGCCGTCGAATTTGACCGACCCGGTGACCGTCACGGTGCCGCGATCCGCTCCCAGACGAATGAGGCGCTCTGCATAATCGTTCGACTGAGCAGCCATCACGGAAAAATTCTGCAGCAGCGGCCGCAGCAGACGGCGCACCCGAAAGTAGCCGCGAAAACTGCGTTCGCCGATCCGGGCGTTGATCAGAGCCGTCTGAATCCCCCGCCGCTGACACAGCGTCAGCAGCACGGGCCACAGTTCCAGTTCCATGAGAACCACCATGACGGGGCGGACCCGCCGGAGCGCCGCGGCCACCGACCAGGAAAAATCCAGAGGCAGCCAGGTGACCGTCGCATCCGCAAACCGTTTCACGGCCAGATCGTAACCGGTGTCTGTGGACGTGGTGACCACAACCCGATAACGCCCGGCTGTCTGTTCCTGAAAGCGCTGCACGACTTTTTGAAGCTGAAGCACTTCCCCCACACTCACCGCGTGAAACCACACGACCGGGCGGGAATCATCGATGCGCGGCAGACGTCCCAGCAGTTTCTCCGGCAGCCCCCTGCGGTAGCGTCCGTGACGCACCATTTTCCAGACGGCAACAGGAGCCACCAGCAGCAGAGCCGACAGGTACAGGATGTTGAGCAGCCAGATCATGAGACTCCGTTCACAGAACAGCCGGCGCGTGGTTTCCGTTCGATGCGGCCTGTCCGTTTCAGAACCGGGCCATTTCAGAACCGGGCCGATTCCACCGAACGCCGGACGCGTCCACCACGTCCGACCGGTGCATCATTTCCCGCAGCATTTTTTGTATTTTTTTCCGCTTCCGCAGGGACACGGATCGTTCCGTCCGATCTTGGGCCGTTTGTTCACGATGGGCGCGACGGGCCTGTCCGGTTCACCAGGTTCCGGCCGGCCTCCGTCGACCGCATCGCCGGCCGGGTCGTCCGGCGGTGCGATGTCGTGCTGTGTGGCCGTGACTTCCCACAAAGACCCGACGAATTCGGGACTTTCCTTTTCCAGCCGGAAAATCGTCTGCGTGGCCTGTTCGGCAACACGATTCCACATTTCGATGTAGGCCCGTCGTCCTTCCCGTTTGTATTCCGTCTTGGGATCCTTCTGAGCATAGCCGGCAAAGCTGACGCCCTGGCGCAGATGGCCCATGAAATACAGGTGTTCCTTCCAGGCCGTATCCAGAAAATTCAGCAGAATGGAACGTTCGGTCTGATGCAGTTCCGGCCGGAACGTCTGCTGCAGGCTCTGCATGAACTGACGCCGGGCTTCGGCCGGTTTCAGTTCCTTCAGTTTGTCGACGTCCACCGTCCAGCGCAGATCCGATTCCGCCCATTCGGCCACCGCCTTCGCCTGATCCTCCGTCACCGTCACAGCGTCGTTGGAAGAATCGGGCAGCAGCTCCGCCAGACGGGCTTCCACCAGACGCGAATCCGGACGTTCTGACAGGTAGTCCCGGCTGGTCGTCAGCATCAGCTCTTCAATGTCCCTGGCCGACATGGATGCCCACGTGGCGGGATCGAAACTGCGGCGGAACCGCGTGCCGGCCCAGCGGGCCAGCGCTTCCCGGTTGTACTTCTCACCGTGCTGTCCGTCTCCGGACAGGAATTTGCTGAGTCCCACCGACACCGGAAAGGTGACTTCTTTTTCGTCGTACTTTTCCCGCACCTGCCGCTTCAAAAGTTCCTCGATTTCCGGAGGTTCCATGCGGGCCAGTTCATCCGGGTCGATCTGCAGCGTGAAATGGTGAGCCGCCCAGCCGCTGAGCGACCGGTACTCATACGCCGGATCCAGCAGGGCATCCAGATCGCTCAGATCCCACCGTTCGAAGGAACGGCAGGCCTGTTCGTACAGGAACTGATGCAGGTTCTCCCGGCCGACCTTCTTCAGGTCCCGTTCGTTCAGATTCAGCCCGTACTGACGATTGGCCCATTTGCACAGAGCCACCCAGTTCCACTGGTCATGCAGTTCTTCATCGTCCGGCAGATGCACTTCGAGCTGTTCGTGGATCAGTCCGTCCGTCTGCCGTTCCGCTTCCTCCTTCAGCCAGACTTCGAGCTGTTCCCGATTCATGCCCTGCACATCGCGCGGTTCCACGTGGACATGCAGTTTCTGTTCGGCCCATTCGGCAATCGACTTTTCGCGATAACTGCTTCCCAGAAAGCGATGCACCCACGATGCGATCTGCTCATCCATCATGTCCAGCAGCAGTTCCCGGCAGTCCGCACCATCCAGAATCCGCTGACGCCAGGAATACGTCCGCTTGCGCTGCTCGTCCATCACCTCATCGTATTCGAGCAGATTCTTGCGCTGATCGAAGTGGCGTTCTTCGATTTTCTTCTGCGCCCCTTCCACGCGGCGGGTGAGCATGGGGCTGACGATGGGTTCTCCTTCCTTCAGTCCTGCCATCTGCATGATGCGTTTGACGAAATCGCCCGCAAACAGCCGCATGAGCCGGTCATCGAGCGAGATGAAAAAGCGGCTGGAACCCGGGTCGCCCTGACGGCCGGCCCGCCCGCGAAGCTGCAGGTCGATCCGCCGGGAATCGTGACGTTCCGTACCGATCACATGCAGCCCGCCCAGTTTCTGGACCTCCTCGGCTTCCGCCTTCATCCCTTCCCGTTCGGCGATTTCTTCGGTCAGACGATCCCATTCGACCTTGGGAACATCCAGACGCGATTCGTAGGTTTTGCTCAGTTCCTGCCAGGCGAAGAATTCGGGATTTCCACCGAGAATGATGTCGGTTCCGCGGCCGGCCATGTTCGTCGCGATGGTCACCGCCCCCCGCCGTCCGGCCTGAGCCACGATTTCCGCTTCGCGTTCGTGGTGCTTCGCATTGAGCACATTGTGGCGGATGCCGGCGCGGGTCAGTTTTCCGCTGAGCAGTTCTGATGTTTCGATGGACGTCGTGCCCACCAGAACGGGACGTCCGGTTTCATGGACTTCCTTCACTTCCTGAACAACCGCGGTCCATTTTTCTTTTTCCGTGCCGTACACGTTGTCGGGATAATTGATCCGCCTCAGAGGCCGATTGGGCGGAATGGCCACCACATCCAGGTGATAAATCTTCCAGAACTCTTCCGCTTCCGTCATGGCCGTTCCCGTCATACCGGCCAGCTTGCCGTACAGCTTGAAGTAGTTCTGAAGCGTGATGGTAGCCAGTGTCTGAGATTCCTCCTTGATGCGGACGCCTTCCTTCGCTTCGACAGCCTGATGCAGCCCGTCGCTCCACTGCCGCCCTTCCATTTTGCGGCCCGTGTTTTCATCGATGATGATGATTTCGCCGCGTTCCACGACGTAGTGCACATCGCGTTTGTACAGATGATGGGCCCGCAGCGCATTGTCGATCAGATGCGGCCATTCCATGTTTCCTGCCGTGTAGAAGCTGTCCACGCCGGCCAGTTCCTCCGCACGCCGGACGCCTTCTTCCGTCAGATGACAGGTGTGTTCCTTTTCCTTGACTTCGAAATCGATGTCGCGGCGCAGCTGGCGGGCGATGGAATTCGCCTTCGGGTACTTGTCCAGATTGTCATGTGCCGGACCGGAAATGATCAGCGGCGTCCGCGCTTCGTCGATCAGAATGTTGTCGATTTCGTCGACAATCGCGTAATCCAGAGGCCCCTGGACCTGCAGACTGCGGTGCGGCTTCATGTTGTCCCGCAGATAGTCGAACCCGAACTGATTGCTGGTTCCGTACGTGATGTCGCAGGCGTAATGCTTCTGCCGCTCCTGCGGCCCCATCTCCGACTGGATGGCTCCGATCGTCAGCCCCAGATTCAGATGGATCGTGCCCATCCATTCCATGTCGCGACGCGCCAGATAGTCGTTCACCGTCACGACGTGCACTTTGCCGGCCAGAGCATTCAGGAAGGAGGGCAGGGTGGCCACCAGCGTTTTTCCTTCGCCGGTCACCATTTCGGCAATCATTCCGTTGTGCAGAATGTAGCCTCCGATGATCTGCACATCGTAATGCCGCATCCGCAGGAAACGGCGCCCCGCCTCCCGAACGGCCGCAAAGGCTTCCGGCAGCAGGTCATCCAGTGTTTCGCCGGCCTTCAGACGAGCCCGAAACCGATCCGCCGTTTCCTTCAGTTCGGAATCGGTCTTCTTCTGCCATTCCGGCTCCAGCGAATTGATATGGTCCAGAAGCGACCCGGGAGTGATCGTCGTGTTGCCCTGCCTGTCGCGGACAAAGCCGAGATTCCGGATCCGCCGCTCATTCGATGACCCCAGCAGACCGGTCAGGCCGCGCTCAAATTTGCTGGTCGCCGCGGAAAAAAAGTCGCCGACGCGCTCAAGAAATTCCATAGGTGATGTTCACATGTCTGTTGGCTGCCACAAAGGCAGCCGAAAGTCCGGCTCCGCCCCACCAGCATTCGACCTAAGTCTTTGAAATACCAGTGTATTGGAACACACGAAAACCGGTCAATGCCTGCACCGGACCGGCCCGATCGCTTTCCCCTGCAACTGCAGCGCCACAACCGTGTCACGAAAACCGAATCACGGCCGGCCCCCGTCCCGGAAACGCATCCATCCTGGTCAGGTACTCCGCCCCGTCTTCCAGAGACAGCTCGCTGCTGATGAGCCGCTCCGGCTGCAGCCGGCCCGATTCGATCATCTCCAGCATCGGACGATACCCGACCGCCGGCATGCCGTGACTGCCGATCAGCTTCAGTTCGAACGCCACCACCCGGCTCATGGGGACCGACGGATCCGCATCCGGCCCCAGAGTCAGCCCGATCTGAACCTGCCGGCCATGCCGCCGCAGACACAAAACGGACTGCCGACAGGTGTCCCGACTGCCCAGCGCGTCCACCGCCACGTCGGCTCCGCCGTCGGTTTCCCGCCGAATCGTCCGCACCGGATCACAGCAGCGGCCATCGACCACCACGTCGGCCCCCGCAGCCGCCGCAGCCTCCAGCCGCTCATCGCGCACATCCACAGCCGCCACCCGGGCTCCGGCCGCCGCCCCGATCATCACGGCCGACAGCCCGACTCCCCCGCATCCGAACACTGCCAGCGTCTGGCCCGGCTGGAGCCGGGCCTGCGTCACGATGCCGCGAAACGCTGTCGCAAATCGGCAGCCCAGAGACGCCGCCGCGGAAAAACCGACCGAGTCCGGCAGAGCCACGAGGTTCACGTCCGCATGCCGAATGACCACATACTCCGCGAAAGCACCCCACTGCGTGAAGCCCGGCTGCGTGTACTCATGACAGATATGCGTGTGACCACGCCGGCACGGTTCGCAGATTCCGCACCCACAGCAGAACGGCACCGTCACCCGGTCCCCCTCCGACCATCTGCGAACGCCGCTTCCCGCACAGGCAACCGTTCCGGCCAGTTCGTGGCCGGGCACATGGGGCAGACGGATGTCCGGATCGTGCCCCATCCAGCCGTGCCAGTCGCTGCGACAGATGCCGCAGGCGGCCACGCGAATCACGGCTCCATCGTCCGGACATTCCGGAACCGGAACAGTCTGAACCCGGATCGGACCGCGAAACTCATCGAAAACAGCCGCTTTCATGACGCCATTGTAGAATCTGCTCTGCCTCACCACATCTGCCGATCGCACAAAGAAATCATCCTGCAGAACCCAGGAACCCGTCCCGTGCGACCGATTCCCGATTCGTGTCCGGCTCTTCAATCCGTTACAGTAAGGTCGCTTTCCATCAGCACCCACATCGGGCGTTCATGCCACAGCCTGTTCAGCCTTCCTCTTTGAGAATCCCTGTCCGGCCCCTGCAGAATGACTGACGACGGTCCTTCCCATTCATTTCCTCTGCCGGCCATCCCGGCGACCGGCCTTCCCGCTGCAGACTGGCCCTCAGAAGCCGATGTCATGGCGGAACGCCACGCCTGGTATCGAAAACGGCGACGGCGGCAGCTGCGGCTGAGCGTGCTTCTGTTCCTCGCCACCCTGGTCACAACGACGCTGGTGGGATCCGGTTTCGCTCCGCTGGCCCTGTTTCCGGGACTGCTGGACGAACAGATCGCGGACGCTCTGGTGAGAGAACACCGGCTGTGGTTCATCGAAAACGGACGGCCGCTGTCCTTCCAGGAAGGATACCTGAAATTCCTCTGGCAGGGCTTCACCTACAGCGGCCCCCTGATGCTCATTCTGCTGTGCCATGAACTGGGCCACTTTCTGCAGGCCGTTCGATACCGCGTCCCGGCTACCTACCCGTTCTTCATTCCTCTGCCTCTGCCGCCTTTCGGAACGATGGGAGCCGTCATCGCTCAGGGGCGCGGCGTGGCAGATCGCCGTCAGATGTTCGACATCGCCGTCACGGGACCTCTGGCCGGACTGGCCGTGACACTGCCGGTTCTGTACCTGGGAATCCGTTCGTCCTACATTGATGTCATCCTTCCGCACGGCGTCCAGGAATTCGGAGAACCGCTGCTTATCCAGTGGATGATCGCCTGGATTCATGGTCCCGTCGCAGATGGCCAGATGCTGTACATGAACGGTCCGGCCATGGCCGGCTGGGTGGGCGTGTTCATCACCGCCCTCAACCTGCTCCCCGTCGGACAGCTCGACGGCGGGCACCTGACCTACACGATGCTCGGCAAAGCCGCCCACTGGCTGGCCATGGGACTGATCGTCGCCGGGCTGGCGGCCATGTATCTGACCGGATCCTTTTCTTACGTCCTCATGCTGCTGCTGGTCATGATGACAGGAGTCCGTCATCCGCCGACACGCGACGACACCGTGCCTCTGGGAACAACACGCCACATCATCGGCTGGCTGACGCTCAGTTTTCTGGTCATCGGCTTCACTCCGACCCCCATCATTCTGCACTGACCGGTCATCGGCCGGCGTCAGTCGACATCGGTCGGCAGAATCTGCGACGACGATCCACTGTGTCCCTTACCGGCCGGCAGCCGCATCGCCGATCAGAGACAGGATGCGGTCATCGTGCAGACTGTCGGCCACGAACCGTGCCATGCTGAAGTCTCCGTCGGCCGTGTGCCGATTCGGCACAGCCACAACGAACGCCTCGGCTGCCGCCGCGGCGCGGGTGCCCGCTTCGCTGTCTTCCAGAACCAGCATCGAAGGTGGAGAAACCCCCAGACGCCGGGCGGCGGTGAGATAGATTTCCGGATGCGGTTTGCCGCAGGTGACGTCTTCGGCCGTCAGAGTGGTCTGGAAGAATGGCAGCAGGTCGAATCGATTCAGCAGATCTTCCATGTAGCGCCGCGGAGACGACGTGGCCACCGCCCGCGGAATCCCGGCCGCCACGGCCTCCTGCAGCAGATCGGCCAGCCCCGGCATGCACGACAGCGACTGTTCGGCATATTCGGCGAACAGACGGCGGGTTTCTTCCATCAGATCTTCGATGGCATCCGGAATCCCCGTCACTTCCTTCATTGCGGCGAACGCTTCCTGCGGCCGGCGGCCGATCATGCGGTGCCGGATGGCGTCCGTCATGTCCATGCCGCGCCGAGCCAGCAGTTCCTGGCCGGCCAGATCGAACACATCTTCGGTGTTCAGCATGAGACCATCCATGTCCAGAACCACGGCCGACACGCGGGGCCTTTCACCGAATGCCGAATCAGCAGGCGATCGAATCACGTTGATTTCCGTCCTTCCTTCAAAAACCCGGCCGAAATGCCGGATTCCGACGCGATCATTCCTCACGCGGACTGTTACAGTAAACGCCAATCGGGACCACGCCGCCGGTCGTCCGCTTCCTTCCTGCCGAAAGCATGTCCATGACGTCCGCTGAGATCAATACAAAGGCGGTCTCCGGCCGCCGCCGCGTGCATTACGATTCGTACGACGAGGCTCTGGCCGATGCCGAACGCCTGGCGGCCATCCCGGTTCGTACGCTGGGCAACTGGAGCTACGGACAGATTCTCAGACATCTGGCCAAAACCGTGAACATGACCATCGACGGCAGTTCCCTGAAAGCTCCCGCTCCCATCCGCCTGCTGGCCCGGCTGTTTCTCAAAAAACGGATGCTGACCCGAACCCTGTCGCCCGGATTCCGTCTCCCGAAACGCGCCCGGTCTCTGCTGCCGGAAGAAACATCCGTCGCCGAAGGCCTGGAACTGTTCCGCGCTGCTGTTCAGCGAGCCCGAACGGAATCACAGCGGGCTCCCAGTCCGCTGCTGGGAAAACTGACTCCCGAAGAAACCGACCAGTTCCAGCTCCGACATATCGAAATGCACATGAGTTTCGTGGTTCCTGCGGACGAATCCGATGCGTCATCCGACTGACAGCAGCGATTCCGGAAGATCGACCAGCCGCGATCGCAGATACTCTCCCAGGCCCTTGGCCTGAGGGTCGAAGCGGACGGAGGAAGCAACCCCTTCCCCCAGAAGACCGACGACCACGAAGTTCAGAGAACGCAGGTTGGGAAATTCGTACCGCTGCACTTCCAGGCCGTCCGCTTCCGGCAGCAGAGCCCGAAAGTGATCCACCGTCAGCCGATTCACCAGCCAGGCCCAGGCGTCATCCGTCCGCGCCCAGATTCCCACATTCGCGTTGCCCCCTTTATCGCCGGAACGCGCTCCGAAAACGCGGCCCAGAGGCACCCTGCGAACCGGTCCTTCGGGAACGGGAACTGTTTCGGACGGCGGAACAGTCACCGGATCTGCGGCGGACTCCGCCGACGTCGGAGGAATGTCCACCCGGGTCCCGTCTTCCAGAACGACCACATGGTCGGGCACCGTCGCGGGAACAAGCGTGGGCCAGTAGACGCCGAACGGCCGGGCGTCTCCAGGCGGCGTTGTCAGAAACAGCCCCGGATAACTGGCCAGAACCAGTTCCACAAGCTTCCCGGAAAAGGCACGTCCCACGACTTCCGGGCGACTGCTTTTGACAGTCACTTTCAGCCGGGACGTCGCTTCGCGATTCACCGAAGCATCCGGACGAGCGGTATCCGCCAGAATCACGCTGAATTCGTCAAACGCATCGGTGTCGAGTTCCCGGCGCAGGGTTCGTTCCACCAGCGCGGCTTTTTCCGGAATGTCCAGCCCCGTCAGAACGAACTCCATTTCATTGCGATAGCCCCCCAGATAGTTCAGACAGACTTTCATGTCCGTCGGAGCCGGTTCTCCGCGAATGCCGGACAGCCGCACCCGGTCCGGCTCCTGCTGCTCGATCCGGATCGTGTCGAAACGCGCCACGACGTCCGGATTGGCGTACTGCGGACCGGCGATTTCATACAGAAGCTGCGCCGTCACCGTTCCCACGGACACCAGCCCTCCGGTCCCTTCATGCCGGGTGATCACCGATGATCCGTCTTCCTGGATTTCCGCCAGAGGAAACCCGGGGTGTTCCAGACCCGGAACGTCCTGAAAGAACGCATAGTTGCCGCCGGTGCACTGTGTGCCGCATTCGATGACATGCCCCGCCACGACCGCTCCGGCCAGACGATCCCAGTCGTCCCGCTTCCAGCCGAAATGCCAGGCCGCCGGACCGACGACGACGGACGCATCCGTCACCCGCGGACAGACCACCACGTCGGCCCCCCGTTCCAGAGCCTCCACGATGCCCCAGCAGCCCAGGTACGCATTGGCCGACACAGGGGTCACCTGCAGATCCGACAGCGGACGGCCCGTGTCCAGATGCCGCAACGGGTGTCCCTGACGCTGCAGATCGTTCAGCCGGGGCAGCAGATCGTCGCCTTCGATGTGCAGCACCTTCGCCTGCAGCCCCAGCCGTTCGACCAGACGGCGCAGTTCTCCGGCCAGACCGGCCGGATTGAGACCGCCGGCGTTGGTGACAATGCGGATGCCGCGATCCAGAGCGGTCCCCAGAACCTGCTCCATCTGTTTCAGAAACGTCACGGCATATCCGCGGGATGCGTCCTTCTGACGAGCCTTCCACAGAATCATCATGGTCAGCTCAGCCAGGTAATCCCCCGTCAGAAAATCCACGGGACCGCCTTCGATCATTTCCTGAGCGGCCGAGAAACGGTCTCCGTAGAACCCGGAACAGTTCGCGATACGCACCGGTTCGGTCATGACAGTTCACCGCAGAAGAGAACAGCCGGGTCTCCCGGCAGATGCCGTCGTGGAGACGGGAAGCAGAAGCGGAGTCATCGGCCCGGCGCAATGCCTTCGAACTTCGCGATGATTCCCAGCATCACTTCATCGGCTCCCGCACCAATGGACCACAGCCGCGAATCGCGGTAGTAACGTGCCAGCGGGTATTCTTCCATGTACCCCATGCCGCCGTGAAACTGCATGCAGGTGTCGGCCACTTCACGAGCCAGACGGCCGGCTTTCAGTTTGGCCATGGACGCTTCCCGGGTGAAATCCTGTCCGGCTTCCATCTTGCGGACACAGTGATAGCACATCTGGCGAAGGAATTCGGTTTCCGCGATGAGTTCCGACAGACGAAAGTGAATCCACTGGTTTTCGATCAGAGGCTTTCCGAATGTCTCGCGTCCCCGGCAGTATTCGATGGTCATCTTCAGAATCTTGTCGGCCCCGGCCGCACAGCCGGCGGAACTGACCAGACGCTCGTTCTGAAACTGTTCCATCTGATAGATGAACCCCATGCCTTCTTCACCGATGCGGTTTTCCACCGGCACCCGGCAGTTGTCGAATGCCAGTTCCGCCGTATCGCTGGCCCAGTTGCCCAGTTTTTTCAGCTTCTTCGTGACCGCGAAACCAGGCGTGTCCGTCGGCACGATGATCAGCGACATGCCGCGATACCCGCCTTCCGGAGACGTTCTGGCCAGAACACAGATCCAGTCCGCCTGAACGGCGTTCGTGATGTACAGTTTCGTGCCGTTGATCACGTAATGATCGCCGTCCCGCACAGCCGTCGTGCGAATCGCCGCGACGTCCGAACCGGCTCCCGGTTCGGTCACGGCAATCGAACAGACCGCTTCCCCGCTGATTGCCGGAGCCAGAAACCGCTCCTTCAGTTCATGAGAACCATGAGCATTCAGAGCGGGTGTCGCCATGTCCGTCTGCACTCCCATGGCCATGGGAATGGACCCGCCGTTGATCCGGGCCAGCTCTTCCGACAACGCGATGTTGTACCAGTAGTCAGCCCCCATCCCTCCGTACTCTTCCGGATAGGACAGGCCCAGAAAACCCAGATCGCCCGCTTTGCGGAAGACTTCGTGAGCCGGAAACATTTCGGCTTCTTCCCACTCGTCGACATACGGATTGATTTCCTGATCGACGAACTTCCGCACCGATTCCCGAAACAGTTCATGGGCCCGCGTGAACCCGGTCCCCGGGACAACAGCATCGCTGCGGGCAGCATTGCTGCGGGCAGCATCGCTGCGAGCATCACTGGCAGTCGTGGACATGACGGCTTCCCCCCCCAAGAAAACGTAGAAAGCCGGATTATAGCGGAACCCCGGCCTCTCGCCACGCGCCACCGACACAGCACGCCATCCGCCCGGAACACGACCCGCCGTCCGTCATCCTGCCCGCCCGATACCGCACCTCCGTGGCTCCGTGTCTCCGTGTCTCTGTGAGACATCCCGGCTCGGCATCGAATCGGTCTTTTTACCCCGCGAAGACGGGAAGACGGAATGCCCCGTTCCAACCGGTTTCATGTTGTCGGGTTCTCACTGACCCGCCAGGGCACAAAGCTCCGCGGGCGGAACAGCACCGCATCGTTCCGGAACCTGTTCGTGTCAACACAGACGCGTGTCCCGGTGTGCCGGAACGGCGTCGCTCCGCTCCTGGTTCCGACCTGCGGACTGCCCACGCCATCGAAGCGGAAGCACGCACGCCCTCCGGTGGCCACAATCACCCGCAACAACCGGGCGACATGCGGCGTACCGCCTGCATCCGCCATCCCACCGTGATGACCCTGGAACCCGCCTGCCCGGTTTCGGTTTTACCGGATCCCTCTGGAAACACGGTATGGGACGTCCGGCCGCATGTGCCGGCCGGCATCATTTCCGGACAACCCAGATATTGCGATACAGCACCTGGTTGCCGTGTCCCTGCAGATACAGCGGCCCGTCACCTTCGCCTTCCGGATCCTTTCCCGGTGTTCCCGTTTTCAGTTCCAGATCGTTGTGAATCAGAATCCCGTTGTGGCGAACGGTCACACGGGCGTTTTTCACCTTGACGCCGTCTTCGTAAACGGCCGCCGTGAAATCGATGTCGTACGTCTGCCACGTCAAAGGCGGAAAGCAGGCGTTGACCTTCGGTCGGGCAATGGAATAAATCCCGCCGCATTCATTGCTTTCCCCTTCCAGACCGAACGAATCGAGCACCTGGACTTCGTAGCGGCCCTGAAGATACACGCCGCTGTTGCCGCGTTCCTGACCGCGATCGTACGGTTCGTAGGGCAGCCGAAACTCCAGGTGCAGCATGTGATCACCGAACTTTTCCCGTGACTCGCAGCCGGCCAGCAGCAGTGTATCGAACATCAGCCGGCCGTTGATGAAATTCTCGGCCGACGACCCGTCGAACAGGACCACGGCGTCTTCCGGAGGCTCCTTCCCCAGAGTCGGGCTGCGTCGTTCGACCCGTTTCAGCAGTCCCGCGGGTTCATCATTGACGAAGATTTCTGCTTCTCCGTCCTGAATGAGTGCATAACCGCTGTCGGACGAAATTTTCGTCACACCGTCCACCGTTATCCCCTCGGCGAAAACCCGGTCGAAACCGATGTATCCCTTTCCCGGCAGTCCGCCGGGATACACAACGGCCTGAAACCGGTCGTCTCCCAGAGCCACCACCTGCATGCCCCAGGGATTGCCCCCGATGCGGCCTTCATACTCTCCCTGGACATGGTAGTCGGGAGTCACCTGGTCCGGGTCGAGAATCGTGCGGGGAGCCTTGTCTTCAGCCACCACCACAGAAACACTCACAGCACACAGCAGCAGAACAGCAGATCGGATCATGAAGACGTCTCACACAGAAAAACAGGGCAGGAAGGCGGAGCAGCCGAACGGCTCCGGTCGGAATTCCCCTTATAGTGCCCCTGGCACCGGAATGACAGGAAAAAGGCGATCCTGCTGCCGCTGGTCAGCGACAGGCCCTGGTCACGAATCGTCCTCGGACGTTTCCCCAGCCGCTGCAGCCTGCATCTTTTTTCGCAACTGTTCGTTGACACAGTCTTCACGCGGCACGGAACACAGTTCACAGGCCGACCGGCCGTCACTGCCTGGCAGCGCTGCCAGGCCGCCGCAGCTTCCGGTGATCGCCCTGCGGTTCAGCATCACTCCGACGGCCATCCCGGTCACCGCCAGCAAAAAAACGACACCGGCCGCGGTGAAAACAACCCACCACTCCGAAGACCGACCCCGGACCGTTTCAGAAACCTGCCTGTCGATGGGACCGGCGGTTTTAGCTTCTCCAGCGAGCCGCCCGCTGCCGACCAGTTCGATGGTCCCGTCGGCCTGCCGCAACTGAAACAGGACGGACACCCCTTCCCGCCGCGCCAGTTCCAGACCGCGTTCTGGCCCCAGAACCATCAGCGCCGTGGCCAGACCGTCCGCCGTCATGCACGACGGGGCCAGCACGGATACGGACGCCGGAGGATTCTTCACCGGGTACCCCGTGACAGGATCGATGGTGTGCGAGTACGTGATGCCATCGGCCTGAAAGAAATTGCGGTAGTCTCCGGATGTCGCCAAAGCCATCTCAGTCAGCCGCACAATGCGAAGCGGCCGGCTGCGATCGAGTGCCGCAGACGCGTCGGCCGCTTCGATTCCCACCTTCCACGGCGTACCATCCGATTTCGCCGCTCCGGCCCGTGTTTCTCCGCCGATGTCCACCATGAAGGAATCGTGCCCGGCCTGCGCCAGCACATCGGCAACGGCATCCACAGCGTAGCCTTTGGCAATGGCGGACAGATTGAGCTGCACGTCGGGCCGCCGTTTTCTGACAGCCGGCGGGTCCGTCCGTACCTCCACATCCTGCATTCCCACACGTTTCAGAACCTCCGACACCTGCAAACGCGTCGGCACGGACACCGGGCGCGGCGCCTTTCCGAAGCCCCACAGATCGATCAGAGGCGCCACCGTCGGATCGAACGCACCATCGGACAGACGAAAGATCCGCAGCGCCTCCTGAACCACATTCACGAAATCCGAACCGACCGGCTGCCACTCGACGGATGCGGAACGATTGAACCGGGAAATGTCGGACGCATCGTCCCAGGTCGACATCTGTTCGTTGATCTGCTTCAGACGGGTCTCCACCAGAACCCTCAGACCGTCTTCCGTCAGTTCGTTTCCCGGCGAATCGATCGTCACGGCGTAGTAGGTTCCCATTGTCTGCCCGGTCACCCGCAGGCGGGGTTCCGCACAGACCGAACCGGCCAGAACAGCCGGCAGAATGACAGCCAGAATCGTTCGCATCATGAAACCGGAACATTCACAGAACACAGGACCGGGCCCCCCGCAGCCGGACTCCGCCAACCGGATTCCGTGACGGAATGATCGGCGGGCCCTGCCGAAGCGGCAAGAGTCCGCCGCGCAGATTCGGCCGCATTCCCATGGTCCGGCGACGTTTCTGCCCGGACATCCGGCCGATGCGAACGGTTTCTCCCCCGCTCGCAGTCCGAACACCCCGTTTTTCCCGTTCCGGACATGACGGATGACCGGCTTTGCTGACGTTCCCCTGAGCAAACAGCCGATGACAGACAACGGACGCCCCCTGAACCGAAGACAGCCGAACGGCAGGAACAAACGACGTGGCGACGCAGCAGGAGACATGTGCGTGCGGCTGGGCATGATGCAGCCCTATTTCTTTCCGTATCTCGGATACTTCGCCCTCATCGCGGCCACGGACGAATGGGTGGTGTTCGACACCGCGCAGTACGTGCGCCGAAGCTGGATGAACCGCAATCGCGTTCACAGCTCCGGATCGTCCGGATGGAAATACGTTCGCCTGCCGGTCGCAGCCGCCGATCGCACCACCCCCATCCGGCATATGTCGATCGCCCGTCCGAACCAGGTGAAGGATGACATTCTCCGCCGTCTGGACGAATACCGTCTGGCCCGGGCTCCTCACTACGAGGCCACCATGACGTTTCTCGACGCGTGCCTTTCACAGATTTCCGATTCGCTGCTGGACAGTCTGATGATCTGCCTGCAGGCAACGTGCCGGCACATCGGCCTGTCCTGGCGTCCGCAGCTTTTCTCCGGCCTGCCCGTGGCCGCCGCGACCGGAACGAAACGGGCTCCAGGAGACTGGGCGCTGCTCACAGCGATCCACCTGGGAGCCACGGCCTACATCAATCCGCCAGGAGGCCGCCGGCTGTTCGACCCGGCGGCCTTCCGGCGTCACGGCATTCGGCTGCTGTTTCTGGAACACCGGCTTCCGCCGTATGGGCCGATCGACCGGTTCCTGCCCGGCCTGTCCATCATCGATGCACTCATGTGGCAGGGCGCAAAGCGCGTGCGGCAGCTCATCGACGATTACCGCCTCACCGATGCCTCAGGAAACACAGTCGCTTCTTCGCCGACCGCTGTTGACAGTCCCCGAATCGCGTCCTGATACGTGTCATGTTCGAACTGCGTCACGACACCGAAGTTTTTTGCTGGCTGCGAACGGTTCTGGAACCCCGTTATCAGGTCGTGGCCGTTCCGAGATCCGGGTATTTTCAGCAGCAGCACTGCTGTTATCGGGTACTCGACGGACACCAGGTCATCGCGGAACTGTCCGGGCAGTTCCCCGCCAACCCGCCCGGCGACCTGGTCCGTCGGGCCCGGGAGCTGGTTTCCCGTCTGGCACACCGGACAGGTGCAGTTCCGGCGGTCCGCGATCCGGCAGCGGCCGATCCGGCCCCCAGGGTCCCCCCAATCGCC